>NZ_JAMYOC010000037.1:0-41133 GCF_040319475.1 Mesorhizobium sp. M0904 | reverse complement strand
CAGCCGCGACAACTGACTGGGTCCTAGGACTTGAAGGAGACGACTTTTATACCTCGAAGGTTACGTCGAATGTGCTTGATCGCTTCTCAAAGGGAAGCAATAACTCACAAGGGAATCGGGCTGCCTTGGCCGAGACCTCCCACCGCAATCATGGACGCGACGACCACCATCGACAGAGACATCATGAGCGTCTGATTGACACCTGCCATTATTGTCGGGAGGGCAAGCGGCAGCTGCGCCTTCAGAAGCAATTGGCGGTCGTTGGCTCCGAACGCCCGCATGGCCTCGATCACTTCTTCAGGAACCTGCACAATACCAAGATAAATGAGCCGGATCACGGGGGAGACTGCAAAAATAACCGTCACGATGACGCCGGGCACATTGCCGATGCCGAAAAGCATTACGATGGGCACGAGGTACACAAATGCCGGAATGGTCTGCATCCCGTCCAGCACTGGTCGCAAAACGGCATACAGCCACTCCGATCGGGTGGACATAATGCCGAGAGGAATGCCTATGGCCAGGGCAAAAATTAGGGCTGTAAGGACGATCGAAAGGGTGATCATGGTTTCCGTCCACACGCCGATAAAGCCGATAAAGAAAAGGATCGCGCCCAAAACGATAGCGAGGCGCCAGCTGGCCAGCTGCCATGCAACGAGGACAATCACTGCGATCACAAGCAGCGGCGGCGCCGACGTCATGACCGACACCAGCGACTGGAGAACCGTGTCGAAAGGGGCCTTTACCAGCTGGAAAAACGGCCTGTAATTGTCGACCAGCCACCGCAGACCATCGCTGACCGATTGTGCGAGCGGCAGGGTGCCACAAGCAAACGGATTTAAGATTCCACATCCGCTCATCGTTGCTCCCCGTTGCTATGAGCCGATTCAAGGTCAGCGCTAGCATGACTTTTCAGAGCGGGGTTGCGTAAAAAAGTAGCATGCCAAGTGATTTTATTTCGGCTGTAGACTGTGTCTGTCCTTCCCTTATCTTAATAACCACGAGCCTATAGGCGAACTGGAGCCAGGATCTGCCGTTCAAGGCATATTCCGCCCGTTACCAGACTCTTCCACCCGGAGGCTTTGCGTCATGGTGGAGCACCTCGTTTCTTCAGCCCTGCACGGCACCATCGTGGGTGGCACCACTGGGGAGTATTAATGCCCAGTCACGCGATGAGAACGTCAGTCTTCCCACGTCAGCAAGGACGCTGATCAAGGCAATATTCCGCTCATTGCGCGAGTCGGCCATCCCCACAGAGGATTGCATCGAATACGCGCTCGGGCCCGCGATTCATACGGGACAATAGGGCAGCCGACGGATTGGACAATCGGAAGCCTGGTTGGATTACGATCAGTCGATGGGGTTCTTCGGAATACCGTTCGAGCAGTCGAGCGCCCGCTATCAGCCTAGGCCCGGTCCAACCCACGCTGGTACCTCAAGGCGGCATTGCTGCGGAGTCGTCCCATGGATCACCTTGAAACATTTCGAGAAATGCGATGATGAAACGAAGCCGCATGCAATGGCAATGTCGATCAATGGCATCCGTGTGCCCTCGATCAGTCTCTTTGCGTGATCGAGTCTAACTTTCAAATAATGCTTCGCCGGCGAGACGCCAACGTGTGTGACAAAAAGTCGCTCAAGTTGGCGCCTTGAAACCCCGGCGCGGTGGGCCACGGCATGCATCGAGAGCGGGTTATCAAGGTTTGCCTCCATCGTCTGAACGGCGACAACAAGTTTTTGGCTGACGTTTGCGTACGACAGTCCCGATGGAGCAGTCTGGCGATTTGAACCAGAGCGTTGACCGTCAACAATCGCATGACGACATACTTGTTGCGCCACCGTTGCGCCAGCGTGGCTCGCAATGAGATCGACTGCCAGGTCGAACGCCGCCAGTTCGCCGGCGCAAGTGGAGTACTGTCCGTCCTTCACGAAGAGCGTTTCTAGTATACGCGGTTTGCGGAACACCTCGGAAAAAGCGGCGAGCCGGGACCAATGGATCGTGCAGGAGGTATCGGCTAACAAGCCAGTTTCTGCCAGGAGCCACGTGGCCGTGCCCAATGCCGAGATGAAAATGCCCTGCCTTGCCACGCGTCGTAGGAACGCCTGCAACTGCGGAGTGTGCTGATGTTCAACCTGCTCACCCGCGATGATTACGAGCTGGTTGAGATGCGCATTGCTAGCGCTTAAGGCCCCGGTGGTGACTTCAACAGAAATTGCGATGTTGTTCGCACCGTAAACCGGCTTGTTGTCTAGCCCCGCAATTTGCCACCGAAACAAAGAGGCCTTCGTCAGCACATTCGCTATCCGAAACGGCTCGAGGTAAGCGTGAAGCGCAAGGTGCGAAAAGCCTGGCAGTACCAGAATGGCAATGTCCAGCGTTCGATCGAGGGACAGATCATCCGGCCGCTCTATAGCTTTTATCGCGTGGATTGTAGCCGGAGCGTTCATCAGCGTCCGTATGTTACTATTGGTCCGCCGAGTTTCTTTGCCTGGGGCTGAACACCGAGCCCAGGCCGCTGCGGCACGGCAATATGCCCGTTTCGTATCACTATTGGGTTCTCGGGATCATAGTGCCCGTCGATGTACTCCTGGGCAATCCATGCGCCTTCAAACCGCCGTGGCTCGACTGTCGAGGCGAGATGGACGCAAGCTGCTGCAATCACATCGCCGCCCCACGCGTCATCGCAAGTGTGCGGAAGAGATCGGATCGCACAGATGTCCCGGACAGTGGTCATCTTCGTGAGGCCGCCCAGTCGCGTGACCTTGAAGCCGAAGCCGTCCGCAATGCCGGTCGAAATCGCCCGCAGCACTGCGTTCTGGTCCTCGGTGTTTTCGTCCAGATAGACAGGGTGCGTCACGCGGCCCTTGAGTGTCGCGACCTCTTCCATCGTGTTGCAGGGCTGCTCGAAGACGAACGGGATAGTCTGGCAGAGTCTGTCGAGGTGGATTGCGGCGGCGACGGTCAGGCCCCTGTTACCGTCCACCGCGATGCGCGCCTTGTAGCCGACCGCCTCCCAGACCTTATGGACCGTGGCAACATCCTCCTCGAGGTTGCGCCCGGCGATCTTGATCTGCAGGCGCGGATAGCCTGCCTTCACCTTGTCGGCGGCGACCCTGGCTGTTTCGTCCGGCGGGCCGACGATCAGCGAATAGTAGGCCGGGACCCGGTCCGTCAGCGCGCCGCCCAGAAGCGTCGAGACTGGCACGCCGAGCTTCTGGCCGAGAAGATCGAGAAAGGCAATGTCGAATGCGGCCTTGGCATAGCCGTGCCCGTTCAGGCGCTCGTCCATTCGTGTTGCCAGAAGCCTGATCGAGGCGATCTCCAGACCGACGAGGCCCGGCGCGATTTCGGCGATCGCGGCGCGGGCGCCGAGTGCGTGGTGCGGCTGATAGACAGGCCCGACCGGACACGTCTCACCCCAACCGATAATGCCATCATCCGTGACGATCTCGATCAAGGTACTGTCGAGCGACTGGACGTCGGTACTCGCCATCCGGTACACGCCCCCCTTCACCGGGAGCGGGGTCGTATATACATTGATTGTCTCGATGCGCATCGTTGAACTCAATGTTCGTCGTTGAGGGCTTCAACCGCAGGAATCTCGCGCGAACGGCGTTCGATATATGCTCGCAGTTCCTCATCTTTGGCCGGGTCCAACTTGGGCTCCTGATACTCTCCCAAAAGATGCCTGGCGTGTTCAAGGGCGCGCTGTTTTATGTCCTTCGATCCATCGGCCTTCCACTGCTCAATGGAATTGTTGTCGAAGAGCTTTGGAATGAAAAAGGCGCGTTGAAAATTGGCCTGGGTGTGTGGGTGGCCGAGGTAATGGCCGCCAGGTCCAACATCACGAATGGCCGACAGAGCTTCGTCGAAATCATCCCATTGGATGCCCTTGGTCATGCGGTAGCCCATGTCGCAGACCTCCGCGTCGACAACAAATTTGGCGATTGAGCAATGCATGCCGGCTTCGTTCCAGCCTGCCGAATGCCAGATATAGTTGGCCCCCGACATCAGCACCGCCATCATCGTCATCGCGCTTTCGTAGCCCGCCTGAGCGTCGAATATTTTCGCGCCGCCCAGCAAGTTGGAGGTGCGCCATGGGATGTTGTATCGCCGAGCCATCTGACCGATCATGAAGTTCATGAGCGATATCTCGGGCGTTCCAGCCATAGGGGCGCCAGACTGCATCGAGACCGTCGAAAGGTAATGGCCGTAGATGGCCGGGCAGCCCTTGCGGATCACCTGGGTATAGGCGAGCGCCGAGAGCGCTTCAGCGTTGAGCTGCGCCACAGCGGCCGCCGTCGAGGCGGGCGTGTTCGCGCCGCCGAGCACGAACGGCGAGCACAAGACCGGCTGGTTGCGCCGGCAGAACGCCCGCATGGCACCAAGCATGACCTGATCCCACACAAGCGGCGAATTGCCATTGCAATTGCCGGTCGTGACGGCATGGGTCTCGAGGAAGCCCTCGCCGAAGAGGATCTCGCACATGTCGAGCACATCCTCGGCATTCTTGGGCGAGGTCGTCATACCCATGAAGATCTTATCGGAATGCTTCATTGACGAATAGGTGATATGCAGGTGCCGATGCGCGACGACGAGGTCCATCGGCTCGACGATGTGATGCGCCGATGAATGCAGCGCCGGCATCATGTGCGCCAGCTTGTGGAAGGTGCCCAAGTCCGCGATGGTCGGGCCTCGCCTGACGTCATCGAGGTCACGCATATAAGGAGCGCCGGTCATCGGCACGAATATCGACTTGCCGCCTCCAAGCTCGACATTCTTCGAAGGGTCGCGAGCGAAATATTCGATTTCGGGTGGAATGGTCTTGATAAGCTCCATAACGAGGCCGCGGTCGAGGTGAACGCGATCGTCTGCGCGCACGTCCGCTCCGGCACGCTTCCAGTCCTCAATCGCGATCGGATCGCGGAAAACAACGCCAACTTCCTCCAGGATTGCAAGAGAGGCCTCGTGAATGCGCTCGACCTGCTCAGCGTCCATCGGCTCGACCACCGGGAGACCACGCCTGAGCGTCGGCAGCATTTCGACGTTGGGCGCCGTGCGGATCGTTCGGCGCGCATCCCGCCCACCTCTTCGCGAAGCTCTCGCTTCAGCAGTCATGCTGGTCTCCAAAACAAAAGAAAAGCAGGGCAATGAGTAAGCGCCCTCAGCGTGACTATTGCTTAATCCTGGGGACTCGACCTAATGCAAAAGTCTCACCCCGGTGTTGACTAAAGCGCCGTCCGGATTTCGGGGCGGGCAGTTTGGTTGAAGTGTCCAATGGTTCGTCGCTACTACGATCTCCCGTCCCTGACCGCCCTTGCAGTGTTCGAGGCATCTGCACGGCACTTGTCGTTCAAGCTCGCGGCTGCCGAACTTAACGTGACACCGGGTGCAGTGAGTCGGCAGATTAAGGCCATTGAGGACGAGATTGGCGTTCCTCTTTTCGTACGGCTGGGAACCGGAGTCATGCTCACCAGTGCCGGTGAGGACCTTTATGCGGTACTGGCAACTGGCTTTTCCAGGGCGTCGGAGGTTGTCAGAAGCATTAAGAAGGGTGATCGCTCCAAGAACGTCACAATCGCCTGTTCAGATGGCATCGCGTCAATGTGGCTGATACCGCGTATGCCGGGTTTCTGGAATCGTTATCCGGAAATCGCGGTCGACCACCTGATTTCCGACAATTCGCGCGACTACCGGCGCGCTGAAGTCGAGTTGCGGATCCGCTATGGGTTCGGTTCATGGCCGGACGAAAGCACAGAACTGCTATTTGACGACACAATTTATCCTGTGTGCGGGCCTGATTTTGCTCAAGAGCACCGGGATGCCACGGCAGAGTCGCTTCCCGAGCTGCCGCTCCTCCACGTCAACTGGGTAGATCCAGATTGGACTGGGTGGGATGAGGTATTCAGGCGCGCCGGTATCCCCCATGGAACTCCTCGCGGCCGCAGATTTGGCAAATTTTCGGTGACGTTGCAGGCCGCTCAGGCCGACCAAGGCATCGCCGTGGGGTGGCACCGGTTGGTGCTGCCGCTCATAAAAGACGGCAAATTAGTCAGGATCACCGACCTCGAGCTGCCTGCTCCGGGGGGGTATTATCTTACCTGGAATGACAACCGAACACTTTCGCCCGCCGCGGAGCTCTTGCGAAAATGGCTAAGAGAGCTCGCCGCGGAAGAGCGGGAAAACTGATGCCTGTAGCTCGTACACCGGTACGCCATTTGCACCCAAAGTCCCCGGCGTGTGTCGGAGGGACACTCGTCGTCAAGCAGCCCTTGGCCTCACGATCGAGCGCGGCGCGTGTTGCGAGGCTCACCGCTAGGCTCGCTTTGCCAGCCGATTGCCCAAGAGATGTAATAGTGCCCGAGGCGTTCTTTTCGATGTGAGCGATGTCTGCTGACTAGTCAACCAATCGGCGAAACGCACCTTTTAATCCGGCCGCGCTGGTGAGGCGCGAGAGCATGTGTGGCGCAACTACCTGTTCTATCCTCGCTCGCTGCGTTCCGTAACTCGGGTTTCGATGCGCTGCTTTCTGTTCGCGGGCAACAGTTTTCGCAGGCCGATTAACCCCGCAGGGAAGCAGCCCATTCATCTTATTGGCGGATCACTAGCGGACACTGCAACGGCCGGCTCGCCGGGTCCCAGCAAAAAAGTCGCCTGTCGAGTGATTTTATTTCGACTGCTAGGCGCACCATCCTTCCCTATAACCATGGGCCTGAACCCAATTTGGAGCCAGGCAGATGTCGTTCAAAGGCGTTATTCCGCCCGTTACCACGCCGTTTCATTTGGACGGATCGATCGACCGCGACGGCTTCTGTGTGATGGTCGAGTACCTTGTCTCGTCGGGTGTGCACGGCATCATCGTCGGAGGGACGACCGGGGAATACTATGCCCAATCCCGCGATGAACGTGTCAGCCTACTGAAGCTTGCCAGGAGCGTGGTGAAGGGGAAGATGCCTCTAATCGCCGGTGTTGGTGCTATTCGCACCGACGACTGCATTGAATATGCGCTAATAGCGAAAGACCTGAAGTACGACGGCATCCTTATCGGCTCGCCGTACTACGCCGTTCCCACGCAGCTCGAACTTGCCAATCATGCTCTGGCGATCGACAAGGCCGCCAATCTGCCGGTGATGCTCTACAACTATCCCGGACGAACCGGCACGATGATGGAGCTCGAGTTCCTGGATCGAGTCGGTCGCAGCACCAATTTCTGCGCCATCAAGGAATCCAGCGGCAGCATGAACCAGTTGCATGCGCTGGCGCGTGACTATCCGCATATCGACCTGTTCTGCGGTATGGATGATCAGGCGCTGGAGTTCTTCGCCTGGGGCGCAAAGGGCTGGGTCTGCGGCGCCGGCAACTGTCTGCCTGCGGAGCATCTTGCGCTCTATGACGCATGCGTGATTGAGAAGGACTTCACCAAGGGCCGGCAGATTATGTCGGCGCTGCTGCCTTTGATGAGACTTCTCGAACAAGGCGGCAAATTCGTCCAGAGCATCAAATTTGGCTGCGAGCTGGCAGGATTGCCGGCTGGGCCAGTGCGCCGGCCGATGCGCGCACTCGACGACGAACAGAAGCGGGAACTCGAGACGACGATCCGCACCCTTAAGGCAGTCATTGCATCAATCACCGCAAAATCCCAAAAGAGGGCTTCCGAGAATGTCATCGCTATTAACGCGTGATGAGTACCAGAATCTGGCGGAGAGCCTGCCGCTGCCAACCAACGCGGTGATCGACGGAACGGCGCGGCCGGCACACTCCGGCGGGACGTTCGAAACCATCAATCCCGCGACGGGGCAGGTGATTGCTAGGATAGCCTCCTGCAGTCAGGTTGACGTCGATCTCGCCGTCCAAAAAGCCCGGCTGGCGTTTGAATCGGGCGCTTGGTCGCGTGCGCATCCGAGCGAGCGCAAGCGCGTGCTGCGCCGCCTTGTCAAGCTGATGAAGCGCAGCGCTCACGAGCTTGCCGTGCTTGAGACCATTGAAAGCGGCAAGCCGATCTACGATGTCGAAAGTATTGACATTCCCGAGGCCCTGCATTGCCTGGAATGGCACGCGGAAGCGACCGACAAGGTATACGGTCAGACGTCGCCATCAGGCGATGGCGTCGTGTCCATGATCGTGCGCCAGCCGCTGGGCGTGGTCGCTTGCGTTCTGCCCTGGAATTTTCCGATCCTGATGTTGGCCTGGAAGATCGGGCCGGCACTGGCAACCGGTAATTCGGTAATCGTCAAGCCGGCCGAGCAGACCAACATGTCGACGTTGCGGATCGCGGAGCTGGCGCATGAGGCCGGCTTGCCGCCGGGCGTCTTGCAGATCGTCACGGGGCCGGGCGAAGTGACCGGCAAGGCAATCGGCATGCATCCCGATATCGACATGGTTGCCTTCACGGGATCCACTGATGTCGGCCGGAAATTCCTGGAATATTCCGCCAAGTCCAACCTAAAGCGCATCGTGCTCGAATGCGGGGGGAAGAATCCGTGCATCGTGCTCGATGACGCCGAGAACTTGGATGTCGTCGCACAGCATGTCACCCAGGCTGTCTTCTGGAACATGGGCGAGAACTGCTCGTCCAATTCCCGCCTGATCGTGCACGAGAAGATCAAGGACCGCTTGGTGGAAACGGTCCTCCACAAGCTCAAGGAATGGCCTTTGGGCGAGCCGTTGGATCCGGGCAATCGGCTGGGCGCCATTGTGTCGAAGGAGCAGTTCGACCGCATCATGGGCTACATCAAGAAGGGGCGGGCGGAAGGCGCCAGGATCGTCACGGGCGGCAACGCCCACAAGCATGGGAAAGGCTATTTCATCGAGCCCACCGTATTCGACGATGTCACGCCCGAAATGACGATTGCGCGAGAGGAGATTTTCGGTCCAGTGCTCTCGGTCATCAAGGTAGCCAACGCTGACGAGGCACTCCGGGTCGCCAACGATACGCAATACGGGCTTGCAGCTTCAATCTTTACCGCCAATCTCGGCAAGGCGCATCGCATCGCGCGCGACATTCGCGCCGGGACGGTGACCATCAACTGCTACGGCGAAGGAGACGTCTCGACCCCCTTCGGCGGCTTCAAGCTTTCGGGCTTCGGCGGACGAGACAAGTCATTGCACGCCCACGACCAATATACTGAACTCAAGACCATCTGGGCGGACATCTCCGATCCTAAAGTTTCGAGTTCGGTAGACTAGCCTGGCCGCACCGATGAGCGATCATGAAGCTGTCCGCACGCCCGCGGACACATCGATGCCCGGCTGGTACGGTATTCTGCCGCCTCCCAAGGCACCTGAGGTGCTGCGCGGCCGCCACAAGGCGGACTGGCTCATTGTAGGAGCTGGGTTTGCTGGATTGGCGGCCGCGCGGCGCCTCTCACAATTGGTGCCGAACGAGCGCATAGTGGTAGTCGACGCGCAGCGTGTTGGCTGGGGTGCTGCAGGGCGCAACTCCGGCTTCATGATCGACCTGCCGCACGAGCTTGGCGGCGAGAACTATGGCGGAAGCCAGGACCACGACCGCAAGCGCATCCGCATGAACCGCGCCGCGATCGAGTTCTCGGCTTCCGCAGCGGACGAATACGGATTGCAGAGCTTCTTCGTTCGGGCCGGCAAGTTCCATGGCGCAGCGACCGATCATGGCCTCGCCGTGCTACGCGAGTTTGAAAACCACCTGACAGGCTTGGCCGAACCGTTCGAGCGACTCGACCGGACGCAGCTAAAGCAGATCACTGGAACCGATTTCTTCGTCGGCGGCACCTTCACGCCGGGGACGGTGATGGCACAGCCAGCCGGATTCATTCGTGGACTCGCTGAAGGTTTATCCAGCCGCGTGCAGCTATTCGAGAATTCACCCGTCACATCCCTGCAGACCGGCAAACTGCACACGGTGAAAACGGCCGAGGGCGAGATCTCGGCCCCGCGGCTGATATTCACAATCAATGGCCATCTCGAAAGTTTTGGCTTTTTCAAAAAACGCCTGCTGCATGTGTGCACCTACGCCAGCATGACAAGGCCGCTCTCCAAAAGCGAGCAGGCTGTCCTGGGCGGTGAGCCGCATTGGGGCTTGATCCCGGCTGATCCGATGGGCTCGACCATCCGCCGCATCGGAGACCGCATCGTCGTCCGCAACACCTTTACCTATAACCCGGACATGTCCACGAGCGAGAAACAGATCAATCGGATTGGGGCCGCGCACGATCTGTCGTTCCGGGCGCGCTTCCCGATGTTGGGTAGGATACCGATGGAATTTCGTTGGGGAGGCCATCTCTGTCTTTCTCTCAACTCCGCGCCGGCATTTGGCGAAGTCGAAGAGCGGGTTTTCGTGGCCGGCTGCTGCAACGGGCTCGGAACGGTGCAGGGCACGCTCTATGGCATGCTGGCCGCCGACCTTGCCACCGGCCGCAATGAACCAATGGTTGCCGATGCCTTGAACGAGCCGACTCCTGTTCGGCTCTATCCGAAGCCGATCATGTCGATCGGCGCGCCGCTGAGGCTTTGGGCGATGCAGAGGCGCGCTGGGAGAGAGCTGTAGCGATCAAATGGCCCGCTCCCTCGGTGGAGAATGTCCGGAATAGCTCGCCGCAGGCGACAACGTTCGATTATCGTTCCAGGTGAGATAATATCGCTCGGCCTGCGGGCACAGGCAAGAAACCGTCCGGCCATTGCGCTTGCCGTCGAGGCCGTAGGCTTGAAAAAGAGCGTCTATTTCTGGAGCTTGCCGAGCTACAGGAACGCCCCCGCTTCTTCTGCCGGCCTGCTCTGCTCGCCATACACCGGTCTCGACTATGCCAGCCTCGCCCCAGCCCCGGATGGAAGAATGAGCGGCACACACAATCTCCGTCATCGAAGCGCCGCGACCGGCCGGAGGTGGGTTTCGATCACCGTCATGAGCAGACGGCCCGAGCGCGGCACGGTATAGAGCGGGCAACGGTTTCAGCGCGCCGGGCAGGGCTGGTCAGGTTCGCGGTAATGGTCTCGAAGACGTAGCCGAATGCCCGAAGCGACAACGGACGTGCTTGCTGGGACGTGATCAGAAAGGGATGGCGTCCCTTGGCCCGATAATTCTGAACGTAGAGGTCATGGACCTTCGGGACTTCAAGGGACATCGGTAATTGCCGGCGGCTGTTTCCGTCTTCAGCCCAGGTGCTTCATATCGGGGATCTAAGTCAGGGCTCGGCTCGACATTGATCCAGTAGCGTTCTCACCGGTTGAGGGATCGAATTCGTCTTTGATGGCATTTGCCGGCAGAAGTCCGACTTCTCCGCGCCGCAGTCCCAGTGCAGTAGTAAAAGGAAGATCAGAAGATTGCGCCATCGAAGTGGGGTGCTACGGAACGGATTGCGTGCCGAGGTGGAATCGAACTGCTCCCAGAGATCCTCGATGACAAGCGCCGGAAGCGCCTTCAGCGGGGCTCTCGTCGACGGAGGTGCCGGCGTCAGTTGACCATACAATGCGCAGCTTGCCGAGAAAGCCAGCCAGCACCTGCTCAAGAGCATCGAGGTCGCCCTCTGCCAGGAGACACTATCCAGCCGATCCGTTCCTAGCTGTGCCGCCGCCGACGCATAGAGGCGGTCGAGAGCGCCAAGATGCACCTGCTGCGTTCGATCGGACGCGCGAGCGTGAGCCATTTCCACGCAGATCGTCGGCCAATAGCGAGGCCGGCCGTGTCGGTCTGTAAGGACCCAGCCAGCCAACGACGGAGGCAGCGGTCGATGACGCAGCTTCAAACACGGCATGTCTCGAAGGTAACTTCAAACCGCAACGAAAAACACCGCCTAGCGGTGTTTACGGGCCGCTACGCTCCTCTATTGGGGCGCTCCGCTTCGCGGCCCGCAAACACCTCATTCAACGCTGAGATTGGCATTGACGGCGGTTTCCTTGCGGAAAGAAAGCGCACGTGCCAAGCGTACCGCAACCCAAATTTGCAACACTTCTGGAACTGCCTCTAAGTTCCATAACAGATATTATGCAACTTTAGCGTGTAGCGGCTTACAAAAACCCTCTCTTCGTGCATCATTTCAGCGCTGCAGACCGCCAAGAGCAAAGCTCTGTGCCGCCTGAGCCGCCAATAAATGCTTACCTAGGAATAGGCTCGCCACGAAGCGGGTCAGCCGCCGGCACTGAGCGGTTGATGGTTGCCGGATCAACACCTATTCTGGCGGCCCAGTCCTGCAAATTCTTGGGTCTGTAGGTAAGCTGCGCGCGCCAACGGTCGAAAACACTGCCGTCGATCGTCTCATTGATCGTTGAAGTCGTGGCGTCGCTGCCCGCAAGCGGCGGTGCGCCTATCGGCCGATTATAGGGCTTTGTAAAATAGCGATAAATTCCGCCAAGAAAGCCGGCGTAGGAGTCGGCAACTGGTGGGAGAGCATTGCCCTGGTCTACATCGACCTGCGATCGGAATTTGAGTCCATGGAACTCGGCCTTGGCCATCAGCCACTTCAATGGAATCTGGGCCAGCAGATCACTTGGGTAACCCCCGCCAATGTTGGCATGCGCACCCACAAACCATCGCTGTTCCACGTTCTCGATCGCTCGAGCTGGTGCTGGATTGGAAGCACCGGCCGCCACCGTCCTGGTCCAGAGCGTCGGCGCAAATGAAGCGCGATGCTCATCGATCGCCAGCGCATGATAAGCATTGAGGTTGCTGAGCCTGAGATGCGTATCAAGAAACCTGTATTTCGCAATATTGCGCTTTGCGCCGATCGGCACTCCGAGGGAGCCCACGGTGTCCCAGATGCCAACAAAATCAATATTGATCGGATTGGAATACCGCAGAAGCCAGCGCTCCTCGAGTTGGACAGCGGTCGCATCTCCTCCTGCCCGCTCGAGAACCTGAAGCAGTTCACGAATCGTCTTGTCGGTTCGCCGCCGATAGCGATCGTAGAGCTGCCTTATGGAGATTGGAGAGCCCGGTTTGAGCAGTCCACATTTGGATATGAGCCCGGACAAGCTCCGGGCGGTGTAGGCGCCGCGGCTAAAACCAAAAATGTAGAGCTTGTCTCCCTTATTGTAGTGATCGACTAACCATTCGTAGGCTTCGGAAATTTCATGGTCGATCCCAAGGCCGAACAGGCCACCACGGATTTTCTCCCCGAGTTGCGTACCTACGCCCGTGCTGTAGTAGACCAGTTGTGCCGGATCATCGGGATCACAAAGAGACTTCAGGCGCCAGACGTTGGTGTTGTCTCCGACCGTATTCCAGGTGCCGTCGAGAAAAACCGCAAGACGCTTTGGATTGCCCATGTCCCCTGCTCTGCTGAAAAAGCTGTGCTAGTCTAGCATTTATTAAATGGCGACTCGGCGCTGTAGCCTTGGAAAAACTTTACACCCAACTCGCGAACACAGAGGCTTAAATGTCAAACAAAGAGAAAAAGCCTTCGAACCTATCAACCACTAAAATCGGCGATGCACATACGACCAGGACAACATCGAACGCCAGGGTGACTGATCGCCTCGATCAGTGGGGCTCGAAACCGTCTGGCTCGAGCACCGACAACGCCGGCGCTAGACAAACCGGCGCCGGTGGTGGTGCGTCGGGGGACAAGAAGCGCTCATAGAGCTTTCTAGCTTGAGCCAAATTCAGACCATCGCTGACGTGATTACCATCGCGGGCCTTCCTGTCGCGGTGGTGACGTTGTTATTCTCATTCTGGGAAGCCAGGGCGAACCGTCGTGCCACGTCAGCCGCTATCTATCTTGCGGTCGTCCAATCGATGCGGGAGGAGTGGAGGGCCTTTGATAAAGCCTCTCCTGACGACCAAGAGGATCATTTAGCGGAAGTCCTGAACCTTACGGAGATCGCCTGTGGGATCGAGGCCGACGGAATTCTTGCCGGTCGAAGCGGTAAGTTCCTCCAACACAGCATCGACGGCATTTTGAATTCGATCGACAAAAGCCCTAATTTGCAGGCGTTGGTTTCGAAGCTCCGCACCCATGAGCATACTTTTGTTGAGAGCGAACGCTACCGCGCGCGAAGTTTGCGAAAGCGGACCAAGGACGCCGCTCACAGCACTCGTGGCCCTCCATAATCCCTTGAGGTTAAGAGCAGCGCCACATTGTCCTTTTAGGGTTTAGACCCCCTGAACCCGTGCCCCGACGAACGCGATGGGATCTCTCGCATTACCCGCAATCCATGCTTCTATGAGTCGCCCGAGAATAGGCTGGAACCATCATGACTGACTTCTTCATCAGCTATACGCATGCCGATACGGCTTGGGCCGAATGGATTGGTTACGTGCTCGAGGAGGCCGGATTAACTGTCACCATCCAGGCTTGGGATTTCCGGCCGGGAAGCAACTTTGTGCTCGAGATGCAACGGGCTGCCGCGGAAGCAGTCCGCACAATTTTGGTCTTGTCGCCCGACTACCTGAAATCGCAGTTCACCTCTCCGGAATGGGCTGCGGCCTTTACAAGCGACCCACAGGGGCTGAACCGTAAGCTGGTTCCTGTACTGGTGCGCCCTTGCCAACCGATTGGTCTCCTGACGTCGCTCGTTCAAATCCGTATCATCGACATGCCAGAAGAAACTGCTCGGGCAACCTTGCTGGCCGGCATCGATAGCAACCGTGCGAAGCCTCTAACTCGACCGAACTTTCCGGGCCTCGCCGGAAGTGTCCCACATAAGGATTTCCCGGGACCTGACAGACAGGACAGCGCGGGCGGGTCGCGCCTGACGACTATCCTCCCGAACCTCAAACGAATTCCTACCGATGCCGAAAAACGGCGCTTCATCCGAGAGGGCTTTGAAATCATCCGGGCGTTGTTCGAAAAGAATCTCAACCTTGCTCAGCAAGATCCGCGCATCGAGACCGATTTTCAGGCCGTTACCACCGACTTCCGCGCGGAGCTTTTCGTCGACGGCGGCAGCAAATGTGCGTGCAGGGTTTGGATGGGCGGTCCCTTCTCGGACAACGGCATTCAGTTCTCCGAGGGCCTACGCAGCAACGACAACAGCTTCAACGAGCTTTTGACGATCGACCAAGAAGACGGCCTGCATTTCGCAGCGACGATGGCAATGGGCCTGTCCGAATTCGAAAGGTCAATCAACGTGAAACGGATGACAGCTGAACAGGCCGCAGACTATCTGTGGCATCGCTTCACGTCGCGGCTGGCGCCTTCATGGTAATATTCCGGCCGCTTGCGAAGGGGCTGGCTGCGCAGGATATCAACTTGAGCGTTTCACGGGCGCCGCGAGACAGATCGGGGCGCTTCCGTTTTGCAAAGCGAAACGACACGAAGGATATATTGTCCTGCCACAGATCAGAACACGTCGACTACTGCCCCTTGCGGGCTTGTTTGTATCCGGACCCGACCATCCCTTCGCGTGGTTAGGACATGCCGTCGTTCCCCGTTCAGCTCGAATCCGCGGCAACGATGGCGGTACCAGCGCACGGTGTCCTGCGATGCGGACAAAGTACGGGGAGAGGCCTGTCTCATCGAAAAGACGCTCGCTGCACCCGTTGCGTCTGCCGTGGTGGGAGGCGACCAAGATGTCGACCTCGCCCATGGCCGCGCGGAAGCTTTCGCGAGCCAACAGACGCTCCCACCCAGCAACTTCCATATCGCCCGGAAAACAAATCCTTATGCCATGGCTTTCAATGATCGAGACCAGGCTGAGGTTGTTCTCATCCTCGAATTCGGCCGGATAACGGTTCCAGAAGCTGCGGATCTTGAAGTCGCCGTAGTCGATATTGCTGCTGACGGACGCAGTGTACCTCGCCATCAAATCCGCGAGCGCATCAATGCCTCGGCCTATGCCACCGATTTCCTTGAGTTGCCGGAGGTTGTGCGGCGACACCGAGGGATTTTTCATCAGCGTTCCTATGCTGACGGTCTCCACCAGGTTGTGCAGGTCGCTCGCATGGTCCTCGTCGAAATTCGAAATGATGAGTTTGTCGATGTGGGAGATGCCCCGGCGCGGAAGATAGGTCGAAGGCCGCCAATTGGTGCTTGAGTTGTGGCCGGCATCAATCAGGATGTGCCTGTTGGTGCTGGTGACGATATGCGAGCACTGTCCGTGCTCGACATCGAAAATCCTGAGGTCCATGACTCAGTTGCCCGTGCTCGCGGCATTGCGTACCGCAGGCGTTTGCTGCAGCTGGACTTTGTCACAGGTCGTGAGCAAGGCCGTGGCGTACTGGATTCCAGCCTCCCATACCCAGCGGTTCGTGACCACGAAGATCCAGATGAGTATCGCAAACGCGTTCACTACCATGGCGGACAGCACCGCCGGACCCAGCGGGGTCAGGATTGCGATCGCTGAACGCCATGCGTGCGCCTGCACGAGGTCAATGAAGCCGGGGTTGCTGTAGATGATGGCGCCTAGTGAAGCCAGCAGGGTGATGGCACAGGCGGTGATGCCGATCGGCTTGAGCCCGCGCAGGTTGCGGCGAAAGCCGTATTGGGCATTTTCGCGGTTCACCATTGCGAACTCCTTCCCCCTCGCCCGTTCCTTGAGCCAAATCACGGCCGAATCGTAAACGGCATTGGCGGCGGCGGGATCTGCCGCCTCCTGTTCGGCGGTCGGGAAAACCGGAATGTTCGGCACGGCAGCGCCCAGGAAGGCGTGATAGCGACGGCGGGTATGCACGTCGAGCTCGCTAGTGTGCCGCAGCAGGATGGTCGTAGGCCATCCGCCCCACCGCCTGCGCAGTCCAGGCTCGATCCGTCGCCCCTTGGTTCGGGCCCATGACCCGAGCGCGTAGAGCAGGCCGCATGACGTCGCAATCGTGAGCAAAGTTGCTGCGACACTCGACACGATCAGCCAGGGAAACCAAGCCATGACTGCCAGCAAAGGCGGAAAGATCGTCAGCAGGCCCGGGAACAGTCGGGCCTGGCGACCATAGCCGTCGAACATCTGCGCGATGTCAGTGGTGAGAGGAATCGCCATGGCTATTCCTCGTACTCGTCAGGATAGCTTGCGGGCGTGAGCGCATTCCATCCACTCCGGGCGGGTGCACCGGCGGAGGAGGAACGGATGTCCCTGCCCTCGGTCATGTGCAGGTTCGCGCCGCGGTGGATCGCGGCGCGCATGACCACCTTTCGCGGATGATCCTCGTCTTCTTTTGCCGAGCTGATGATCGCCGTGAAATGGCCCTGCGCAGGAGGGTTTTCGAGGCGTGGACCTAGGATCTTATCCAGCAAATCAGTCGTGAGGTTGCGGCGCCCGCCGTGATGCGGGACCTGAAAGCGACTGATGCCAGGGAGCGAGAGCCCTGCAGCAGGCGCATAATCAATGACTTCCGCCAATCCGTCCCGGCCGGTGTCCGCCGTAAGCAAGATCTTCTCGCCGCACATCTCCGCGTACTGCACCACGCTCATCTCGTTTTCGTTGCTGGTGTCCTCTGCCGGGAACGCTTCGGCCCCCCACGCAGCCCTGATCAGGGCGACGGCCGTGATCGCTTTCTCGAGAAGCGTCGTGAAGATCCCGCCGCCCGTAACCTCCTCGGCCTTGGCCTCCGGCGTTTTGTTGGACGTGACGATCAGATCGAGAAACCGTGCCCGGGTCGGCGCCATCACGTGGAATGCGCCGATCCACGCGCCCTGGAAGGGCTCGCGGATCTCTATGCCCTTCTTGACCGCGATATCCTCAAGCGCAGCCAGGTTGGCGTAGGCCGACCGCAGAGTGGACCGCAAACGATCGATGCTGGTGTAGGTCTCGAACCGTCCAATAAGCTCGTCCGCATACATCCATGGCCGGAGCATCCACAGGACGCCGACCTCAAAATGCTCAAGGACCGCCACCAGGCCGCGGGCGTGGTCGCCATCATTGTGCGTGGCAACTACATGGTCGATGAATTTGGGATTGTCGTAGTGTGCCAGCACATGGTTGCGCAGGGTTTCACCGGTGGTGGCATAGCCGCCATCAACGACGTGGATGAACGTTGCACCGTCTTTTTCGTAGCGAAGCGCAATCGCGTCGCCGCTCTTCTTGGTTTCTACGCCAAGAAAATCGATTTCAAAATAGTCAGCCACTTGTTGGTCCCCTCCCCTCCGGGTGCATTGAATTACTGGAAATTCCTTCAGTCGCAAAGTTTTGTCGTCAGATGTGACTTGATGCTCTCGGTTACAAGAGCCCCTATACAGTTAATTTACGAAGTAGAAACCACGTTGGGTAGCTACGCCCACGATGCAGGAGCGGCTAAGCCGCTTCCGATCTTCGCCCCGCCTGCCCGACGGTAGCGCTTCAGTAATTTGCCTCATCCGAGAATGAGTGTTTGGCGCACCTGAGAACTGGCAAGCCCGTACATCAGCGTGTCAAGCTCGCGAGGACGCTTCCTGGCACCGCGCTTGCCATCGCACGGTGCACTTTCAGTGATGGAACCGTAAAAGATCTAGCCGAAGACATGCTGGCATACTCGGAAAGCAGGTGAGCGATGACCGCCGCGATTTTCGAAGGTTCGGCCTAGCGGTTCAGCGGAATACGCCCCAGTCGGCCCTTCCGAAGCGCCTCAGCAGCAAGGGTCCGACGATTGTCCCCGGGGCTTTTCTGAACCGCCAGTGGCTGGCGGTTGAGGCCAGACCATCGGCCTCCGCTACCTTCCCCTCCCCTCTCGGCGCACTCACTTGTGCGGCATGCAATATACCCCTTCGGATTGCATCAGTACCGCGCCACCCTTCAACTCGCTCAGTGCGCCGACCCACGCTTCCGAATAAGTGCGGCTGGCATCCACGGCCGTCAGCCAAAGAACGCGATTGTCGGCCAGTTCGACTTTAACTTCCTGCTGCAAAGGGCTTGCCTGCACGGTCTGTTGATAGTGGCGCTTGATCCTGACATTGCCAGCTGAGAATTCGGCTTCGTTGCTGCCGTAGTTCAGCACAAATCCAGAGCGTTCCTCAGTCACTGAGCAACCGCCATCACGCTCGCATACAATCTTGGCAGCGGTCTTGCAGTCCCACTTCAGTGAAGCGGGCCACATAGGATTCTCCACGCTTGATCGCGGCTTGTCGCTCTGAGCAGCCGCCGTCAACACTGCGCCTGTGTTCAAAATCACTGTGGACAGGAGAAGCGCCTTGAACACTACAAACCTCCCTGAATTGTGGCTCTTGGGTTTTGGCCTGGTGATCTCCTGGCTTATGGCATGTTGAGATCGAACCAGCTTTTCTGGCGCATGCCGTTCGCGTCATCATACTCGATGAACCAGGGCTTTCCGCGCATCGGTCGAGGGATGGTGTAGTAGGTGGGGCCATTACCAAGGGAATGCCCTCGATCGTTCCCCGCGGTCTGAATTTTTGCCGTCACCACCTTACCGTCGATTTCGATTTGGACCTGACGTGATCCGTCTCCATGATGTCCGCCGAGGGCGTTGTTTTTGAAAACGACGGGCAAGGAGAGCCTACCGGCCGCGATGCGGCAGATGTTTCGTTCTTGACCTAAGCCCGGCCGATCGGATTCGGAGCCGCCAACTGCTTGCCAGCCAGACGGACAATCCTCATACTTCTCAAATCTCGCCGCGCTGGAGTTGGCTTGCGGACAGGTCGGCCAATTAAAACCCGGGGCTTCCATCGCCGCAATCAACTTGTAAATTGGCGGGTGGCATGAGGGGGTGCCTTGCCATTCGCCGGAAAGACATAGGAGGACCTGACAGCCCCATTCCGACGCTTTTGATTGGGATGGAAGAGCTGCGGCGCCCGCGATGGCGACGGCACCCCCCAGTAGGAATTTGAGTATGGTCATAGCCTTTTCCTCGCTGCAGATTTGACAGTTTACTATGGATGATCCGCGCGAAAAAGGACAGGTCGAAAAAGGCAGGTTTGTGCGACTACATCGATTTATGAAACGAGACGACGGAGGCGTGGTCAACAACCCATTGCGCGCCAACATTGCTCTGACGCTTGAGCGGGAGAGAGCCAAACGCGGCCTATCCCATATGCACATGGCGGAACTGTTTCGGACCGCCGAGGGCGAAAAACTGGCCTATCGAACCTACATTCAGACTGTGCGTCAGAAAAATAATGTCACATTGACGACGCTGCAGATCATGGCAAACGGCTTGCAAGTGTCCTTTGCAGGACTGCTCGCCGGCGGTAAGAAGGTTCCGGAATGGGCGCATCGGTTGGACGACAATGCGATCCGCAAGCGGCTGGCGCACATCATCGATTTTGAGCGACAACGACGTACTTTGCACCGCTATGAGATGGCCAAACTCATCGGTGTGGCGGAGGCGACATTCACGAAACTGGAGCGCGCGAGCGGCAACATCAGCGTGGACACGATTGCCGGGATCGCCAAGGCGTTGAAACTGGATCCAGCGACCTTCCTCTTTTCCGAAAAGATCCCACCAACAGCAGACCTACCTGTTTCTGATTAGCTGGAGGGGTAGGCACCCATTTGAGAGCTGATCCAGCGTCATCATCCTTCTAGCGGAGACAACGGAATGACCTGGCAAGCTCTGGCGATGCTCGCGCAGACCGTGAACAAAATAGAGCAGAACTGATACCTAGCCGCCCCACGAGTGTTCCTTTGTTCGCCCGTACCTGCGGAACGATTGCCAAAAAATGGCTGCGGCGGAGGCCAGGGGAATTCTGACCTGCACGGTTGTGCCGATACCTTGAGCGCTTTTGATGATGAGCTTTCCGTTCAGCGTCGAGACCATCTGAGAACATGCGGTCAGGCCAAGGCCAGTATGATTCCCGGCTCGCGTTGAAAAGAAAGGGGTGGTCGCTTTTGCAGCGATCGTAGGCGGCATGCCTGAGCCCTTGTCGGCCACCTCAAGCACTAGATAGGTGCGGGGGAGGAATGGCTGTCGCTTGACTGTCGCGGAGACAAGAACTTGGGCGTTATTGACGTCCGACGAAGCGGCAAGAGCGTTTTCGATCAGCTCGTTCACGACCAACCGGAATGGCGCCGAGGGTACGGGGTGCAAGCGCGCTTTGGAGTCGATACGGACTTGCACCAAACCGCTACGCTCTGCCGTTACATCTTCTAGCAGTCGGCCGAGCGGCACAGTGCTGGACTCTTGTGGCGCATAGGCGATCTGGAGCACACTGTTGGTGATCGATTCCAGTTCGCTCGCGGCATTGCGCGCAGCCTCAAGCATTTCGCTGCTTGGCTGCGTATCTGGCTGTGAATGCTCAAGGAACAGTCTGAGGGCTGTAACACGCGATCGAGTAGTATGCGCAAAGAGCGACGCGAACGAGCGCATGTGCTGGTCACGGCGGTTGGCCGAGGAGTAGCGCTGATGGATAACGAGATAGAAGGTGGCGCCGAGGCCAAGCGCGATGGCGAAGATGAACCAGTTGCGCGAGGCGGCAATGTCGATGCCGGCGGTCTGCTGCAAGGTGGCGCTGTGATCAACAGTAGAGCTGGAAATCTCATAAATTGACTGTTCCAGCTTGGCCATGTCGGCAATGGCTTGAGTGTAGTTTTTGCGGGCCGACACAAGGGGGGCGATTTTCTCTTCGAGGGTCTGGCGAATCCCGCCCAGTAGTGCGGCGTCATGATCCGGAAAAAAGCGGTTCAGATAGGGCAGGTTTTCCAGCTGCGCGACGTTCACGCTCACCAGCGCCATTTGCCGATCGATGTCGGCATCAAGCTTGCCCGTCTGGTCAGCAATACGAAGATAGCCATACACCCGTATAAGGCGCTCGCGAATCTGTGCCGCGCGCCACTGAATCTCGAAGGTCTGGTTGAGGATGGCATCCGTCTCCTGACGGTAGCGGTTCGATTGGATGAATGTCCAGGCACTCAGCCCAAGCGCCGCAGCCATACCGAGATATGGCAGAACAGTGAGCAATCGGCCGTTGAAGAACTTCATTGCGTGGCGCGCAGGACGACCGGGAAAAACACCCAGATCGAGTTTCTTGCTGGAACGTATGAAGCGGGCAATTGGTCGAAGGGCCAAACAATGAAGATAGGGCCTTTCTCCACCATGCTGATCGGGCGGAAATCATGGCCCGGGGGGCAAAGCGAGCCGGCCTTGTCGTTCTCGTTGCAACGACGCTCGACCGCCAGAATCGGATTATAGGACCGGATTTCGTCCATTCGAATATCGGAAACGAAGTTGTCATAGGCGACAACTTTCACCTCCTGCGCGGCGGTTATTCCAGCCTTGGAAAGCACGTTTGCAAGCAGCGGCCCACGATATTCGATTTTTTCGCTGTCGCTCGTCCAGGGTGTACGCGTGTCATAGGCCTGTTGCGGAAACTCTGCCCGCAGCTGCTTCACGGAAAAGACCGCGATGGTCTTGCCGCCGGCATCTTGAACCGACACTTCGTTGGGATCGAGCGGAATTTCCTCGGCGGCGCTGGCGAGCGGAAGGGCAACGGCAAATATGACGGCGAGAGCACTACGCAACATCTTCCACATCCTCGTATTCGCGGGGGCCATCGTTCTTGGCGAAGAGCACGCAAGGTCCTCGGGAGCCCCGCGGATCGTAGGCAAATCCCTTTTCCGCCAGGGCAAGCGTGATGTTTCGGATGCCGTCAAGGCCATAGAGATGGTCGTGCAGCTCAAGAAAGATGCGCTCGACCCCGGGCAGCTCGGCATCCTGCAGAAGTTCTTTCTCAGCACCTTCAATGTCCATGACGAGGGCGTTTATTCGATGATCGGTGATGAAACGATCGACGTCGGCCGAGACGATCGAAAGTTCGCGCTCGTAGGGTCCTTGGTCTTTGTCCGTGGAAGACATCCAAAGGTCGCGGCGAACGTAGAAGGTGAAGGACCGCGGCGGGCCCGCTGTGAGGATACCCTGGGAATATGTGACATTGTCGAGATCGTTGGCCGCTATCACGCGTTTCGCTAGCTCCGCCGTTGCGGGATTTGCTTCAAAAGCCCATACCTGAACGCCGGGGATTTTTGCGATCAGTGCGGTGATGATGCCGATACCCGACCCCAGCTCCAGTACGCGATCGCGCGCCTTGACCGCCCTGAAGATCCACTTCGCTTCCTTAGCCTCATAGCTCTGGCTTTGAAGCGCACGCCAGATAACCGGCGAAACATCCTGTGGTGCGACAGGAACCTTGATTCCATGGACGATCATGGGCGCCATTGGCTCACAGCCCCTGCGGGAGCCGATGGCCTTGCCGCATGAGCTTGGCGCGAGCCTGCTTGTAGTATTTCTCCGCCGAGCCGGGCTCAATGGCGAGCCGATCGGCCATGAGAGAAAAGATCTCCTTGCGTTTCACGCCGGGAGCACGGTGCGCCATCATGTCGATGGCCTCCTGCTCGCGCGGAGTGAGGGCTGAAAATCGATAATCGGGTTTGGTCATGACAGCCCGCGAGAGGCGCAAGGAGAACCCCTTGGTGGAAATATCGTCCAGCACGTCGCTGAATACGCCGGGCGCAAGGCCGGTTTTGCCGAGATATGCGGCGGCGCCGATTCGCCGGAAACCATCTGCCTCGCAACGGTTGTCGGAACCGGTGACGACAACATGGATTGCACTGGGTGAAGCTTCGATGATCCTATCGACGACAGCGATGCGATCGCCTTGTGAGGTGGGATCAAAGCCGGGCAAGCCAGGGTCGATGACGACCAGATCGAAATGATTGTTTTGAAGCTCGGCAGTGGCGATCGTCAGCGATTCCGCGCCGAGGACGACGCATTTTTTGAAACTCGCTTGCACTTCATTCATCAGAGCCAGACGCATAAGCGTCTGGTCTTCGACCACCAGGGCACGAAACATCGGAAGCCAATCCTTCTACGCAGCCGCCCCCCGCCCTGTATTTCAGAATTGGTCGCTTCAATCTAGGGATGTGAACATCCCTAGTTTTCCTCGCCTCCACAGGTATTTGTATGTGACCGATATACGCAGGGAGCAGGACGATGCCTATTCGATTGGTCTGTAGCACCGGAGTGATGGAAGCGGCTGAAGGCGTCGCGAAATTGATTGCGGAACATCGTCAGCGCGTCGCCGCGCTTGAACGTATCGGCAAGCGTTGGATGGGGGCCGAAGGGCCTGACGCGATCGTGCTGGGTGAGAGGCTGGACGCGGTTATGGCGGAGGAGGCCGCTGTGCGAAGGCGTGCTGCCATTGCTCCAGTAGCCACTATCGCGGAAATGAAAATGAAGGCTGCTTACTTTCAACGGCTGACGGCTCATGACTGGTGCGAGGTTGATGTCGACGATTTTCGCGCGTTGCTCGGTTCTTTCGCGAAACTGCAGTCCTAGGAGAAGAGCGCTGAAATCCATGAGACCACGGTATTCCAGGCCGCATAGAGTCCTGCCGGCACCAAGATGATCGCGATGAATGCAGCGGCTCCACCAATAGCACCATCACCGCGTCCTTCGACGGGATAGTAATATTTGTGCGCCTCATCCTCTTGCTTCATTATCGCCTCTCCAGCCCTTGGCTCAGCAGCAGTTGCACAGGATGCTGAAACGTCGCGCCCCACAAACCCGCACGATTCATCTTAGCGTTGATTTCCGCGACGAGGTAGTTCTCATTGACGGCTTTGCCCTTTGCTGTCGTTGCGGCAAATGCGTATCCGGTCGCTATCAGCGCGGTGCCGACGTCGATTGTTTCGCCATTCAGCTGCGCACCGCACACGACAAAAACCGCCTTATCCAGGGCGTAGCCGATTGGCTGGCATGTAACCGCCGCGCTATCGAACAGCGCAGCAAGGTGCGCCAGCGAGGTGTTCCCGCAATCGATTTTGTTCCCATTTGGCTCTTCAGCTGATGTGCCTCGAAGACATGACTGGACGCCATAGAGGCGGAAAAGGTGATCTCCGTCACGCCAGGTATCTCCGGTCAGCAGTTGAGCCGATTTCGATACCGCGAAGGGCGTTGGCACGGCAGACTCGGATGCATCCTGCGCCTGCGCCGATGCGCATACCGAGAATGCGGCCAGCACTGCAAAGCTCGCCTGTTTCATTCCTGGAACTGTCCACCGAGGTCGGCGGAATGCTCGAGATCGGGGCGCAGCGACTTGCCGTCCTTGTTGCGTCCGATCGCTGCCATGTCGAAAAAAACCATTTCGTCATCGTCGTAGGCGACGTTGTACGGGTCGTTTGCGTTGCCCGCACCCACGAGAGAGAAACACGACACGGCGTCGGGTTCACCCTTCTTGCTTTGCAGCACAAGCGTTTTGCAAAGCACGACAGATGCACGATCGTTGTAGATTGCCTCTTCATAGTCCTGCGCGGCTTTCGTGCAGTCCCATTGCTGCGCCTTGTAGGTAATCTTTGGTTTTGGACAGGCTGCAAGGCCGCGCAGTCGATAAGCCATGCCGTTGATGACGCGCTCGGTCGCCGAGGGCACCTTGACCGGCGAGACAAGGGTCGCCGCATCGCGCTGAAAGAGCGCGCCTTTCGCATCGTAGCGCTCATAGACGAACACTTTCTCTCCCGGCTTGGCAAACTGGAGCAGGTAGCGCTCCGACGGCTGCGCGAAGGCACTTGGGGCATCGGCGCCGGCAGCATAAGCGACGGCACCTTGGAGCAGCAAGACCGTGCAAAGGGCAGTCTGTTTCATTGAAATTCGTCCCTGCGGCGCATATCGTGTTGACACTTTACTAGGGCTGCGTGTAGCCATAGTAAAGTGTTAAATTTTGGCGACAGTATGAACACTCGATTCGCTCTTCTGGTCACCCTCTTTGGCGCCACGATGCCGTTGCAAGCGCACGGCCAGGACAGGGCATCAGACCGCGTCGCAGTCGCCTTTGCAACGCCGGCGCAAGCCCTTGCCGCGGTCGGGGCGCAAAGGCCGGGGGCGTGTGAGACCGGAAATCGTGCCGAGGTCTCCCAACTTGTGCGTTCAATCGCGCAGGACGAAGGGTTCGACGCCGATCTGGCCGAGACAATTGCATGGGCCGAAAGCGATCTCGGCGCCAGTCAGGGCCCCTCAAAGGCCGGAGCCTTGGGAATCATGCAGCTGATGCCGGGCACGGCGGCCGATCTGGGGGTGAGCGACCGTTGCGATACACAGGCAAATGTCCGGGCTGGCCTTCGCTATCTGAAGTCACTCTATGACGAATTCGGGGACCCGCTGCTGATGCTGGCAGCATACAACGCCGGGCCCAACAGCGTCTACAAGGCCCAGGGTATTCCGGTGAATCCGGAGACGGCGGAATACATTGTGAAAATACTGAACCGCTGGAAGTTCGGCGGTGTGGTGAAGAAGTCCGCCCTGACCAAATCCGAGACGCTCGCGGCCGCTCCGCCAGCAAGCGAGGACGCTTGGCAGGGTGGTCATGTCATGGATTTCGGCAACTGAAAGGAGCCAAGGGTGGAATACAGGAAAGCGGGCAGATTTGCCCTGAAACTGGCCTTGGCCTCGGCGGTCGGAATAGCTCTCGCGCCAGCCACTGCGTATGCCCAGTCGGCGGCGCCAGTCGAAAATGTGCTGGAGTGGTTCGTCGGAGTTCTGCAGGGCAACATAGCGCGTTCATTCGCCATCATCGCCGTCTGTTTTCTCGGTTTCCTCGCCATGACGGGCCGGCTCGCGTGGATGATGGCTTTCTCCATCATCATTGGCATCGCTCTGATCTTCGGCGCTGCCCAGCTGGTGGATGCGGTTCGTGCGACCGCGGGAGGCAGCTGAGACATGGATGACGAGGAAGTCTATGTCGAGCCGGTCAGCCTGCCACTGACACGCCCCCCGATGAAATGGGGAGTGCGCTATGAGGTCTTCGCTCTGAACGGCATCCTGGCGGTTATCGGCTTCATTGCCACGAGCAGCTTCATGCTCGGCCTTGGCGTGTTCGGCGTGGTGCATCTGGTCAGCGCATATCTGTGCCAGCGCGACCCCTACATGTTTCATATTTTCGAGCGGCGCGTCTCCAAACGCGGAGCGGTGGCGAACCTTACTTTTTGGGGCGCGAGGAGCTATTCGCCATGAGCCTCGATGCCGACCTGAAATTTGGCCGCGAGCGCCGGCGTGAAAAACCCGCGGCGATGCACATCCCTTACCTTCGCCATGTCGATGACAATCTGATCGTGACGAAGAGCGGCTTTCTGATCGGCGTCATCCAGCTCAGTGGCCTGCCCTTCCAGACGATGGACCAAGCCGAGTTGAACAGCCGCATGTTCAACCGCAACACGACGTTCCGCAATCTCTCGACCTCTCGCTTTGCAGTCTACACAACGATCATCCGCCGCCACGTAACGCCGGAGATCGAAGGCGACTTTGACAATCCTTTCGTGGCCGAGCTCGACGCCCGCTACATGGATGAGCTTGGGGCGAAAAACCTTTTCGTCAACGAGGCGTATCTGGCGGTCATACGCCGACCGATGGTCGGTCGCGTCGGCTGGGTGGACAAGGCGCTCAATGCGTTCCGCATCAGTACCGCGGGCGAAGAAACCCGCGAAGAGGCGATGGCCGAACTGCATGACGTTCTCGACGGAGTCGTCAAGGATTTCACGGCTTATGGTGCACGTCTTCTCGGCGTCGTGAAGCGCCGCGACAGCTTCTTTTCCGAGCCCGCGGACTTTTTGGCGAAGATCCTCGCCGGCGGCGGCGACGTGGAAATGCCTTTGCCGCGCATGAGCCTTGGCGATGTGCTGGCGACACGACAATTGTTTTTCGGCAAATCCGCGCTGGAACTTCGCGGACCGGACGCTGGCAAGCTCGGCGCCATGGTGTCGATCAAGGAATACCCACCGTTCACCGCGCCGGGCTCATTGGACGGTCTCTTGCGCCTGCCGCATGAGTTTGTCCTGACGCAGAGTTTTGCGATCGAAGATCGTGTCACGGCGATGCGCAGGATCAACACCATCGCGAACCAGGTTGAGGGCTCCGACGAGGCGGGCACGACGGTTGAGGAGTCCGTCCACGACGGCGCTGACAAGCTGGCCGGCGGCGAAGTGGTCTTCGGACAACATCACATGAGCGTCATGGCCTTGGCACCGGATATGGGGGGTCTCAACCGTGCGCTATCCGACATCACGGCGGAGCTTTCGCGCATGTCGATCGTGCCGGTTCGCGAGACACTGAACACGGAACTGGCCTTTTGGGCGCAGTTGCCGGGAAATTTCAGCTACATCGCGCGACGTGCGTTGATCTCGTCCCTCAATTTCGCCGGCCTTTTTTCAGGACACAATTTCCCGTCGGGCCAACGTGAGCGGCTGCATTGGAAACGGCCCATCGCTTTGCTCGAAACGACCAGCCAGACAGCCTATTATTTCAATTTCCACGTTCATGATGTCGGGCACTTCACGGTGTTCGGCCCGACTGGCTCGGGCAAGACCGTGGTGCTGTCATTCCTGATGGCGCAGGCCATGCGCATCATGCCGCGGCCACGATGTGTTTATTTCGATTATATGCGCGGCGCTGAAATTTTCGTTCGGGCGCTCGGCGGTCGCTATGAGGTGATGGAGCCTTCCCAGCCGACCGGGTTCGCGCCATTGCAGCTTGAGGACACGGCAGAAAACCGGTCCTTCCTGGAAGATTTGCTCATCTACATTCTGACGCCGGAAGGCGGCGCGCTGGATGTAGCGGAGATGCGCGTCATCAACGCCGCCGTCGACATGATCTACAAGATCCCGCGCGAACAGCGTACCTTCGACCTGCTGCCGGAAGTGCTGCGGGGGTCGCTCATGCCTGGCATGAACGATCTGGCCGCGCGGATACAGCCCTGGCTCGACCCGAAAGGACAAGGGCTGGCTTTTCAACAATCCCGTCGATCTGGTCGATTTTTCGAAGCCGGTTGTCGGGTTCGATATGACCAAGATCCTGGGCGATCGAAAGCTGCGTTCGGCGGCGTTGCTCTACATTTTCCATCGGCTTGAGGACGTCATCGACGGCTCGCCGATCATGCTCTTCCTCGATGAAGGCTGGAAGCTGTTGGACGACGAGGTTTTCGCTGCTTTCATCAATGAGACGCTGAAGACCATTCGTCGCCGCAACGGCGTGGTCGGCTTTGGCACGCAGACGGCGGAAGACGTCGTCAATTCCTCCATCTCGTCGTCGCTGATCGAGCAAACGAAGACCAACATTTTCTTCCCCAACCCGAAGGCGAGCAAGGAGTCCTACATGGAGCGCTTCTCGCTGACAGCGAAGGAATTCGAGTTCGTGCGCCGCACCGCCAAGGAAACACGCACCTTCCTTGTCAAGCACGACAGCGACTCGATCGTTGCCAAGCTCGATTTGTCGGCGATGCCCGATCTCATCAAGGTCTTGTCCTCGAACGAAGCCAACAGCAAGGAATGCGCCCGGCTCCGGGAGGCCTTCGGCGACGAGCCGGAGATTTGGCTGCCATACTTCTGCGGATGGGAGAACGAGCATGACGAAGCGGCTTAGCAGCGCTTGTCTGGCCGTGGCTCTCGCGACGGCGGAAAGCATGAGCGTGGCTGTCGCTCAGATCGCGGTGATCGACGGGCAGAACCTCGACAAACGGCAGGAGGACGAGCAGCACAGCAAGAAGTCGGATGAAGCGAAGAACGACGAAACCGACAAGAAGAAAAGCGTCGTCTGCACCTATTCGAACAAATACCGCTCACAAATGTTTCGCCGGTCGCCAGCCGAAGCGTTGCAGCGCGACGCGGGCAACGTGAAGATGATCCGCTATTATGCGCAAAAATACGGGGTGCCCGAAGGCCTGGCGCTGTCCGTCGCCTATCAGGAATCGCGCTTCGACACATGCGCCGGAAGCCACACCGGCGTCAAAGGCGTCATGCAGCTGACTAAGGGCACCGGCAAGTCCATGGGGCTTGACCGCGACGTCAACGAGCAGAATGTCGAAGGCGGCGTCAAATATCTCGGAATGGGCGTGAAGCAATGCGGGGCGACGAATTATAGCTGTCTCGCCTCCTTCTACAACGGATCGAACGCTGGCGAGCAAAACCAGTGGGCCGGCGGTGTCGGCCGCTGGAGCAGCTACTTCAACGACTATGTGTCGAGCGGCAAGGCTCCGGCCGCCGCGCCGCCACCATTCTCGATCGTAACGGCCGACGGCGCAGGCGGCACGGCCCAGGACGCGGCCATGGGCACGGTCAGGAAGGCGGCTGGCGGCCTCGATGCAAGCTCATCGCAGATGGGCGCCAACAATGCGGCGATCGACGCGCTGGCGGGCAATGTTGGCCAGGTGACCGAATACAAGGACGCTTGGGAGCTAAACTCGTCGGCTCGTGGGATCAACGCCGATGTCACCAACCAGTACCTCGCCCAGGCGGGGGACTTCACGGCATTGCTGGCCCAACTTCTATCGTTGCAGAATGTTCAGGCATCGCAGTCGTCCAAGCTGGTGCAACAGCCGAAGAGCGGCTCTCCAAACCCGTTCTCCTGTGATCCCGCGGAATTGGAGCGGTTGAGGATCGATCGCGGCCGGTGGCTACCATGCGCACTTGAGAACGCGGGGGCAAGCTCGGCCGACAGTCGCTCGATGATCATCACCAGTGATCCTGCCGGCGCTGCCAGCGTCATTAATTCTCTACAGCAATAGGAGGCTGACATGAACAAATTCGCGATTGCTGCCAGTCTGGCGCTTTGGGCAAGCACGGCCCACGCACAGATTGCTGTCATTGATGGCGCCAATCTCGATGTCGCCCGCAAGAATGCGGACAACACCAACTCCATCATGGATTCGAACAAGGATATCCTGAAAAAGAGCGAAGAGATCCTGCAGGCTCTCAGTGGCAGTCGTGACGGTTCGCTCGGCATCGGACAAATGGGTCTGGGCGGCAACATGTCAATTGCCCAGGCTCCGTCGTTCGGATCGATCCTGAACGGCGGTGCGCTTTCGTTTGGTGGCCTGTCGCCCGAAATTCAGAAAATCGCCGGCGCCGTCATCAACGGGCTGCAGCTGGTGAAGCAGCTCCAGCAGATTGCCGGCAAGGAGACCAGCGCCGTCAACACGGCCTATGGCGGCAGCGTCAACGTGGCTTCGCTGCTAAGCGCATTGACCTCGCAGGCTTCGCAGGGCGTTACCCAGCGCCAACAGTCTTTGCAGTCCGCAAGTGGGCAGATCGGGCAGTCGCAGGACGTCAAGGGTTCGGTGGACCAGAACACACGAATGCAGCTGGAAAACGCGCGCGCGGTCAACGAATTGATCGGCGTCCAGAACGGTGCGGTCGCGGCCCTGAATGAGAAGCTGAAGGGAGATCTTCTTCGCCAGAGCCAGGTGCAGAAGATGATGACACCGCGCACCGTCAATCCGTTCGCGGACTTTGGCAAGAGCGGGGGTTAGCCCTTTGTTGAGGCGGGTGTTGCGCACATGCCTTGTGATTGGGCTCAGCGCGGGGCTTTTCGGTTGCGCAAATCGCGAACGGAAAGCGCCGTGCGGGCCTTTGGCGTATGCCCACGCCGATGAATGCGGCGCGCTGAAGCCGGTCAATTCAACGCCGTTCGCCAGCATCATTGACGAGGATCCATGAACGGTCTCGCCGCAAGCATCCTCGGTGGCATTGACAACATCGGCGAGGACTTCGTTCGCACCGTCTATATGCAGTTGGGCAATGCGATGGGCAACGTCTTCACCCTCATGCTCACCCTCTATATCGTGTGGTGGGGCTACTCGATTTTGAGCGGGCGAGAGTCGATTTCGCCAATCGAAGCGGCCTATCGCCTCGGCCGCGCCGTCATCATCTATCTGCTGCTGACCGGATGGGGCACATTTTCGGCGACGATCTATCAGCTCGTGCAAAGCATTCCAGACGAGGTCGGTAAGGTGATCGTCGGCGCCGTGTCGCGGGCCACCGGCAATCAGCTCAGCGACCAGACGGCAATTCCAGCGCTGATCGACAATCTCTACCAAGGGGCGCAGGACGTCGCCAATCAGGTCTACAGCGGATCCTTCTATGACATTTTTGGCGCGCTCTTGTCGCTGCTCGTTCTGCTATCAGCCATCATCTTCGCAGCGCTTGCCATTGCCGCGATCATCGCCGCCAAGGTGATGTTGTTCATCACGCTGGCCTTGGCGCCGATATGGATCATCCTTTGGCTTTACCGATGGTCCTCGCGCATGAGCGAAGGCTTTCTTTCGCTGACCACCTTTCTGATGATCCAGCAAATCCTGATCTACGGCTTTCTCGGTTTCTACTTCTCGCTCGTCAATGCGGCGCTGAACACCGCCACGTCCGGCGGAGCGACCATGGACAGCAAAATGTCGCTGGTGCTGCCGTTGGTGCTGGTGACGATCATCGGCATCTACGTTCTCATGCAGATACCCTCGATTGCTTCGATCCTGAATGGCGGCGGGTATCTCAGCACCGTGGGCGCATACAATCCTTATAGAAACTTCGGCAGAAACGCCGTGCGCTACTCCGGCGCGCGGTGGGCCGCCGGCCGCGCCGCTCGGGGCGCCCAGCAGCTCGCGGCAAACAGTTTTCGAACTTCGCGAGCAGCCAGGGCGGATGCCGCAACCCGGACCGCTATCCAGCAAGGTGCGCGCGATAACTCCAGGCCTCTGGCCTAGACCACACAATGATCACCGATCGCGGTGCTGGATCAGATGCGTCCCGAAAACGAGGCAATAGTAAAGTGGCAATTCCAATGGAAACAGCTGCTAACAGCAGCAGCGAACTCGTCGACAAGCGCTATTACAGGGCGGGCGCGACCTGGGAAGACGACACGCACAGGTCAATGCGTCGATCGCGTACATTGGCCTGGATCGTCAGCGGCGTTTCCGGACTGGTGGCGGTGCTGTCGCTGCTGGCGCTCGTGCTGATCCTGCCGCTCCGGCAGTTCGAACCGTATGTTGTCGAGGTCGACAAATCGACGGGCTACCTCGAGATCATGCGCGCGCTGAAGCCTGGAGATTTGTCGCAGAACGAGGCCGTCACGGCGGCCAATCTGGTGCGCTATATCAGGGCCCGCGAAACCTACGATTCGCGTGAACTGAAACAGAATTACGACCTGGCGCAGCTCTACTCGACCGACGCCGCGTCCAAGGATTTGACATGGCTTTATACGCCAGCAAACCCACAATCGCTGGACAAGATTTTTGGCCGCAATGTCACTATCTCGGTCGAGATCAAGTCGGTTTCCCTGCTCAATCGCAACACAGCCTCGGTGCGCTTTGCCACGATGACGCGGCGGGACAATTCGTCCACAGCCGACAATTGGGTGGCGGTGATAAAATTCCGCTACACCTCAACGCCGCTCAAGAACGAATGGCGTTTTGACAACCCGTTGGGATTTCAGGTTACGGATTACCGCCGCGACCAGGAATCGGCGCCGGCCGCGGGGAGCCTGCAATGAGATGGCGCGCGGGCCTCGTCCTATCGGCCGCCTTTCTGCTCGGCACGATTCACGGCGCGGCCGCACGCGACGGCCGCATCCGATATGTCACCTTCAACAATGACGACGTGACGTCGGTGCGCGCCGCTCTTGGGATTTCCACGATGGTCGAACTCAGTCCGACCGAAGTCATCGAAACCGTGTCGGCTGGCGACACGAAAGGCTGGTCGATCATCCCCAAACGCGGATCGCGGTTTCTGTTCGTCAAGCCGCTGGAGCGAGATGCCTGGACCAACGTCAACGTGGTCACCAACCGGCGCGTCTATTCCCTGCTGCTGCAGGCCACTGACAATAGCCGTGACCGGGCATCCTTCCAGGTCCGGTTCAAATACCCGGACGAGGATATCAACGCGCGGCTGCTCTCACAGGCCAAGGAGAGCGCCGCCGATCCGGATTTGAAGGACCTGAACTATGCCGGCCTCAACTACGACTACGCCTACAAGGGCGACGACAGCCTGAAGCCGCGCACCGTATTCGACGACGGCACCAAGGTGTTTTTGGAGTTCAAGGGCGACATGCCGGCTATTTTCGTTGTCGACGACAAGCGCCATGAGTCGCTGGTCAATGTTCGCACGCAGGGCAAATACACAGTCATCGACAAGGTCGCGCGGCAATTCACCTTGCGGGCCGATGGCAAGACGCTCTGCCTCTACAACCGGGCGCGACCCAACGCTATCGATCCCGTCGAGCAAGTCTACGGTCCAACGAAACTGACACGCGGTTCCACCCTGTTCGGATCCAGCGGAGGGCGCTGATGTCCCAAATCGATTATAACCAACTGGATGGTAGCCCGACGGTCGCTCGCCGTGGTGCGGGCGTCGGTACCAGGATCGCCCTGGTCAGCCTCGGCGTAGTGCTGGTAGGCGCGCTGATATGGCTGAACTGGCCCCGGGAGCCGGTATCGCGCGATGTTCGCAGCGATGGCGAGGAAATCTTCAACCCGCCCGAGTTCCGCCCGCCGGCGTTGAACGAACCGCCGCAACCTGCCGACGGCACGGTCGACCAGATCGTGGTGCCGCCACCGGCCGCCGACCAGAGCGGCACACAACAAGCCGATAATGTCGATCAGACGGTGCAGGAGGGCGTGGATCTCGATGCGCAGCGGCGGGCGCTGGAGGCGCAAATGGCGGTCGAGGAAGCTCGCCGCAGGGCCGAGGCGGAAGAAGCCCGCCGCAAGGCCGCGGCTGAGGACGAGGCTCGTCGTAAAGCGGAGGCGGCCGAGCGCGAAAAAGCGGTGTGGGAACGCCTGCGGTCGAACCAGATGGTGACGAGTGATCAAACCGCCTCGACGGATGCCGGCGCCAAGGCGGCGCAGGTCGAAATTGCGCCCGACGGTCAGATCATCCCGGTCCCCGGCGCCGACAGTGATCCCAACAAGGCATTCTTGGCGCAGTCTGAGGCAAGTTCTTCCGGCATCGTCAAAGCCAGGGCGTTCCGACGTACCGACGCGTTGATCCCAGAGGGAACGATCATTCGCGGCTATTTGGAAACCGCGGTCAACACCGACCTTGCCGGCGCCGTGCGCGCTGTCGTGCGTGAGGATGTCTTCTCGCTCGACGGCAGGCGGATCCTCATTCCGAAGGGCTCGCGCCTGACCGGGGAATACCGCTCGGGGCTTGCGCGCGGGCAGAAGCGTGTTTTCATCGTCTGGAGCAGGGTCATTCGCTCGGACGGCATTTCCGTCGATATCAAGTCGCCTGGGGCAGACGCGCTCGGCCGTGGCGGCATGGGCGGGCGTGTTGATACGCACTGGGTTGAACGCTACGGCAACGCCATCATGCTTTCCGTCGTTGGCGGTGTCTCTGAATATCTGTCCTCGCTTTCGGATAGCAGCCAGAATGGACAACAGCGCCAGGTGTCGACGGTCGATCCCGTGACCGGCGAGACCACGACCGTAACTTATGGCGGCAATGGCTCGCAGCACGACGCGCGTAGCATCGCCTTCGACAAATCATCGACCGCCCTGCAGCAACTCGCGCAAGAGGCGTTTCGTGATACGCAGAACATTGGCCCGACGGTCTACGTCGACCAGGGCACATCGGTTGTCGTGCTGGTGCGCCGAGATCTCGATTTCTCGGATTTGTACGCCGATCCTGTCCAGGAAGAAGTTGCACGCCTGAAGGCAGGCGGGCGGCCGAAGACGGCGATCGATCCGACGCCTCTATACGGCACGCCGAAGGATCATTTCTATCCCGGCTATCGGAGCGCGGTGAAATGAATGCCGTGCATCCCCTCCCCGACCCATGGGCGAGAGCCCCGGTCCTGCGCGCTCATCTGGAGCCGATATGGCCCTATTTGAACGAAGATGCGGTGTCCGAGATTGCGATCAACAGGCCGGGTGAATTGTTCATCGAACGCCTCGGCGCGAAAGAGATGGAGCACGTCGTCAAGCGAGAGGTCACACCCGGCTGGATTAGGCATATCTCGACCGGCGTCGCCTCGGCGACCAACCAGGTCATCAACGAAGAAAAGCCGGTCCTGTCGGCCGCTCTTCCCTCGGGCGAGCGCATCCAATGCATCTTGCCGCCGGCGGCTCCCGAAGGCGGGGCGATTTCGATCCGCAAGCAGGTCATCATGGATATGAGCCTTGATGCCTACAACGATCTCGGCGCATTCGAGAACACGGCGATGGGCAGCGGACTTGCGCTGTCAGCCGAAGAAAAGCGACTTGTCGAAATGCTGCACGACACTTCGCCGATGGAGTTCCTGCAGTATGCGGTACGCAACCGCGTCTCGATCGTTGTTTCAGGCGGTACGTCGACCGGCAAGACGACGTTCTTGAATGCACTCCTGAAGGAGATCCCAGCCCATGAACGGATCATCACAATCGAAGACACCCGCGAACTGAGGCTGCCGGCCCCCAACAACGTTACCCTGATAGCCTCGAAGGGCGACCAGGGGCTTGCCAAGGTCTCCGCGCAACAGCTGCTCGAGGCCTCGCTTCGCATGCGGCCCGACCGTCTGCTGTTGGGCGAGTTGCGCGGCGCTGAAACCTTCGCGTTCCTCCAGGCGATCAACACCGGCCACCCGGGTTCGCTCACCACCGTTCATGCCAATTCCGCCCGGTCCGCCTACGAGCGCCTGGCGCTCATGGTCATGCAGGGCAGCTCGGGCCTCGCACGAAGCGAAATCCTCGACTACCTGCGCGAGGTCATTCCGGTGGTCGTGCAGATGGTCCGCACCGAAGGCGGACGGCGTGGCATCAGCGAGATCAAGTTCACCAAGGCGGAGACGATCTAGCGGGGCCCATCCATGCAGAAAGTCGCAACAGCAATTTTCATGGTGCTCATGGCGATGGCCCTGGGCGCCCTGGTCTTCACCGTCGCCTATGCCGCGACGGATTGGTACCAGACGGGCTCCCACGTCCTGTTCGACCAGCTGAACGCCAATCCCTTGCCGGTCGTTCGTCAGGCTTGGGCGGACACGATGGCGAGGAATTTTGGCCGGATACAATACGCCGTTGCGGCAGGAGCATTGGGGTTTCTCTTGCCACTGGTCAGCTTGTTTCTCATGCGTCCGAGAAAGCGCAATGACTCTCGCTTCATGACCATGAGCGACGTATCAAAAACCGGCCTGACGAAAGTGGGCGGCGTCTTCGTCGGTCGAGCCGGCGGCAGGCTGGCCGAAATTTTGTCGCCCCGCCGCGATCAGCGCTCAGGCAAGTTCCGCTTGACGCAGCGCAGGCTGATTGGCGGCAAGAAATTGTGGATTGATGGCGATGATGTCGGCGGCTTCGTCATAGGGCCGCCGCGCTCGGGTAAAGGCACGTCTCTCATCATCCCGAACGCCTTGACCTGGCCGCATTCGCTCGTGGTTCTCGACCTGCGCGGCGAGACCTATGCGGCGACCGCCGGCTACCGTTCCACCATGAGCCGCGTGGTGCGTTTCGCGCCGGCAGATCCGGACAGCAATACCGCATGCTACAATCCGATGGACTTCATCTCGCTGGATTCGGCACAGCGCGACATCGACCTTCGCAACATCGCTGCGGCATTGTTTCCGCGGCCCCCGTCCAACGCAGACCCGTACTGGGTCAACGATGCCCGCCTCCTTTTTACCGGCATCGCGTCCTTCGTCATGGAATCGCCCGCGATCCCAAACGAGAAAAAAACCTTTGCCACAATCCTCGAGATCATGAACGGCGCCGAGCAGCCGCTCCTGGAATTCATTGGCTCACTGCGCGAGGAACGCCGCCGCGAATGTTCGCATTTTACCCTGCAAACCCTGCTGCCATATTTTGAGATGTCCGAGCGGCAGTTTTCCGGAATCTACGCTGGCGTACGCACCGGGATGGCGCCCTTTCTCAACGAGCGCCTAATGCGAGCCACGTCGCGCAGCACGTTCGATATTCGCAAGCTCAAGCGCGACCGGATCTCTCTTTATCTCGACGTGCGGCGTGAGCAGATTACGTCGCTTGGATCGCTGTTCAATGTCCTGATTACGCAGATGATGAACTTCATGTCGGAAAGTCTGCCGCAGCCGGGCGAGCATCCAGTGCTCGTGCTGCTCGACGAGTTCCAGAACCTCGGCAAACTCGAGAACGTGACTGAAATGGCGAGCGTGCTCGGCGGCAACGGCGTTTCCATGTGGTTCTTCGTGCAGTCGCTGAAGGCTGTAGACGAGATCTATCGCCAGGAAGGGCGCAAGACGCTCATCAACGCCGCTCGCGTGCAGATCTTTTTCGGTGCGCAGGACGTTGACGATCTGCGCTACGTTTCCGAGCAGCTCGGCGAAACGTCGGACGTGCAGAAGGACGTGACGCGCACCAAGGCAACGTTGTTTGACACTTATTACACGCGTTCGGAGCACCGCAAGGAAGTGCGGCGGCCCCTCATGCGGCCGGATGAAATCCGTACGCTCGACAAGAACAAGGTCATCATATTGCCGCGTGGGGAACTGCCGATCCTCGGCACGCGCAATTTCTATTTCGCCGACGGCCAGCTCGCCAAACGCGCGTTCATGCCCCTGCCCGCCTCTACCGACGCTTCGCGCACGAAAAGCCCTGCATTGGACGCTTCCGCGGGGGTTCCACCTCCTGCGCTCCCGACAATTGTGCCGACAGCACCGGCGTACCGCTCAGGCCTCTTGCAGACCCGCCTGCGGCGCGGCGCAACATTTGCCGCAAAAGCAGGCCCTATAGCTCCGCCTCCGGGCCGGCGCGCAATCGTGAAAGACCGCCTGAAAGCAACAGAGGCTGCAGCCGTACCAGTCTATGCCGCTATAGATTTTACCGCTTTGACCGCCAAAGCGGTGACAACACGCATAGCCCCCGACAAGGAAGCGGCGGTTGCGGCGATCCTGAACAAGGTGCGGTCTCTGCGCGCCAACGCATCCGACACCGAGACTTTCGATCGAAATCTGAGCATCGTCGAAGATGCTTTGCCTGATCTAGTCGATTAGCCTACCAGCCTACGGCGATGGCCGCCAACGGGCCTCCCGCCAACCGTAAAAGGCCGCATTTGATGCGCCAGCCGCCACGGTTTAAACTGGGAGCTCAAAGTAGCTTCCGCGTCTCAGTGGCAGTTTTTCCTTTCCAAAATCGCGAAATATCTGCTATGGAACTTAGGTTTATTGCGTTGATATTAATAACTTAATTTCTCATAATGCAGAGCGTTTTTAGCTTGGCGTCGCGCTGCAAGGCGGATGGCGAGAGTGCGCTGGGGTGGATCGCGGCGGTGAGCTAAAAACGTGTTGGACTAAGCCGCCGGCGCGGGTGGCCGCTATGGGTTTTCAATTGGGGCCGCACCCATGAACAGGCATCGCGTGGCGGTGCGGATGCGTCGCGGACGCGGCGATTGAAGGCGTGGCGTGCGCCGAAAGCGGCACGGATATCGGTTCCGGCATGTGAGGATCGGCGCCGCGCCCTGCCTGGGAGAGGTTGCCGGTGATGACAGCGCACACTTTTGCGGGACCGGCTCAGTTTGGCTTCCAAGGGGGCCGGCGCGATGCTGATGACCATAGGAAGGCGACGTCCCTGCTTCATGACGTGTCCTGGTATGGCGGGTGTCCGGTGACGCCGTCGAATGTTTCGATGATGATCATCTGGCCTTGACGACAGGCGGGGCATTGCCTGAGGGAATGCCCGGTGAGGGCCTCGTAGCGGTCGCGGTAGTCCTTTGCGGATCGGCTGTCCGACGGCTCAGGAACCGGCATGCCGAGCAGGTCACGACAGCAGGCGAGGTTTTGCGCGCGATAGCGATTGCCGAGGAAGCCGTAATAGCGGATGCGATGGAAGCCCTCGGGCAGGACGTGTAGCAGGAAGCGACGAATGAACTCATCGGCCGCCACGGTCATGACCTTCTGCCGACTGCCGTGCCGATAGTCCTTCCAGCGAAAGGCGACCGCGCCATCCTCGATGGCCACGAGGCGATTGTTGGAAATGGCGACGCGGTGGGTATAGCGGCCTACGTAGTCGAGGACCTGTTCGGGACCGGCGAAGGGTGGCTTGGCATAGATGACCCATTCGGCCTTTCGTAGCGGTGCCAGATAGCGCCGGAACGCATCGCGCTCGCTCAAGGCCTGCAAGTCAGAGAAGAACTTCAACTGGCCGGCGTCGAAGGCTTTCTCCAGATGCTCCAGGAACAATCGTCGGAACAGGCGTGAGAGCACCCGGACCGGCAGAAAGAAGCCGGGCTTGCAGGCGATCCATCGATGGCCGTCGGCAGAAAGGCCGCCGCCTGGGACGACGCAATGTAGATGCGGATGATGGAGCAGGTTCTGGCCCCAGGTGTGCAGCACGGCGAAGAAGCCGATCTCGGCGCCCAGGTGCTTGGGGTCGGCAGCGATGGTGCGCATGGGTCTCGGCGGTGGCGCGGAAGAGAAGACTGTAGACGAGTGCCTTGTTCTGATAGGCAATGGCGGCAACGGGCTCCGGCAGCGTGAAGACGACGTGGAAGTATTGCGTGTCGAGAAGCTCGGCGCGACGATCCTCCAGCCATTGCGCGCGGGCCAGCGACTGGCAGCGGGGGCAATGACGATCGCGGCAGCTGTTGAAGGCGATGCGGTTATGGCCGCAGTGATCGCACTGCTCGACATGCCCGCCGAGCGCGGCGGTCCGGCACAGTTCGATCGCCGTCATGACGCGGCGCTGGGCGGTCGACAGCGACGCGTCATGCTGCTCGCGATAGGCTTCGCCGTAGTAGCGGAAGATATCCGCCACTTCCGGCCCCGAGCGGGCCATCGGCGCGAGCTCAGAAGTACTGAGGCTTGGCGGGTGGCGGCAGGATGGGCGCCGGACGCGGTAAGAGCTCAAAAGGGCTCGATGTGGCGCAGACTTTGTTGGTGGCAATCCGCAGGTAATGGGCGGTGGTCGCGAGGCTGCGGTGACCGAGCAAGACTTGAATGGTGCGCTCGTCGGCGCCGGCCTCCAACAGATGGACGGCGAAGGCGTGCCGCAAACTGTGGGGCGTGACCGGTTTGGACAAGCCGGAGCGGTCGCGCGCTTTCGCGCAGGCGTGTCCCACGGCATCCCTGGTGATCGGCTGGTCGGCACGATCGCCGGGGAAGAGCCACGCCTTTGGCCGGCGCACCTTCCAATAGTTGCGCAGGATCTCCAGCAGCTTGGGCGACAGCATCACGTAGCGGTCCTTCTGGCCTTTGCCCTGCTCGACGCGGATGACCATTCTCTGGCTGTCGATGCCCGTGGGCTTCAGCCGAACCGCTTCCGAGATGCGCAAGCCGGCGGCATAGCAAGTGGTCAGGATGGCGTGGTGTTTGACGTCGAGGACGCAACCGAGGAACCGCTGAACTTCCTCGGGACTGAGGATGATCGGCAGCTTCTGCGGCTTCTTGGGAAGCGGCAGGACCTCTTCAAGCGCCCAGTCCCTTTCGAGCGTCACCTTGTAGAGAAAGCGCAGCGCCGCAATGGCGATGTGGATCGAGCCGGGCGCCAGCTTCTTCTCGTTGGTCAGATAGACCTGATAGGTCCGAATGTCCTCGCGCTGACCTGCCACGGGTAATTTCCTCCATCTGAGATTAGAGTCCGGCCTCGATTGAAGGACGGACTGATGAAGAGAAAGCGGTTTAC
>NZ_JAMYOC010000036.1:0-42090 GCF_040319475.1 Mesorhizobium sp. M0904 | reverse complement strand
CGACCGATGTGCTCACACCTTCCTGTCGGCGATCGCCTTCGCTGCAGCCTTCATCTTCTGGATCAATGAGTCCTGACCCTAGCTGAATCTAAAGTTCCTTTTATGCGGCGACATCCATGTTCAGGAACTCTCCTCGACGAACACCTCTTCGCGCTTCTTCTTGACCGCGGGGAGAAAGACGATGACGAGCACGGCGAGCGCGATGAGGAGCAGGCTGGCGCTGATCGGCCGCATCACGAAGGTGCTTGGGTCGCCGCGCGAGAGGATCATGGCGCGGCGCAGGTTTTCCTCAAGCAGCGGGCCGAGCATGAAGCCGAGCAGCAGCGGCGCAGGTTCGCAGCGCAGCTTGGTCAGGAGGTAGCCAAGCAAGCCGAAGAAGGCGACGGCATAGAGGTCGTAGACATTGGTGTTGACGCTGTAAACGCCGATCGAGCAGAACGCCATGATGATCGGGAAGAGCACGTAGTAGGGGATGGTAAGGAGTTTCACCCAGAGCCCGATCAGCGGCAGGTTCAAGACAATCAACATCAGATTGCCGATCCACATCGAGGTGATGATCCCCCAAAACAGCGCGGGCTGTTCGATGGCGACATTGGGGCCGGGCACGATGCCCTGGATGATCATCGCGCCGATCATCAGCGCCATTACCGGGTTGGCCGGAATACCGAGCGTCAGCATTGGGATGAAGGAGGTTTGGGCGCCGGCATTGTTGGCCGATTCCGGTCCGGCGACGCCTTCGATGGCGCCCTTGCCGAATTCCCCCGGGTTTTTCGAGACGCGCTTTTCGACGGTGTAGGACGCAAAGGCGGCAAGGATCGCGCCGCCTCCGGGCAGGATACCGAGCGCCGAACCGATGATCGTTCCGCGCACGCCGCAGCGGCAGCCAACGCGGCGATGAGTTTTCGCATCGTGTTTCCTCCCAGGATATGATTGCCAACCGCTGCGCGGGTTCCTCTAAAACCGACTGTAGATAGAGCAATAACTAGCGCAACCCGACAAATGACAATCGCGCTCAAACGGCAAACCGCACGTTTCTCTGCGCAAATGAGTGGCAACGTTGGGCCGTGCGATGCCCTTCCTCCAACCTATTCTAGTAGCCGTAGCCGCGCGCCATCGCCGCCGCGAACACCGGGATCAATAGGAAGATCGATGCCTCGGTGCGGACATAGGTGCGAACGGACGCCAGCTCCGCCGCAGGAACCTGGTAGCCGGGACTGATGCTCGCCTGCGTGTTCCAGGATAGGAAACGGATGGTCGGGATAATCGACAACAGGCCGACAATGGCGAAAGCGGCCATCTTTGCCCAGAACATCCAATTGTAGACGTAGAATTCCCAGCCTTTCAGACCATAGACGACGCGGCCGATGCCAACGACGATGATCAGCATGGCAATGATGCCGTAGTGGCGGTCGATGCCGACGAGCCGCTTCAGCGTCGCGGCGGACAAGTCGCTGCGGATCAGGACGAATTCGGCGCCGATGATGCCTGCCAACGAAAACACCAGCAAATGATGGCAGATGGCAAGCACAAGGTCGGTGGTGTCCATGCTGGATTCCCTCTGTCGGACGGCAGCGCCGAAACCCAACGCGCCTGAACCAATACCGGAGAAAAACTAACACCGCCTGGCAGGATTCACATCAGCCTGGAAGATGATCTACACAGCCTTGGCTCTTGTTTTTCACAACGGATTTGGATTTCCCGTCTCGTGCGTGTCGCTGTCCCCCTTTTGGAAGACCTGCGTTAGGCACCGGCAACACAAACGAGACATGACCATGGCCAGTCCGCATACAATTGTCGCCCCAGTGCTTGAGACCTCGCGCACGGTCCTGCGGCCGCACCGGCTTGACGATTTCGACGCCTATGTCGCTATGTGGGCCGATCCCGTCGTCACCCGCTTTATCGGCGGGAAGCCGCGCACGCGGGAGGAAAGCTGGATGCGCTTCCTACGCCACGCCGGCCTGTGGTCGCTTCTGGGCTACGGCTTCTGGGCGATCGAGGATAAGGCGACCGGCTGCTTCATCGGCGAGGCCGGCTTTCACGATCTGAAACGCGACATGACGCCGTCGATCGAGGGCATTCCGGAGACCGGCTGGGCTCTGGTTTCGGGCGCGCATGGCCACGGGTTGGCCAGCGAAGTCGTCGCACGGGTGCTTGCCTGGGGCGACGAAACGTTCGGCGCCGCGACGACCGTCTGCATCATCGATCCGGAGAACACCGGATCGCTAAACGTCGCGGCAAAATGTGGTTATGGCGAAGTGCTGCGAACCGTCTACCAAGGCAAGCCGACCATCCTGCTGGAGCGGCAGCCCTGACGGACACCGTCTGGCCTCTGCCTGCCACGTCGTCCGGCGTCGAGTTCGCCTGCCTGAAGACCGCACAGGCCGATTGTGCCGCATGCAGCGTGTTCTGTCTTTGACAGGAGGACGCAAACTCTGCATGAATTTTATCGAGCGGGTCTGAAATCAGGCCACGTTTCTGGCAGGCACCGGAGGAGGTGTCGCGATTTGGAGGAATCCCATGCTGAACAGACGCCGATTCTTGATGAGCACCGCGGCAGCAGGTGCTGCCGGACTCGCGGCATCGCATTTTGTCCCCGCCTTTGCGCAGGACGCGCCGCAGCTGCAGATTTTCGTGCCGGCGGCGCCGGGGGGCGGCTGGGACCAGACGGCGCGCGCCATGGACCAGGTGCTGCGCAGCGAAAAACTGATTTCCGGCTCGCAGATCACCAATGTCGGCGGCGCCGGCGGTACTGTCGGCCTGCCGCAATTCGTCAACCAATGGAAGGGCAAGGGCAATGCGCTGATGGTGGCCGGCATGGTCATGGTAGGCGCCATCATCGCCAACAAGGCGGCCAACAACCTTACCGAGGTCACGCCGATCGCCCGCCTCACCGGCGAGTTCGAGGCGCTTGTGGTGCCGGCCGCCTCCCCGTTCAAGACGGCCGCGGACTTTGTCGCTGCTCTCAAGGCTGACCCGACGCAGGTTCCGGTTGCTGGCGGTTCGGCCGGCGGCTCGGACCATATATTGTTCGGCCTCATCGCCAAGACCGTTGGTGTTCCGGCCACCAATCTTTCCTATGTGCCGTTCGCCGGCGGCGGCGAGGCGCTTTCGGCGCTGCTCGGCAACCAGGTCGCGGCCGGCATCTCCGGCTATGGCGAGTTCGCCGAACAGGTCAAGGCGGGTGCGCTGCGGCTGCTGGCCATCTCCGCGGACAAACGCCAGGAGGGGATCGATGCGCCGACGATGAAGGAAGCAGGCATCGATGTCGAGCTGTTCAACTGGCGTGGCGTCTTCGCACCGCCCGGCGTCTCGGACGCCGACAAGGCAGCAATGATCAAGCTGATCGAGACCATGGCCAAGAGCGACGCCTGGGCCACCGAATGCAAGAACCGCAACTGGACGCAGATCCTGCTCACCGGTGACGATTATGCGAAATTCGTCGCAGAAGACACGGCCCGCATCGGGACGATCCTCAAGGACCTCGGTCTAGCGTGATGCTCTCGGCAAGGGGTGGCAGCCTGCGCCAACCCTTGCCGACTTTCGCCAGCCGCATGGACATACGCCGCGCCGGAGGTGAAACTGCGCCAAGATCGGCCGAGTGAGACCGGTCCAGGGAGAACCGGCCCCAAGGGACCGACATTGGGAGGACGATGATGAGCACCAGCGACCAGCCGGCGCCGCCGCGCCTTGCAGTGCCCGAACTGCTGATCGGCGTCGGGCTCCTCGCCTGTGCGGGTGCGGTTGCCTGGCAGACGCTGGCAATCCCGGTGTCGCCGCTCTATTCCAAGGTCGGTCCGACCGTCTTTCCCTACATCACCATGACCGGCATGGTCATCCTGTCGCTGCTGCTCATCATTGCCGCCTTGCGGGGCGGCTGGCAGCCGGAGGACGAAAAGGCGACGCCGACCGACTGGAAGGCGATGGGCATCGTCGCCCTCGGACTGATCGCCAACCTCGTGCTGATCCAGCCGCTCGGCTTTACCGCGGCATCTGTCATCATGTTCGTTCTCATCTGCCACGGTTTCGGCAGCCGGCGTCCGCTGCGTGACGTGCTGCTCGGGCTGATCCTGGCGCTGGCCGCCTATTTCGGCTTTGCCAGGGCGCTCGGCGTCAATATCGGCGCCGGCTTCATCGAAAACCAGCTGAACGCGATCGTCGATTCGCTCGTCACCATGCTGAGGGGCTGACGCCATGGAAACGCTCGGCCATCTCGCGCACGGATTTTCGGTCGCCTTCTCGCCGATCAATCTCATATGGTGCCTGGTCGGCACCACGCTTGGGACTGCGATCGGCGTGCTGCCCGGTCTCGGACCGGCACTGACCATAGCGCTGCTGTTGCCGATCACCTATCAGGTGGCGCCGGAGGCATCCTTCATCCTGTTTGCCGGTATCTATTACGGCGCCATGTATGGCGGCTCGACGACATCGATCCTGCTCAACACGCCTGGCGAAAGCGCCACCATCGTCACCGCGCTCGAGGGCAACAGGATGGCCCGCTCCGGCCGTGGCGGTGCGGCCCTGGCGACCTCGGCGATCGGTTCCTTCGTCGCCGGCACGCTGGGCACGATCGGCGTTGCCTTTCTGGCGCCGATCGTCGTCAAATTTGCGCTGGCCTTCGGCCCGGCCGAATATTTCTCGCTGATGGTGCTGGCCTTCATCACGGTTTCGGCGGTGCTCGGCTCGTCGTCGGTACGCGGCCTGACCAGCCTGTTCGCCGGCTTCGTCGTCGGCATGATAGGCGTCGACCTGCAGACGGGGCAGCCGCGCTTCACCTTCGGCATGAGCGAATTGTTGGACGGCGTCGACGTCATCGTCGTCGCCGTTGGCCTGTTCGCCGTTGGCGAGACGCTTTACATGGCCTCGCGCCGCTATGCCGGCAAGGACGACATCGTGCCGTTGAAAGGGTCGCTCTACATGACCGCGGCCGAATGGTCGCGCTCGTGGAGGCCATGGCTGCGCGGCTCTCTGATCGGCTTCCCGATCGGCGCCATGCCGGCCGGCGGCGCCGAAATCCCGACCTTCCTCTCCTATGCCATCGAGAAGAAACTCTCCAGACACAAGGACGAGTTCGGCACCGTCGGTGCCATCGAGGGCGTTGCCGGACCGGAAGCGGCCAACAATGCATCCGCGGCCGGCGTGTTGGTGCCGATGCTGACGCTCGGCCTGCCGACCTCGGCGACGGCCGCAATCATGCTGTCGGCATTCCAGAGCTACGGTATCAATCCGGGGCCGCTGCTGCTGACGACGCAGGCCGACCTGGTGTGGGGGCTGATCGCCAGCCTGTTCATCGCCAACGTCATCCTCGTCGTCCTTAACCTGCCGCTAATCGGGCTTTGGGTGCGATTGCTGAAGATCCCGGCGCCGCAGCTCTATGCCGGCATCCTGGTGTTCGCCACAGTCGGCACCTACGGCATCTCGCAATCGCCGATCGACCTCGTCATCCTCTATCTGTTCGGTGCCGCCGGTTTCCTGATGCGGCGTTTCGATTTTCCGACCGCGCCGGTTATCATCGGCATGATTCTCGGGCCCCTTGCCGAAACGCAGTTCCGCCGCGCGATGACCATCTCCAACGGCGATTGGACGGTGTTCTACAAGCATCCGCTGTCGCTGACGCTGCTGACGCTGGCCTTCATCGGGCTGGTTGGCCCGCATATCTGGGCCTACATCGAGCACAGACGCATGCGTGGACCGGAGCACGTGCCGGGCGATGCCTGAGCTGTTCGTGACGTCATGACAGACCTGCTTTGCGGCATCCGCATCCTTGACCTGACCAATGTGTTGGCCGGCCCCTATTGCGCCTACCAGCTGGCGTTGCTCGGGGCCGACGTCATCAAGGTCGAGACGCCGCAAGGCGGCGATCTGGCGCGCCAGCTCGGCGCCTCTCCGGAGCTCAACCGGGCGGGCATGGGCGCTTCGTTCCTGGCGCAGAATGCCGGCAAACGCTCGGTGGCGCTCGATCTCAAGCAGCACGCCGACCGCGAACGCTTCCTCGATCTGGTCGCTTCGGCCGACGCGCTGGTCGAGAATTTCCGTCCCGGCGTAATGGGCCGGCTGGGGCTTGGCCATGCCAGGCTGAAAGAAGTCCGGCCAAGCCTTGTCTATTGTGCGATATCGGGCTTCGGCCAGACCGGGCCGATGCGCGACAATCCAGCCTACGACCAGATCATCCAGGGTCTTTCGGGGATTATGAGCATCACCGGTACACTGGAAACCGCGCCGCTGCGTGTTGGCTATCCGGTCGCCGATACGCTTGGCGGGCTGGTCGGGGCGTTCGCCATTGCCGCCGCATTGGTCAAGCAGAAGACGACAGGCGAGGGCGCATTCCTCGACGTCTCGATGCTCGAATGCACGCTTTCTGCGCTCGGCTGGCCGGTGTCGAACTATCTGACGGCGGACGTCGAGCCGCAGCCGATGGGCAATGAAAATATGACGGCCGCACCGTCTGGCGCGTTTCGCACTGGCGACGGCTTGCTCAACATCGCAGCCAACAAGCAGGAGCAGTTCGTCACACTGTGCCGGTTGATCGGTCGGCCGGAGCTGGCGTCGGACGCCCGCTTTGCCGAGCGAGAAACGCGCAAGCAGAACCGCATTGCATTGAAAGCGCTGATCGAGGATGCCTTGGCGAGCGGCTCGGCCGCCGCCTGGGAGGAGACGTTCAATCGCGCCGGCGTGCCGGCAGGCCGGGTGCTGACAATCCCGCAGATACTGCAGGAGCGACAGGTGATCGAGCGCGGCATGACGGCGCGCTTCCCGGCTGTGTCCGGGATGGACCAGCCGCTGACCGTGGTGCGCGGCGGCTTCATGGTCGATGGCCAGGCACCTTTGCCGAGCAGGCCGCCGCCGGGGCTCGGCGAGCATATGGGCGAGGTTTTTGCCGGCCTGCCGCCGCGTGCCAGGAAAAGAGCGAAGGCATGAGCGGAACGCAAAACAAGACTGGTCGCGCACGCGGCGAGGAATGGTGGCAGACCGGCATCATCGAGATGCGCCCCGGCGTCATCCGGCTGCGCGGCTATGAAATCCAGGATCTGATCGGCCGCGTCAGCTTTCCGGCAATGATCTGGCTGATGCTGCGCGGCGAACTGCCAGGCGAGGAGCAGGCGGCGCTGCTTGGCATCGCGCTGGGTGCTGCCGTCGACCATGGGCCGCAGGCGCCGTCGATCGCCATCGCCCGTATGGCGATCACCTGCGGCGTCGGCATCAACAGCGCCATGGCATCAGCCGTCAACGTGCTTGGCGATGTGCATGGCGGCGCCGGCGAACAGGCGCTTTCCTTCTACGGAGACATCGCTGCCGAACTGGACGCCGGCATGCCGCTTGCGGACGCCGTGTCGGCGCGGCTCGATCGTTTCCTTGCCGGGGAAAACGGCTATGTGCCCGGGCTCGGCCATCGTTTCCATCCGGTCGACCCGCGGGCGCCCCGCCTCATCGAGTTAACCCGCGACTTTGCCGCGCGCGGCATCGTCAGCGGGCGCTTCGCCGACATCGCCGAGGCGATCGAGGCCGAGGTGGCGCGGCGCAAGGGCAAAAAAATCCCGCTCAATATCGACGGCGCCACGGCCGTCATCTACGGCGAGCTCGGCTTCCCGCCGCCGCTGACGCGCGGCCTTTTCGTGCTGTCACGCTCGGTCGGCATCCTCGCACATGCGTGGGAACAGTCGCAGGAAAGCGACCGCAACAAGGGGCCGCTGCCGCGCGAATGGCTGTGGGCCTATACCGGCATGCCGGTGCGATCTTTGCCCGAGGGCGACGGCGGCAAGTGAGATTTCGGTTCAAGTGACGGCGGCAGGCGCTGTGGCCAATTCCATCCCGATCCAGTCGTGATAGCCTCGATCCTTTACTGAGCGTGATCTTTTCCGAAAGCCGGATTCTTTTTTTTGGAACTATACTCCAGCTCGGGAATCCTGACGTTCCTCACCAGCGTCGAGAGATCCGGCTCGTCGATGAGCACCGCCGCGTCGGCCGGCGCCAGCCACGCACGCTGACGCCTCTTGGATTCTTCCCAGTCGGCAAGTTCCTCGGTTACCTCCAGCAAATAGACGACGACGTCGACACGGACGAAGCGGTTCGCCAGCCGCTTCCAGTAGCAATAGGTGCCGGCCGGCTGTTTCAGTGTCTTGCCCAGAACGCCGGCTTCTTCCTGTGCTTCGATGGTGGCCGCCTTTCGGCCGCTCTTGCCCTTCATCGGCCAGCCCTTCGGCACAATAAAGCGCCTTGTCGTTCGCGATGTAACCAGCATCACCTCGACGTCGCCATGCTCGTTCAGCCGAAACGGGATCGCCGCGACCTGGCGAATCCGGTCGCCCTTCCTTGCCTTGCGTACGACCTTCTTCTTGCTGGCTGCCATTCGATAATCCAGTCGAGGCGGTGCCCAAACGGCAAGGGCAGCGTTGCAAAGTCGGCCGCTTTCAATGGGGCGCAAGCGGAGCGGTTTCCACAATATATAAGTCGGCTAAATAAATGAAAGGGCCGGTCGTCAGCGGCAGGTGCTGACGAAGCCGCTCCCCGACGGCAGCAACTGGCAAGTTGGCCTCATCTGCGGCACCTCCTGCCGTTCCGGTGTTGGGATTTGGCGATCCTGGGCACGGTACTGCTGTTGCTGCTGCTGGTATTGCTGCCGCCGCAGCCTGTTCTCCAACATCTGCAACTGGTCCTGCTGGATCAACACGTTGCGGTCGGCGGGACTGACGACCTGTGCCGATGCAGCAGGATTTACGCCCGACAGCATCGCCGAAGTCAGCATTGCCGACCCTAAAAACCTCAATAGACGAAGCCGCGACATCCATTCATTCCCGCACAAAACCGATCTTTCCTTAATATAGGGCTTTTGTCCGGCGACACCATGGCCGCCGCTGATTTGAAGCGGATTGGAAGAGGCATTTCGGCTTCGGATGCTCGTCGCGTCAATCGACTTCGCGCAGCCGGTATCCGACGCCAGTCTCGGTGGTGATATAGCGAGGCTGGTCGGGCGTTTTTTCGATCTTTTGCCTGATCTGCCGGACGTAGACTCTGAGATATTGAATGTCGGTGGAATCGCCCCAGACCTGCTTCAGCAGGAATTGGTGGGTGAGAACCTTGCCGGCATGCTGTACGAGGATGCGGAGGATGTCGTATTCCTTCGGCGAGAGCTTTATCTCCTTGTCCTCGACCTTGACGATGCGCTTCACCAGATCGACGGAGAGGTCGCCGGTCTGGAACACCGGTCTCTCACCCTGCTGCTGGAACTTGTGGCGAAGCGCGACGCGGATGCGTGCGACAAGCTCGTTCATACCGAATGGCTTGGTTACATAATCGTCGGCGCCGAGTTCGAGGGCCGAGACGATGCCGGCCTCATCAGTGCGGCTGGAAAGAATAACCACGGGAATGTCCAGGCCATCATCCCGCCATTTGCGGAGCAGCTCATGCCCGCTCATGCCGGGCAGGCCGAGATCGAGCAGCACAAGGTCTGGCTTTTCCGTCTCGATGAGTTCAATCGCCGCCCTGGCGTTCGGCGCCTCGCTGATCGCATAGCCTTGGCTGTCAAGCCCGACGCGAAGCAGTTTCCGGATCGGCGGTTCGTCGTCGACCACCAATATCCTGACGTCCAGGCTCGTCATGGCAGATCGTCCGTATTTTGATGGTCCGTCTCGGGTTCGCCGAGATTGGGCAGTTCCGCCGGCACCAGTTGCATCTTGATCGTGAAAACCGCCCCCGAGCGGTCGGACCTGTTTGCCGCCGAGAGCGTCCCGCCCATCGCTTCGATGAAGCCGCGGCAAATCGACAGGCCGAGCCCGGTGCCGGCACGCACCTGGTCACCCTTGCGCACACGGTAGAAAGTGTCGAAAACGCGCTTCAGGTCCGCTGGCGGAATGCCTGGTCCCTCGTCCATGATCTGCAGGATGATGAAGCCGTTATCGGCCCAGGCCTGCAGGCGGATCGTCGAACCTGGTGGCGCGTATTTTGCAGCATTGTCGAGGAGGTTGAACAGCACCTGTTCGAACAGAACGGGGTCGACCCGCAACATCGGCAGATCCGATGGAATGTCGATCTCGGTCTTATGCTCGCGGACGATTTTGCGGGCCCGATGCAGAGCTGAGCCGACAATGTCGCCGAGATAGTGAAAGGCGTAGTTCGGCTCCATCGTGCCGGATTCGATCTTGGTCATATCGAGCAGATTGGCAATAAAGCGGTTAAGCCTCTCCGCCTCATCGAGCACGGTCGACAGCAGTTCCGTCCGGTCCTGCTCGGAAAGCGCGGCCTCGAAGTCCCTGAGTGTTCCGGCCGCGCCCATGATGGCGGCAAGCGGCGTTTTCAAATCGTGGGAAATGGAGGTGAGCAAGGCCGAGCGCAGACGGTCTGCCTCGGCCGCAAGCTTGGCCCGGTCAACATCGGCGACGAGCTGGATGCGCTCGATGGCGACCGCCGCCTGGTCGGCAAGCGCATCGAGCAGACGCTGCTGCTCGGGTGTCAGCAGCGGACCTTGCTTATCGTTGTCGAGGCCGACAACGCCCACCGCCGTGCGTCCGGTTCGCAAGGGCAGATAGAGGCGTTTTGCTCCGGGCAGCGTGTCGGCGCCGCGCCCCGCGGCGCGGTTATGCTCCCAGGCCCAGCGGGCTGCTGCAATGTCGGCCTCGGCCAGCGTGTCGTCGGGTGGGTAGCCGGCTTTGACCGCAATTGTACCGTCCTCCGGCAGAAGCAGCACCACGCGCAGCTTCAGCATCGAGGCGATCTGGAAGGCAGTCGCCCAGAGAACGTCGTCGAGCGTGCCAGCACCGGCGAGCTTCTTTGAGAAGAGATAAATATCTTCAGTGGCGCGTGCCCGCGAGCGCGCAGCGACCGCCTGACGCTGCACGCGCGCTGTTAGATTGCTGGCAATGACCGCAACAACCAGGAAGACAGCCAGCGCAACGATGCTCTCCGGATCCTCGATCGTCAGCGTGTAGCGTGGTTCCAGGAAGAAATAGTTGAAGGCAATGGCGCTGATGAGGCAGGCATACAAAGCCGGCCAGAGACCGCCGGTCACAGCCGACGTCAGGACCCCAATGAGAAAGATGACCGCCAGGTTGCGGACGTCGAGAAACTGGTCGAGAAGGACGGCGAAGGCGAGCGAGCCAACAACATAGGCCGTGGCCCTGAGATAGGGCCAGATCTCGAACTGCCACTGCTCGTCCGCCGCCTTGACGGTCGTCGACGTCGCTTCGGCGTTGCGTTCGTTTCCCGAAATGACATGGACGCTGATGTCGCCGGCATTGCGGATGAGATCGTAAGTGAGCGAGCCTTCGATCAATTCCCGCCAGCGCGATCGGGTCGGCCTGCCGATCACGATATGGGTGAAGTTGTTCGCCGTCGCATGCCGAACGATGTCTTGCGCGACGTTCTGACCCGGAATGGTCGTCACCTCGGCACCGAGCTGCTCGGCAAGGCGCAGCTGCGTCGCCAGCCGATCCTTGTCCTCCTCGGGCATGGCAGCTGAACGAGGGGTATCGACATGAAGCGCCGTCCAAGGGGCGCGGAGCCGGTCGGCCAACCTCCGCGCATAACGTACACGGGCCGCCCCGCCCGGACGCGCATCGACGCAGACGAGAACCCTTTCCCCCGCCGCCCAAGGCCCGGGTATCGCGTGGGCCTGCATGTGGGTCAGCAACTGCTCGTCGACCCGCTGGGCAGTGCGGCGGAGCGCCAATTCCCGAAGCGCCGTCAGATTGCCCGGCGAGAAATAGTTCTCGATGGCGCGCTGGGCGGTGCTGGGGATGTAGACCTTGCCTTCCTCAAGCCGCTTGATCAGATCGTCGGGGGTCAGGTCGATCATCTCGATATCGTCTGCCTGGTCGATTATGGAGTCTGGGACAGTTTCCCGCACCCTGACGCGGGTGATCTGCGTCACGACATCGTTCAGACTCTCGACGTGCTGGATATTCAGCGTCGTGTAGACATCGATGCCGTGCGTCAGGATTTCCTGGACGTCGAGGTAGCGCTTGGGGTGACGGCTGCCCGGCGCGTTGGTATGGGCAAGTTCGTCGACCAGAACCAGCGCCGGGTGCCGGGCGAGGATGGCGTCGAGATCCATCTCCTCGAGGATCCGCCCTTTGTAATCGATCTCAAGGCGAGGAATGACCTCGTAGCCTTCGACCAGCGTCTGGGTTTCATTGCGGCCGTGCGTCTCGACGATACCGATTACTACGTCGATCCCGTCGGCCAGCCTGGCGCGGCCCGACATCAGCATCTCGCAGGTCTTGCCGACACCGGGGGCGGCGCCGAGAAATATCCTCAGGCGACCGCGCTCCTCTCGCTGGGCATGCTCGAGTAGCGCGTCGGGAGAGGGCCTGGTTTCGGCGGTGCGGCTGTCGTCTGGCATAAGCGTCAATCATGAACGGCGCCGGCTTCGGTGTCGATCCCGGCGCCGGTCCTTTACTGTTTCATCGCATCGTCCAGCGCAAGGTTGAGGGCCAGCACATTAACTACCGGCTCGCCGATGAATCCCAATTCGCGATCTTCGACATGGCTGTCGACAAGCGATTTGATCCTGGATTCATCGACGCCCCTGGCCTTGGCCACCCTGGCGACCTGAAAATAGGCCGCGTCGGGGCTGATATGCGGATCGAGACCGCTGCCGGACGTGGTGACCAGATTCATCGGTACCGGCTGGCTCGGGTTTTCCACTCTCAGCTTTTCGGCGTCGCTCTTGATCCTGTCGATGAGCTTCGGGTTGGTCGGGCCGAGATTCGAGCCGCCCGAGGCGGCGGCATTGTAACCGTCGCCGGCAGCCGACGGGCGGCCATGGAAGTAGCGGTCGCTTTCGAAAGCCTGGCCGATCAGCTCGGAACCGACGAGCTTGCCGTCCTTCTCGATCAGGCTGCCATTGGCCTGGCGCGAAAACAGCGCCTGGGCAATGCCGGTCATGCCGATCGGATAGACCAAACCCGTCAGAATGGTGAAGAAGACGATCATGACGATCGCGGGCCTGATTTGATTGAGCATCGACGTGGTTCCTTAGGCGAGACCGAGAACGGTGATGCCCATGTCGATCACCTTGATGCCGACGAAGGGGACGACCACGCCGCCGAGGCCATAGACAATGAGATTGCGGCTGAGCAGCGCACCGGCGCCGACCGCGCGGTATTTGACACCCCTCAGCGACAGCGGGATCAGCGCGATGATGATCAGCGCGTTGAAGATGATGGCCGAGAGGATAGCGCTCTGCGGCGTCGCCAGATGCATGACATTGAGCGCTTGCAGCGGCCCGGCGGTCTGGCCCGGGGCGATGTAGAAGACGGCGAATATTGCTGGGATGATGGCAAAATACTTGGCTACGTCGTTGGCGATGGAGAAGGTGGTCAGCGAGCCACGCGTCATCAGCAGCGCCTTGCCGATTTCTACGATCTCGATCAGCTTGGTCGGATCGCTGTCGAGATCGACCATGTTGCCGGCCTCGCGCGCCGCGACCGTGCCGGTGTTCATGGCAACGCCGACATCGGCCTGCGCGAGGGCCGGCGCATCGTTAGTGCCATCGCCGCACATCGCGACAAGTTTGCCTTTGGCCTGCTCGTCGCGGATCAGCTTCAACTTGTCCTCGGGCGTCGCCTGGGCAAGGAAGTCGTCGACGCCGGCTTCCGCCGCGATCGCCGCCGCGGTCATCGGATTATCGCCGGTGATCATAACCGTGCGGATGCCCATGCGGCGCAATTCGGCAAAGCGTTCTGCGATGCCGCCCTTGACGATGTCCTTCAGATGGACGACGCCGAGGAGGCGCCCGTCGCGCTCGACCGCGAGTGGAGTGCCACCCGATTTGGCGATCTCGTCGGCGATCGCCTGAAGGTCGCGGACGGTGTCGCTGCGCGTACGGCCTGTGGCAACCGTCGAGAGCTTGACGTGGGCAAGTACCGCATCGACTGCGCCCTTGCGGACCGAGGAGCCTTCCAGATCGACGCCGCTCATGCGGGTTTGCGCGGAGAAAGGCACGAACGTCGCGTGCAGGCTTGCCATGTCGCGGGCGCGGATGGCGTATTTTTCCTTCGCCAGGACGACGATCGAGCGGCCTTCCGGCGTTTCGTCGGCAAGCGAGGCAAGCTGGGCCGCGTCCGCCAGTTCCTGTTCGGTGACGCCCTTGACCGGACGAAATGCCGTCGCCTGCCGGTTGCCCAGCGTGATGGTTCCGGTCTTGTCGAGCAGCAGCGTGTCGACATCGCCGGCCGCCTCGACGGCGCGGCCCGACATGGCCAGCACGTTGAAGCGCACCAGGCGGTCCATGCCGGCAATGCCGATCGCCGACAGCAGGGCGCCAATTGTGGTCGGGATCAGGGTAACGAACAGGGCGACCAGCACCGTCACCGAGATATGACCGCCCGAATACGAGGCGAAGCTCGGGATCGTCGCCGTGGCCAGCACGAAGATCAGCGTCATGCCGACGAGCAGGATATTGAGCGCGATCTCGTTGGGTGTCTTCTGGCGCTCGGCGCCCTCGACCAACGAGATCATGCGGTCGAGGAACGTATGGCCGGCAGCCGCGGTGATGCGCACGCGGATCCAGTCGGACAAGACCTGCGTGCCGCCGGTCACCGCCGAACGGTCGCCGCCGGATTCGCGGATGACCGGTGCGGATTCGCCGGTGATGGCCGCCTCGTTGACTGACGCCACGCCTTCGACCACCTCGCCGTCCGAGGGGATGATGTCGCCGGCTTCGACAAGCACGATGTCGCCGACCTTCAAGCTGGTGCCGGGCACCAGTTTGAACTTGCTGCGGTCGCCATCGTTCAACAGCTTGGCCTGCGTCTCGGTTCGCGCCCGGCGCAGCGAGTCTGCCTGCGCCTTGCCGCGGCCTTCGGCCACCGCTTCGGCGAAATTGGCGAAGAGCACGGTGAACCACAGCCAAATGATGATCTGCAGCGTGAAGCCAAGATCGCCGCCGCTGGTAACGAGATCCTTGACGAACAGCACGGTGGTGAGCGCCGAGACGACGGCGACGACAAACATCACCGGGTTTCGCATCAAGGTGCGCGGGTTCAGTTTTCTGAAGGAACCGGCGATAGCGGGCCACAGAATGCGGGTATCCATGATGCTCACGGATTTCGACGGGCTCATTTGGTGGCTCCAGTGTCGATGTTGTTGACCGGTCGATCCTGTGCCGAACGAAGGTGCGGCGGCCCGTAAGCCAGCAGCCAGATCATGATCAAGGCTGCCGCAATAGCGAGGAATGTGGACAGCGTCGGGAAAGGAGGGGGCGTTTTCTCTCCCTCCGGCTCGGGGCGATGCCGGACCTTTCGAGGTATGATCTTGAACCAGGGCATGGCCGTTTCAGAATGTCTGACCGTGAATCATCGCCAGGTGCTCGACGATCGGTCCGACCGCCAGGGCCGGGAAGAAGGTCAGGCCACCGACGACCAAGATGACACCGACCAGCAGCCCGACGAACAGTGGACCGTCGGTCGGGAAGGTGCCGGCGGAGGCAGGGACGGTCTTCTTCGCAACCAGCGAGCCAGCAATCGCCAACGCCGGAATGATGACCAGGAAGCGGCCCATCAGCATGCCGATGCCGAGCGTTACGTTGTACCAGGGCGTGTTTCCGCTGAGACCGCCAAAGGCGGAGCCATTGTTCGCCGCGGCCGAGGTGTAGGCATAGAGAACCTCGGAGAAGCCGTGTGGACCAGCATTGGCGATGGAAGCAACGCCCGTCGGCAGCAGCACCGCGATAGCGGTGAAGATCAGCATTGCCAGCGGCAGGCAGAGCACGGCCAGCATCGCCATCTTGACCTCCTTGGCCTCGATCTTCTTGCCGAGATATTCGGGCGTACGTCCGACCATCAGCCCGGCGACAAAGACGGCGATGACGATGAACATCAGGATACCGTAGAAGCCGGCTCCGACGCCGCCGACAATAACCTCGCCGAGCTGCATGTTGATGATCGGGATCATGCCGCCAAGTGCGGTGAAGCTGTCATGCATGGCATTGACCGCGCCGCAGGAAGCGGCGGTGGTGATGACGGCAAACAGCGCCGACAGAGCGATGCCGAAACGGCTCTCCTTGCCCTCCATGTTGCCGCCGTCGACGCCCAGCGCGTGGACCAGCGGATTGCCTGCGGATTCCGCCCAGTAGCAGACGGCAACGCCGGCGATGAACAGCACGCCCATAGCCGACAGAATTGCCCAGCCCTGGCGCTGGTTGCCTACCATGCGGCCGAAGACATTGGTCAACGCCGCGCCGAGGGCGAAGATCGTCACCATCTGGATCAGGTTGGAGATTGCGTCGGGATTTTCGAAGGGATGTGCTGCATTGGCGTTGAAGAAACCGCCGCCATTGGTGCCGAGCATCTTGATGGCAACCTGGGAAGCGACCGGCCCGACCGCTATAGTCTGTTGCGCGCCTTCGAGCGTCGTCGCGTTGACGTAGGCAGCGAGCGTCTGCGGCATGCCGAGATAGACATAGACCAGAGTCAGGACGATGCAGAACGGCAAAAGCAGATAGAGCGTGCCGCGGGTCATATCGACCCAGAAATTGCCGATCGATTTGCCTGAGGCCCTGGCAAAGCCGCGGATCAGTGCGACCGCAATGGCGATGCCGGTCGCCGCCGACAGAAAATTCTGCACGGTCAAGCCGGCCATCTGCACGAGATAGGACATCGTGCTTTCGCCGCCGTAGTTCTGCCAGTTGGTGTTGGTCATGAAGCTGGCGGCGGTGTTGAAGGCCAGCTCAGGTTCGACGGCGGTCATGCCGGCCGGATTGTAGGGCAGGCCGCCTTGCAGCCGTTGCAGCGAATAGAGCACCAGGAAGCCGGCCAGGTTAAAGAACAGCAGGGCCGCCGCATAGGAGGTCCAGTGCTGCTCCTCGCGCTCGCTGGTCCCTGATATGCGGTAGAGCCCGCGCTCGAGCGGGGCCAGAATTGACGACAGGAATGTGCGCTCGCCGCTGAAAACGCGATACATGTAGCCGCCGAGCGGCTTGGCCAGCAGAGCGACGATCCCGCAATAGACGAGGATCTGCAGCCATCCGTTGATTGTCATGGGGTTGGCTCCTTGCCAGCGGAGATCAGAAGCGTTCCGGGCGAACGAGGGCGTATGTCAGGTAGGCGAGAAGAAACAAGGTCACGGCGCCGCCGAGGATATAGTCGAAAAGCATGTTACGATCCCTACCCTTACAGCTTGTCGCAGGCTTTGATGTAGCCGAAGCATAGAGCAAAGAACGCGATTCCAATCGCGACAACAACTATGTCCACCGCGCATTTTCCTATGTTGTATTTGTGTGTTTACTTTAACAAACTACCAAAACCGGTCGCCGCATCATATCGGCGGCTGGATACACCGCTTCGGTGAATATGGATCAAAGTGCCATAAAGGGTCGAGACGGGACGCGGAGCAAAGAAATCAAAATCCCATAAGGATTTCGCCGCCTCGGCGCTGGCCACAGCTTCAGGAGGGATGCGCACACCGGCGCGCGAAGCTGCCGGGGCTCAGTCCGCGCGGGTGTAGATCACCGCGTAATCGTCCGCATAGGCCCGCTTCCAGCCCAGTTCGTCGAAGAACGGAATGCGGCTGTCGTCGGCGGTCAACAATGCCCAGCCTATCGTATATTTCTCGAGTTGGGCTTTCAGGATCGGCTTGCCCCGGCTGTGCCCAGTCTGCTCATCCGTTTCCGTAAAGCCATTCAGGAAGAGCTGATCCGCGCGGCCGTCGATAAACGTCCTGATGCCATGGAAAATCAGCGTACCGCCAAAATCGTAGGAGTTCAGCAGATTGCCCGACAGATTATGGGTTTGGGCGAAGGCCAGCGCGTCCCTCGCCGAGGTCTTCTGGCTCGGCGCGACCGGATAGGTCGTGAAGGCGGCAGCCGCCAAAACCAGCAAAACGGCAAGTCCAGCGCAAATCCTGGAAAATTGCCGTGCGAAAAATTGTTCAAGTCCGTCGCGCTTTTCCGCCGCCCATTTCTCGGCTGAAAGCACTGGATATTGTTGTGCGACCTCGACGGCAAGGACCACCGGCACGAGAAGAAAGAACAGGTACATGAACCGTATGTGGGTGAGATAGACGTGCAACGTGAAGACAAGGAACAGCGCCTTGGCCCAGCCAATGCGCAATCTCGACACGAGCAGCCCGAAAAACGCCACCAGCAGGGCCACCTCCTGGAGGGTGTGCCGCGAGGCGTCGAAGGGTTGCCACTCCGCAATGTAACGCACCGCCTCATTGCCATAGGCCACGGTGAATGTGGCGAGTATGGCCTTGACGCCATAGGGATTGAGCAGGCTGACCAGCGGGCAAAGCAGCCCGAAAACGATCCACTTGGCCAGCAGCCGGGGGTTCGACAAGCGCGTGCGCATGACGAGATCGAGCCCGGCGAAGGCGGCGATGACGAAACCGAAGGTGAAGGTGGCATGGAGATTGGCCCACAGGCAAAGCAGCGTCAGCAGCCACAAAGGCGGCGCTTTCTCGTTGCGTGCGGCCTGGAAAAGACCGGCGGTCCAGACGACGATGATGGGCAAGGTAAAGATGTGCGGCCGGGCGACATAGATTGGCCCGATCAAAAGCGCGAGAACCAGCGTCAGTCCTATCGCCAGCGTCGGCTTCAACCACGCGCTGAGATACCACGACGTCAAGAAGATCGTGAGCGCGATTACTGCAGTCGCCAGCAGCACCACGCCGTTCCAGCCGCCGGCTTCAAAGGCAATTGCAAGGAGAAGCTGACTGAGCCATTCCTTGGCGATCCATGGCTGGCCGGCAAAAGTGTAGGAATAGACGTCGACAGTGGGGAATGTGCGGCTTGCCAGCATATCCATGCCGACCTTGATGTGCCACCAGCTATCAGGATCCTGCAGGAGGGAGGTGGCAAAGGCGAGGAGCGCCGCCGCCATCACGACCGCCGCCAGCAGGCAAAATACCAACCTCACATGCCGTATATCGCCTATCGACGGCCTCGCCTCACCAGATATCCCGCGCATATGGCATCCCTGAGCCGCGATAGCGGAAGGGATAGGCCGAATTTGTTAGAAAACCGATAAGCTCCAGGATTGCGGCCACACCCCTGTACCGCGCGTCCGACCGGCTCGGCGGCTCAGCCCTCGGCCTTGAAGTTCTTGGCTTCCTTCGCGACCTTCGGGCTGTCCTTGCCGTGCTTGCGCATCAGATCCTTCGCCTGCTTCGGCGAAACGTCGGTGGTTTCGGCCAGACGCAGAGCCTCCTTTTCGTCCGGATCACGCGTCTTGCGGTCGGCCATTGCGGTTTTCTTGTCAGCCATTACGACGCTCTTATGCTTTCGGCGATTTCGTTCAGCACCTTGCGGTCGGTGCCGTGACGCTTGATCAGCGTGCGTGCCTGATCCGGGGTGATGCCCGCTTCCTCGGCGAAGTGACGTACCTCGTAGTCTTCGCCGCCCGCCACTCGTGAGCGGTCGCGACTGTCGGTCTTGGTTTTGTCGTCGGCCATGGCAGCTCTCCTCATCTCGACGAGAGCATAACGGGCAAGATTTCAGCGAGTTCCTTCGAGCGTGTCGCCCAATTACCGCCTTCGGCATGACCCGGCATGAGCAGCGGTTTTGTTCAAAGCAAGGGCTTGGTGCCAGGACGGCCTTCATGCACAAACAGGCTGGCCTCTTTGGCGCTGCCAACCGCCCGCCACTGCTCCTGGGCGCAGCCTGGTATTCGTTCCGGATTGTTTTATTGGGACCGATGGTCGAACACGACGCCCATGGTCCTACCAACGGCCGTCATGACGATAAGCTCGACCAGATCGTCGTCACTGTTGCCGCAGGCCGGGGCCGTCCTGCGAACGATGTCCAGCATCGCCCTCGTCGATATGGTGTCGCCGGCACCGAACCGTGAAAGCGCAGATGAAACAAGCTCTTGGGCCGTCAAGTCAGCGACAGTCACCCTCTGCACCACGTTCATTGGCTTCCTCCCACCATGAACTCTCTCCGGGGAGAATGATACGCCGAACGTCGCGTTTCGCCAGCAAAATGGTGGTCCTACCAGCGCGTGGGCAGCGACCGAAATCGGCGCTTTGCGTGAGGCAATCCGGGTGCGAGGCGGCAAGCGCTTTTTGTGGCATGCCACCTCGCCAAACACCGATCCTGACGGTCGGGACGGGTCTCAATTTTATTTACCTGGCGGTCTGACGCTTGGCATCGTGGTCTGCTCGGTTGCGGCCGAAGTTGGCGCAGCAAGAACCACGGTGCGGGCAGGACCAGGACGGTTCGTCGTTTCACGGAAACGCCGAGCCGGTCTGTCTTTTTTTGTTTGACGCAATTCCGGACGGAAAACCGTTCACACGTTTTCCTGGAATTGCTTGTCTTGTGACTCTAGGCGGCTAGGTCGCTCGGAAGCTTGCCGCCATTCTCGGCCAGCTTTTTCATCAGTGCGTCGTGCAGCCACAGATTCATCGTTACAGTGTCGTTCATATCGCCGGTGTAGTTCAGCTCGTGGGCCAGCTCCTTGCGCTGCCGGAGCCAGGGTTGCAGCCGGCCGGATCGGGTAGGCGCCGTCGACGCGCAATGGGCGAGGGAACGGTCAGCAGCCAGTTTTGCTGACGCGGACCAGAAAAATCATCTAGATTCGTGTTCGCAATTCGCTGAGAGGAACGAAGCCATGACAGCAGTCTCGCATCCGACAGGCTCGAACGTTCGCCGGTTTGGGCAGAGGACGATCCGTCGGTCAAATGGCCGGCGCTTTCGCGGTTTGCGGCGGGCAGGGCACTACCCAGTCCTCGGTCATTGTCTACGAGATCGAGCCCGGCAAGCGGCTCGGCTGGCAACACCCACGCCACCGAAGAGACGCTTTCTTTGCGGCGGCGATGTTCACGCAGACATTCGATAACGTCATGCTGCCGCCGAAACGAGAATCACCAGGCCTGCGGATTGCGGACTCGGAGCTGAGATGAGCGCGCGCGCGGCCGGCAAGCGGTTTGGCGTCGTTACGCGCTCGCGTCATGGGCGGACCAGCTGATGGCGCCCGTGAAGGTCGACCCCGCCAATGTGCGCGAGTTCAGGGATGCCGAAAGCTTCCATGCCTGGCTTGGCGAGCATCACGACAGCGAGGACGAAGTCTGGATCAAGATCCATAAGCTCGATTCGGGGCTGCCGTCGATCACGCCGAAGCAAGCCATCGACGTGGCGTTGTGCTGGGGCTGGATCGACGCGGTGCGCAAGGCGTTCGACGGCAAAAGCTATCTGCAGCGCTACACCCCCCGCGGCAAGAAGAGCACCTGGAGCCAGATCAATGTCGACAATGTCGCCCGGCTGATCGAGGAGGGCCGGATGACCGAGCACGGGCTGAGGCAGGTCGATGCGGCCAAGGCCGACGGCCGCTGGGCGCGCGCCTACAAGAGCGGCAAGGAGATGAAGATCCCCGACGACCTCCAGGCGGCAATAGACGCCGAGCCCAGGGCGAAAGAGATGCTGGCAAAGCTCAGCGGGCAAAACCGCTTCGCGCTCGCCTTCCGCATCCACAACATGAAGACCGAAGCCGGGCGCAAGAAGAAGATCGCGGCGTTCGTGGCGATGCTGAAGCGCGGCGAGACCATCTATCCGCAACGAAATCGCGATTCTGGATAAACATTTGGCCGCGTTTGTGTGCTGCGTCTTGTGCTTGTCCCTTGCGGCGACTCCCAAAATGCGGCCGGCTCAGGCCCATCTCCGATCCTGGCGATGTCGCAGACGATTGTTTTCGACGAGCGTCGCCCGGCACTTCGACACCATCTCTCATTCGTTTAGTGGATGCAGGAAAAAGTCTCGTCCTCACAGTCGGCATAGTATATTAGCAGGCGCTGTTATGAGGTTTTTGCCCGTTCAGGAGCCGACTGGCACGTGGGCCGTGTTTGATGCGACCGTGGACGTGCCTGCGGATTTCGCTGGCAGTTGCCTTATCGGCTTGCCGCGGCAGCGGGCGGAGTGGCTCGCAGCAAGAGCCAATCGAGATGCTGCAAAAGGCACTTCGATTTGCCGGTTGCCAGTTGCCGGACCGGCACAAGCCGCGGTTCTTAGACTTAGACCGATCGGAGAGATTCGATGATGCACGAAAGGGCAATGGCGGCTGCGTTGGCAGCCAGGAACCAGGAAGCAGACATTCGTGGTGTCTTCGACATCACCAACAAAACCGATGCGCCAATGGGCTCTCGCCGATTGGGCGAGGCTATCCACTTTGTCGCCAATGCACCCATCGTTGGCTATGATGTTCACGCCGCCGTCATCAGATATGGCCCACTCGGAACCCCCGGCCTCAGAGCTACAGATTGCGCACAGCTGTGGGAGAAGTTCGGCGAGGCCTTGCTGGAACACTGACGGGCAGGCCTTTGGCGCGTATGGCACCACGATTGTGCAGGACTTCCTTAGGGAGAACGACATGGAAGCCTGGCGGGTGATATTGCAATTAAATTAGGGTGAGCGCATATTTTTTGCCGGCTGGACTCGCAACCGGCCAGGCCCGGCGGCCGGCTGCCGACGGGCCGTCAAGCCGGCGACAAATGGTGCCGCAGGCCCGACGGTCCCCTTGGCAAGATCGCCGGAACCAGGGCATGATGCGGCGGCAAAACGGGTTTGGGGGAATGATATGCCTAAGGTTTCGGAGCTTTTTTTCAAGACAGCCATCGTCTTTCTTATTCTGGGAATTGCAGCTGGCCTGCAGATGGCAATTTCAGGCGATCACGGCGCGTTTCCGGCTCACGCGCACATCAACCTGCTGGGATGGGTCACCAGTGCAATATTCGGCGGCTATTATGCGCTGAACCCGGCGAAGGCTGCCCGCAGGACGGCGATGATCCACTACGGCGTGTACAATCTCGGCCTGGTCGTGATGCTGCCGGCGCTTTACCTGATGCTGCAGGGAAATCCGGCGCTCGAGCCGATCGTCGCCACCGGCTCAATGATTGTCGCTGCCGCCGTGCTGATCTTTGCCTTCGTGGTTTTCTCCGGCGAAACAGAGCGCTCAGTCTCGGGAATACCAGCGGTCCCGCGGTAGACGGGGCGGCGATAGTGCCGAGCCTATCAATGCCCGTGCTTCTGGTGAAGCGCGGGCCGATTGGTTGTAGGCTGATCTGAGGCAAGAGTGCGGGGAGATGAAAGCCGCTCAGTAGCCTTCGCGCGCCCCTCTGCCTGCCATGCTGCTTATCGCGGCCTTCATTTTGGCGTTGTGCCTGCGTCCCCAGGAAGGTGAAAATATCGACACTTCTTGGATCTTCGCCGAAACGACTGCCTTGTGCTTTTGGGGCGCGACGCCCAGCGAGCGCAGGTGCGACGTTGATGCAGCCTTGTTGTTGGCGACGCAGCATGACGGGGTCATCGTCAAACGACGGTAGAGCGCGCGGACCTACTGTTGCGCGAGCCGGTCCCCGAGCGTGTTTGCTTCGGCCAATCTTGCCAGCGATTGTTCGACTTTCTGCGCCGAGGCGTCTGTGCGCTTGATGTGCCGTATCATTTGCTGCCTCAGCAGCGCGAGCCTTGCGACGCGATATTCGTCGCCGTATCTCGCAGTTTCAAGGTGGAGGGTCGCGAGCATCATGGGTCAATTCTTCCGATCGATCTTCGTCATGCGTTCCCGGGCCTCAATCACGCGTTTTTGCTCAGACCGTATGCGGTCGCACAACGCGAGATTGACGGCGACACAGCCATCGTTCAACAACAGTTCATTCGCACGCTTCAGCGAGCGCTCGGCCCGTTTAACGCGCAGCCTGGCATTGGCCAGTTCGAAGCTAAAAATATCAATCATCATCATACCGCTTCGTTTGCGGTCCCTTCGATTGTTAACCGGCGTCGATCCCATTTGTTCCGACTGCACGCGGCGCAGCGCCAGGAAGGAGCTTGTCTTTCGCCCGTGCTGGGCCGTTCGCGATGGCGGGGCATGCTAGGTGGGCGGGCTGGTGCAAGGCGAAGGTGTGAAGGCCTGGCCCGTAATCACGTTCTGTTCACTCTGGCTAATGTAAGCTGGCCGCCTAGAATTCGCCGCGAAGCTGTTTGACGCGGAGCTTCACGCCAGGCTTGACCCACTGCGCCGCGAGCACAGCCATGTGGTCACCGTGGCTCGAGTGTCAGCAGATGTGGTAAGGGTGAGTGTCGGCGAGTAGCAGAGGTCCAGCAACAATGACTTTGAGGCGAACCAGAGCTTACGGCACATCCGGCTTGGTTCTAGCGGTTTGCACTGTGTTTGCTTGGCAGAACGCCGCTGCCGCTCAAAATTGCGACGCCGCCGCGACGCCTGGCGTCAATTGGCAAGAGTGTGACAAGAAGCTTCTCATCCTAGACGGACAGGACCTGAGCGGGGCGAACCTGTTCGGTGTTGATTTCACTTCGACCGACCTCAGGAACACCAATCTCGTTGCCGCAAATCTTGAGAAGGCAACGCTTGTGCGTGCTTCCCTGGCCGACTCGACCGCCAAAGGCGCCCGGTTCGACAGAATCGAGGGCTACAGGACCGACTTCAGCCGTATGGACGCGCAGGGCGCTGTGTTTGCGAGCGCGGAAATGCAGCGCTCGAATTTCCAGGACGCCAATCTGACCAATGTTGATTTCACAAAGGCAGAACTGGGGCGTGCGCAGTTCCATGACGCCGATATCAGCGGCAGCCGCTTCTCGTTTGCCAATCTCGCACGGGCGGACTTCCGAGGAGCGAGGTTCACCGCGCCGATAGACTTTGACCGCGCCTTTTTCTTTCTGACCCGTATCGAGGGCCTCGACCTTTCCAATTCGGTGGGTCTGTCCCAGTGGCAGCTCAACATGGCTTGCGGAGACGCCCGGACCGAGTTGCCTTCTGGCTTGACGAGGCCTGAAGATTGGCCCTGTCAATTCCAGCAGGAATAGTTGTCGGCAAGCGAACCGCGGCAATGCTGCACCCGACAGGATTCGAACCGGTAACTTTGTGCCGCGGGCATGCCCATTAAGGTCGAAGCCACCACCCGAGACGGCGAACTCCGGATATCCCTGTCTAATGCCGGAGAGCCCATTCCGCACGAGACAATGCAGGGGATCAGCATTAAGGAATATAATCCTCCCGTTGCGGCGAGCCCCTTCAACGGAGAATCGCCATGACTCGAAAGACCCTCGCCGACACTCTGTCCGCCCGCGAACCCATCTAAGTCAATTGTGCGCACCCGATGTGCTGCAAATCGACGAAACTTGACATCCAGGCGCTGATTGACAGGCTCGGCCATGACCACGGCTCGATGCATGACGACTTGGTCGGGCTCTTTGTCTGCTCAAATTGCAAGGCTGCCGGCCGTGACCGACCTTCTTCGCATGCATTCCTGACTACGAAGGCCATCAGCGGGCGCGCAATCGCGACTGGAAGCCAACTTTCGAACGAAGGGGCTGAAAGTGGCCGGCGCCGCTTGGGGGGCGTTGGGGTAGATTGCCTGTAGGCGCCGGCGGGGCGGATTGGGGTCCGCAGACGCGAATCCTGCGGGCTGCCCTGCGGTTTTTTCCGGACACTCCGATTCCCAAGCAAAGTCAACAAAGGGGCGGCGGCATGGTGGCCGAGCTTCATCGTTTGCGGACGTTAGGAACGGAAAGGCCGCAACTCACAAAGCGAAACAATAACAGACGCTTAAGTGGGTATCTGGCGGAGAGAGCGGGATTCGAACCCGCGTTACGGTTTCCCGTAAACACACTTTCCAGGCGTGCGCCTTCAACCACTCGGCCACCTCTCCGTCTTTAGCATTTTCGACGCGGCCGGTTTCGCCGCGCGGGTTGGGGAGATGCATCTCCTTTGGGATTCCGGACCGGAATTCCGGCCGTGGGCGCCGTCGACCAGCGGATACCCTTTCCCCACACCTGAGCCGTCAAAGCAACAGGCGCGGGGCTCATCTAGTCGATCCGGTGCCGAATGCCAAGACATAACGATAGTCTATTCGCTTTGCCGGATACGGATGCTCACCCCATGTTACCGGAGCACCCGTAGGGAGCCTATCGAAAGGGGCGGCCGAGGTGTGCTCGCCGTCCGGCGCGCCGCCGGTTCCAGCGAACCGGCGGTCGCCGGTTCAACTTCGCGTGTCGCGATTGCAGGCGAAGCAAGTAGATCCTATCTAACAGTCCGATACGACATTCTGATAATCTCCTGGGGAGGAAGGGTCTGGATGTTCCGCTTCATCTTTCGTCTCGCTGCAATGGTCGCGCTGTCGGTTTCGGTCATCATGGCCGTGCTCGATGCGACACGGTCGGTGGCGGCTTCGGCGCTGGTGATGACACCGCTTAATTCCAGCTGGCTCGCGGTCTCGCCGGATACGCGCAGCGCCTTCGAAAGCTTCGTCCGCGACAAGGTCAATCCGCTGCTGTGGGATGGCGCCATCGCCTGGGTGCTCAGCCAGCCCGGCTTCGCCGTGTTCGCGGTGCTGGCGTTCATTCTTTACGCCATCGGCTACAGGCGGCCGCGCCCCAGCGGGCGGTTCGCCGCGACCTGACATTTCCAGCCTGACCCGGTGTTCCCGTGCCGGGGAAGGCTCAACCAAGAAGAAAAGGAAACCGCACTATGTTTCTCAGCGACATGCTGAACAAGAAGCTCAACCTGCCGAAGCCCTCCGAGGCGCTGCCCGGCCGCGACCGGCCGATCCCGACTGCATCGAAGCACTTCGTCTCGAACAGGCCGCTCAAGGGTCCTTATCCCGAAGGGCTGGAAACGGCGATGTTCGGGCTGGGTTGCTTCTGGGGCGCCGAGCGCCTGTTCTGGCAGGTCGAGGGCGTCTGGGTCACGGCGGCCGGCTATGCCGGCGGCGTCACGCCCAACCCGACCTATCAGGAAACCTGCACCGGGCTCACAGGCCATGCCGAAGTCGTGCTCGTCGTCTACGATCCCAAGATCGTGTCCTATGCCGAGCTTTTGAAGCTGTTCTGGGAAAGTCACGACCCGACGCAAGGCATGCGCCAGGGCAATGATGTCGGCACCACCTACCGCTCGGCGATCTATACGTTCAACGACGCGCAGTACCAGGCGGCGCTCGCCTCGCGCGATGCCTACGAGGCTTCGCTGCGCGGTGCCGGACGCGGCAAGATCACCACCGAGATCGCACCGGCGCCGGAATTCTACTTCGCCGAGGAAGACCACCAGCAATATCTGGCGAAGAACCCCTACGGCTATTGCGGCCTGCGGGGAACCGGCGTCTCCTGCGCCATTCCGGCCGCCGTCTCCGCCTGATTATGCCCCTGACGCAAGGAATATGCTGTGGCGCCGCGATGCGGCGCCATGCTTTTCCAAAGGGTCAAAATTCCACGTGAATTTTGTTTCGGGCCGTGCCAGATTGACCCGAAGCGGGAGGAAGACACTCCTGCCTGACGCTGCATGCCTGCCGGAGAACCGGGCCGGCATGCGGTGCATAATGGACAAATAACCGACAGGGGTGTGGATCACATGAAACGTATCGTTCTCGGCCTTATGGCCGCAGCTGCAATGGTTCTCCCGGCCTTCGCCGCGGACATTCAACCCGCGATCCTCTATGATCTCGGCGGCAAGTTCGACAAGTCGTTCAACGAAGCGTCCTTCAACGGCGCCGAAAAGTTCAAGACCGAGACCGGCATCCCCTATGTGGAATTCGAGGTCAGCAACGCCACCCAGCGCGAGCAGGCGCTGCGCCGCTTCGCCGAGGACGGCCGCAATCCGATCGTCATGGCTGGCTTCTCCTGGGCCGACGCGCTTGACAAGATCGCCACCGAGTTCCCCGACACCAAATTCGCCATCATCGATATGGTCGTCGACAAGCCCAATGTCCGCTCCCTGGTCTATAAGGAGCAGGAAGGCTCGTACCTCGTCGGCGTGATGGCGGCGATGGCTTCCAAGACCAAGAAGGTCGGCTTCGTCGGCGGCATGGATATTCCGCTGATCCGCAGGTTCGGCTGCGGCTATGTAGGCGGCGCCAAGGCGGCCGGCGCCACCGACGTCATCCAGAACATGACCGGCGATACGCCGGCAGCCTGGAACGATCCGGCCAAGGGCGGCGAGATCGCCAAGACGCAGATCGACCAGGGCGCCGACGTAATCTACGCGGCGGCAGGCGGCACCGGTGTCGGCGTGCTGCAGGCAGCGGCCGACGCCGGCAAGCTCGGCATCGGCGTCGATTCCAACCAGAACGGCCTGCAACCCGGCAAGGTGTTGACCTCCATGGTCAAGCGCGTCGACGTTGCCGTCTACAACACCTTCATGGATGCCAAGAACGGCAAGTTCACGGCCGGCGTCAACGATCTCGGCCTCAAGGAAGGCGGCGTCGACTACGCCATGGACGACAACAACAAGGCGCTTGTCGACGACGCGATGAAGGCAGCGGTCGAAAAGGCCAAGGCCGACATCATCGCCGGCACCATCAAGGTGCACGACTACATGTCGGACAATGCCTGCCCGTATTGATTGATCGACATTGAAGACTGACGAGCCGCCGGGTGAAAGCCCGGCGGTTTTGCATTGTCAGCCGCTCACCAGTGCGGCGGCTTGGTCACCGGCACGTCGGGTGCGGCCTGTTCCTCCAGCGCCAGGAAGCGCTCGGCCAGCGCGTCGAGCTTGCGCTGCATGCGCTCGATCACCTTCCACTGCTCGGCGATCTGGCCTGACAGTTCCTCGATTGTCTTCTCCTGCTCGGCGGCGCGGATTTCCAGCGTCGTCAGCCGGTGGTCGGGCATGTGGGCGGGCATGGTCATCTCAAATCCTCGATCAGGCGATTGTGCAGGCTGCGGCCACGTTGGAAATTGACAAGCATGGCGGGATTTGTCGAGAGTGAACCCTGCTCCGGGCAATTGACATAGACCCAATTGGCATAGACTGGGCGTCATGCTAGGCGTTTGACCAAGCGGTAAAAAAATAACAGTGGGAACAGGCTGCATGGCGCAAGCCGCAATCGAGCTGATCGGCATCGACAAGAGCTTTGGCGCCGTGCGCGCCAACCGCGACATCAATCTGGAGATTATGCGGGGCACCATCCATGGCATCGTCGGTGAGAACGGCGCCGGCAAGTCGACGCTGATGTCGATCCTCTATGGTTTCTACCAGGCCGATTCCGGCGAAATCCGTGTCGGCGGCCAGCCGGCATCGATCAAGACACCGAATGATGCGATCGCGCTCGGCATCGGCATGGTCCATCAGCATTTCATGCTGGTCGACAATTTCTCGGTCCTGGAAAACGTCATTCTCGGCGCCGAAAGCGATGCACTGCTGAAGAAGAGCATCGCCAAGGCGCGTTCCGAGCTGGAGCGGCTCGAGCGCGAATACGGGCTCGAAGTCGATCCCGACGCCATCATCGAGGAGTTGCCGGTCGGCCTGCAACAACGCGTCGAAATCCTCAAGGCGCTCTATCGCGGCGCCGAAATCCTGATCCTCGACGAGCCAACGGGCGTGCTGACGCCGGCCGAGGCCGACCATCTGTTCCGCATCCTCAGGCAGCTGAAGGAGCAGGGCAAGACGATCGTGCTGATCACCCACAAGCTGCGCGAGATCATGGCGATCACCGACACCGTCTCGGTGATGCGCCAGGGCACGATGGTGGCGACACGCGAAACTAGGAAGACCACGGTCGAGGAACTGGCGGAGCTGATGGTCGGCCGGCGCGTGCTGCTGCGCGTCGAGAAGGGCGAGGCGAAGGCCGGCGGCGTCAAGCTCGCGGTCAAGAACCTGACGGTCAAGGATTCCCGCGGCGTCACCATGGTCGACGACGTCTCCTTCGACGTCCATGCCGGCGAGATCGTCGGCATTGCCGGCGTCGCCGGCAACGGGCAGTCCGAATTGCTCGAGGCGATTTCCGGCATCAGGCATGCCGTTTCGGGCTCGGTCATGCTCGACGGCAAGCCGATCGACCTCACCGGCGCCGCCGACCCTGGCGAGCTGCGCGAGCGCGGCCTTGCTCATGTGCCGGAGGACCGCCATCACGTCGGGCTGGTGCTGGCCTTCGAGGAGAACGAGAATTCGATCCTCGGCTACCAGGACGATGAGCGCTATCTGAAGGGGCCGTTTCTCGACATCGACGCCATCCGTGACGATGCCCGGGACAAGATCGTCAAATATGACATCCGCCCGGCGGACTGCCGCCTCAAGACCGCCAATTTCTCCGGCGGCAACCAGCAGAAGATCGTGCTGGCGCGGGAAATGGAACAAGATCCCGGCGTGTTGATCGTCGGCCAGCCGACGCGCGGCGTCGATGTCGGCGCCATCGAATTCATCCACAAGCGCCTCATCGCCATGCGCGACCAGGGCAAGGCGGTGCTGGTGGTTTCGGTCGAACTCGACGAGATCCGCTCGCTGTCCGACCGCATCCTGGTGATGTTTGCCGGCCGCATCGTCGGCGAACGCGGCCCCGACGCGACCGAGGGCGAGCTCGGCCTGCTGATGGCCGGCGTCGAGCAGCGCGAGGCGGCGGAATGAGCACTCCCTATGCCAAGCTCCCGGCCTGGGCCGACTACGTGCTGATCCCGCTGATCAATCTGTTCGTCGCCTTCGTCGTTGCCGGCTTCGTCGTCATATTGGTCGGTGAGAACCCGTTGCGCGCGGCTGTCATCCTGGTCGAGGGCGCCTTCGGTCGCGGCCAAGGCATCGCGTTTACACTTTTCTATGCTACCACCTTCATCTTCAGCGGGCTTTCGGTGGCGGTTGCGGCGCATTGCGGCCTGTTCAACATCGGTGGCGAGGGCCAGGGCTATATCGCCGGTCTCGGTATCGGCATCGTTTGCCTGGCCTTCGACAGCGTGCTGCCCTGGTGGCTGACCTTCCCGATTGCCATTATCGCCGCCGCGGCGATGGGCGCGCTGTGGGCGCTGATCCCGGCCTATCTGCAGGCCAAGCGCGGCTCGCACATCGTCATAACCACCATCATGTTCAACTTCATCGCCGCCAGCGTCATGGTCTATGCGCTGGTGGGGATGCTGAAGCCGCCCGGCTCGATGGCGCCGCAGACGCGCACCTTCCTCGAAGGCGCGCAATTGCCGAAGCTCAACTGGGTCATCGAATTGTTCGGCGCCAAAATCCGTTCGGCGCCATTCAACGTCAGTTCCCTGCTGGCGCTAGCCATGGCCTTTCTGGTGTGGGTGCTGATCTGGCGCACGAAGCTCGGCTACGAGATGCGCACCTATGGCCACAGCCCGAAAGCGGCGCGTTATGCCGGGATTTCGGAGATACGCATCATCATCATTGCGATGATGATCTCGGGCGCGTTGGCCGGCATGATGGCGCTCAACCCGACGATGGGCGACCAGCACAATGTCGCGCTCGAATTCGTTTCGGGCGCCGGTTTCGTCGGCATCGCGGTGGCGCTGATGGGTCGCCTGCACCCGGTCGGCATCGTGCTGGCGGCGATCCTGTTCGGCATGCTCTACCAGGGCGGCGCCGAGCTCGCCTTCGAGATGCCGGCGATCAGCCGCGACATGATCGTCATCATCCAGGGCCTCGTGATCCTGTTCGCCGGCGCGCTCGAGCATATGTTCCGGCCCTATGTCCAGGCGTTGTTCGCCTCGCTCAGCCCGAAATCGGTCGGCATGGAAGCGGTCAAAGGGAAGGGCGCCTGAGATGGATTTCTTCAACGCCATCGTACAGGTCCTGGACTCGACCATCCGCCTTTCGGTCCCCTTGCTGCTCGCCTGCCTCGCCGGCCTCTATTCGGAGCGGGCCGGCGTCTTCGACATCGGGCTCGAGGGCAAGATGCTTGTCGGCGCCTTCGCCGGTGCGGCCGCCGCCTCGGTCTTCCACTCGGCCTATCTCGGCCTCGGCATGGCCATCCTCATCTCGGTTGCCTTCGCGCTGATCCACGGCTTTGCCTCGATCACCCATCGCGGCAACCAGATCGTTTCCGGCGTCGCGATCAATTTCATTGCCGCCGGATCGACGATCATGCTCGGCCAGGCCTGGTTCCAGCAAGGCGGGCGCACGCCGGCGCTGGCTGCCGGCGAGCGCTTCGAAGCAATCATCTGGCCGGGCGCGGATGCGCTCAGGGGCGTTCCGATTCTCGGGCCGATCTATTCGGAACTCATCTCCGGCCACTCCGTGCTGGTCTATCTCGCCTTCCTGGCCGTGCCGTTCACCTGGTGGGTGCTGTTTCGCACCCGCTTTGGGCTCCGCCTGCGCGCTGTCGGCGAGAACCCGGCTGCGGTCGACACCGCCGGCATCTCGGTCGCCTGGCTGCGCTACCGGGCGCTGATTTGCACCGGCGTGCTCACCGGCATTGCCGGCGCCTATCTGTCGATGGTGCAGAATGGCGGCTTCGTGAAGGACATGACCGCCGGCAAGGGCTACATCGCGCTGGCCGCGCTGATCTTCGCCAAATGGAAACCGGTCAACGCCATGTTCGCCTGCCTGCTGTTCGGCTTCCTCGACGCCGCGTCGATCCGCCTGCAAGGCACGCCGCTGCCGCTGATCGGCAAGGTGCCGGTGCAATTCATGCAGGCGCTGCCCTATGTGCTGACCGTCATCCTGCTTGCCGGCTTCATCGGCAAGGCAATCCCGCCGCGCGCCGGCGGCGTGCCTTATGTCAAGGAACGCTGATCTATCATGACTCATGATCTGTTCGAAGCGGCGAAAGCCGCCATGGCCAAGGCCTATGCGCCCTATTCGAAATTTCCGGTCGGCGCGGCGTTGCGCACCGAGGACGGGCGTGTCTTCACCGGCGCCAATGTCGAGATCGCGTCCTATCCTGAGGGCTGGTGCGCCGAAACCACCGCGCTCGGCCACTACGTCATGGGCGGCGGCGGCAAGATCACGGAAATCGCCGTGATCGCCGAACGCGTGGCAAAATGCTCGCCCTGCGGCGGCTGCCGGCAGCGGCTGGCCGAATTCTGCCGGCCGGAAACGAAGTTCTATCTCTGCGATGACAGCGGCGTGGTCGAGACCGTGACCATGGGCGAGTTGTTGCCATACGGGTTTGAAGGCGATGTGCTGAAATGAAGGAAGCGCTCGATCACCTCGTCGAAAGGCTGGATGGGCTGGCGCCGACCACGGCCTTGGTGCTGGGGTCAGGGCTTGGCGGGCTCGTCGACCAGGTCGAGGATGCGGTGCGCATCTCCTACGCCGACTTGCCGGGGTTCCCCGAAGCGGTGTCAGCGGCCATGCCGGCGAGGTGGTGGCGGGGCTCTTTGCCGGCACGCCGGTGCTGATGCTGTCCGGCCGCGCACACTATTACGAGCACGGCAACGCAGCGGCGATGCGGCCGGCGTTGGAAGTGCTCGCCGGCATCGGCATCTCCCGGCTGATCCTCACCAACGCCGCCGGTTCGGTCGATCCCGGGATGGGGCCGGGCTCGGTAATGCTGATCACCGACCACATCAATTTCTCGGGGTCCAACCCGCTGATCGGCGAACCGAGCGACCGCCGTTTCGTCGGCCTGACCGAAGCCTATGACGCCGATCTCCGCTCCGCCATCGAGCGGGCGGCGAAGGCGACCGGTACCATGCTGCACAAGGGCGTCTATATGTGGTTCTCCGGCCCATGCTTCGAGACGCCCGCCGAGATCCGCATGGCGCGCGTCATGGGCGCCAACGCGGTCGGCATGTCGACGGTGCCGGAGGTCATTCTCGCGCGCTTCCTCGGGCTGCGCGTCGCCGCCTGTTCGGTCGTGACCAACCTTGCCGCTGGCATGACCGGAGCCGAGCTGTCGCACCAGGAGACCAAGGACATGGCGCCGGTCGGCGGTGCGCGGCTGGCGACCATCCTGCAGCGTGTTTTTCAGGACGGGCTTCCGGAGCACAGGGTCGACGCCTGATGCTTCCCCAGGAAATCATCCGCCGCAAGCGCGACGGGCAGAAGCTCTCGGCTGAGGAGATCGCGTTCTTCATCGAGGGCTTGGCCGCCGGCACCGTTACCGACGCACAGGTCGGTGCCCTCGCCATGGCAGTATTCTTCAACGGCATGAGCCGCGACGAGGCGGTGGCGCTGACTATGGCGATGCGCGATTCCGGCGATGTGCTCGACTGGTCGGATCTGCCCGGCCCGGTCACCGACAAGCATTCGACGGGCGGCGTCGGCGACAATGTCTCCTTGATGCTGGCGCCGATCGTCGCTGCCTGCGGCGCCTATGTGCCGATGATTTCCGGCAGGGGTCTGGGCCATACCGGCGGCACGCTGGACAAAATGGATGCCATCCCCGGCTATATCAGCCAGCCGGATGTTGCGCGCTTCCGCAAGACCGTGCTTGAAACCGGCTGCGCCATCATCGGCCAGACCGCAGACCTCGCACCCGCCGACGCCAGGCTCTACGCGATCCGCGATGTGACGGGAACGGTCGAATCCGTGCCGCTGATCACCGCCTCGATCCTGTCGAAGAAGCTGGCGGCCGGCCTTGGTTCGCTGGTGCTCGACGTCAAGGTCGGCAACGGCGCCTTCATGGAGAAATCGCGCGACGCAACCGCGCTGGCCAACAGCCTGGTCGAGGTCGCCAATGGCGCCGGCCTGAAGGCATCGGCGCTGGTCACCGGCATGAACGAGCCGCTGGCCTCCGCCGCCGGCAATGCGGTCGAGATGCGCAACGCCGTCGATTTTCTCACCGGCCGCTTTCGCGACCGGCGGCTGGAGGACTTGACGCTGGCGCTGGCCGCCGAGATGCTGCAATCGGCAGGCCTGGTGTCGTCCAACCAGGACGGCCTGCGCCGCGCCGCCGAGACGCTGGCCGGCGGCCGCGCCGCTTCCATCTTCGCGCGCATGGTGGCGGCACTGGGTGGTCCCGCCGACTTTGTCGACAATCCGGAAAAATATCTGCCGAAAGCGGCAACGGAATTCGCGGTCAAGGCGAGCGCGAACGGCTTTGTCTCCGGCATCGCGACGCGCGAGATCGGGCTTGCCGTGGTCGGGCTTGGCGGCGGGCGGACGCGGCCCGACGACAGGATCGATCACGCCGTCGGCATCACCAGGCTGTTGCCGGTCGGCGCCGAAGTGCGGGCCGGCGAAGCGCTGGCACTAGTCCATGCCCGAAATACCGGGGATGCCGAAGCGGCCGCGGCCGTCGTGCTTTCGGCCTATACGATCGGCCCTTCCAGACCGGCCACGGAGAAAACCGTCATCCGGCGGATCCTGCCGCGCGGATAGAGCCCATTCCGATGGTATCGAATGGGCTCTATCTTTCTTGGACCATGATCTTGTCCGACGACCGGTCCCCTTTTCGCTGGCGTGGACCTGCGGTTCGGGATCACTGCCTACTGAACCAGCAGCAGCGTGCCGTCTTCGACCTGGTATTTTTCGAGCCGCTGCAGAAAGCTCATGCCGATCAGGTTGGTGTGCAGCGCCCTGTCGTCGAGCACGACGGCCTCGACGCCCTCGACGGTGATCCTGCCGATCTGCAGCCGATCAATCGTCACCACGGCGGCCTTGATCGCACCGTTGGCGGTGTTGACCTGATGGCTGAAGTCCGTCGGATTGAGCGAGATGCCGATCCTGCGCGCGGTCGAACTGTTGATGGCGACGAGCGTCGCGCCGGTATCGATCATGCCGTCGATCTGTCGGCCGTTCAACTTGAAGACCGACATGAAATGCCCGCGCGCGTCCGCGGTGACGACGACCTTGCGGCCGAGCGGCTGCGGCGTCGCCGGCCTGTCCCGAACGGCGGCGAGATTCAGGTCGGTTTGGGTGTCGGCCGGCCTGGCCCCGATGGCGGATTTCAACAGCCGCTCGATTACCTGTGAATTGGACTGATATACGATCGGCAGCGATGCCGACGTTCCGGCAAACACGCCAAGGATGAGAAGCTTGCGCAGCATGGACCGGCCTTTGTGGTTGCCGATCCTTAGTCCGACATGGTGTTTGCCGCTTTAACGAATGCGGAAACCAGCCGTTTGCGTAAACAGTCGGTAAACGGATCTATTTGGTGCCGTACATGCGGTCGCCGGCATCGCCAAGGCCGGGCATGATGTAGCCCTTCTCGTTGAGCTGGCGGTCGATGGAAGCGGTGAAGACGGGAACATCGGGATGCGCGTGGGTGAACCGCTCAAGGCCCTCTGGTGCCGCCAACAAGCAGAGGAAGCGGATGTTGGTGGCACCGCGGCCTTTCAGCTTGTCGATCGCCGCGATCGCCGAATTGGCGGTCGCCAGCATCGGGTCGACGACGATCACCAGCCGGTCGGCGAGGTCGCCCGGCGCCTTGAAGAAATACTCGACCGCTTCCAGCGTCTCATGGTCGCGGTAGAGGCCGATATGGGCGACACGCGCCGCCGGCACCAGATCGAGCAGGCCTTCGAGCAAGCCGTTGCCGGCGCGCAACACCGAGGCGAAAACCAGTTTCTTGCCCTCCAGCGTCGGCGCCTCCATCGTCTCGATCGGCGTCTCGATCGTCGTCGTCGTCAGTTCCAGGTTGCGGGTGACCTCGTAGCCGAGCAGCAGCGAGATCTCGCGCAGCAGCCGCCGGAAGCCGGCCGTCGAAGTCTCTTTCTTGCGCATGATGGTCAGCTTGTGCTGGACAAGCGGATGGTCGACGACGGTGACGCCCTTCATGGTGTTCTCCAACTGCGCAAGTGAATGGTGAATGGTGAATAGTGAATAGTGAACTGGTTTGCGAGTCCTTGGTGCGCGGCAAAGCCCGCAGTTGACGGACCGAAGCGCCGGGTGAGCCATTCACCATTCACCTGCCCTTGGCGCCGAGCCTGCCCAGCAGCGCCGCCCTGGTCTTCCTGTCGACGAAGGCTGCCTCGATGGCCGTCCTGGTGACGGCGGTGAGCGCCTTGTCGTCCATCGCAAAATGCTCGGCGGCGATGTCGTATTCGCGTTTCAGCGAGGTCCAGAAATAGGGCGGGTCATCTGAGTTGAGCGTCACCTTGCAGCCCGCCGCCTTCAAGGCGGGAAAGGGATGGTCGGCGAAACTGTCAAAGATTTTCAGCGCGATGTTGGAGCCGGGGCAGCATTCGAGCACGACGCCTTCGTCGGCGATGCGCCGCACGAGATCGGGGTTCTCGATGGCGCGCACGCCATGGCCGATGCGAGACGGGCGGATGTGGTCGAGTGCCGCCTCGACGCTCTCCCAGCCCATCAATTCGCCGGCATGCACGGTGATGCCGAGGCCGGCCTCGCGGGCGATCTCGAAGGCCCTGACATAATCTTCCAGATCACCTATCCGCTCGTCGCCGGCGACGCCGAAACCGGTGACCAGCGGATGCCCACACCGGGCGGCGAAACGTGCCGCCCGTTCGATCGATTCGACACCGAAATTGCGCACGCCGGTGACGATCATGCGGCCTTCGATGCCGGTCTTCGCCTTGGCGCGGGCCATGCCTTCGCCGAGCGCGTCGGTATAGGCCTTCGGCGACAGCCCAGCCTTGCTTGCATGGTCGGGCGAGGTGAAAACCTCGGAATAGATGGCGCCGTCGCGGGCGAGGCTGGTCAGGTAGTGATCGGCCAGCCGCGCATAGTCTTCTTCGGTGCGGAACAGGTCCGACGAGAAGTCGTAGGCGGCGAGGAAAGAGGTGAAGTCGTGCCACACGAAGGAGCCGTCCTGGATGTAGGGCGAGGCATCCTTGCCGTATTTCTCAGCCTGGCGGAGGACGAGTTCAGGCGCCGCTGCCCCTTCGATGTGGCAGTGCAGTTCTGCTTTCAAAGGCATTCAATTATCCCGTCAGGCTTTTTTTCTTATGACGCAAGTTCCTGTCGGAACCGTGTGACACTTTTCCGGAACCTGCTTCGAAGCGCGGCCGAACACCGCGCCTTAAACAATAGCGCCCGCACCATCGATCGGCTATGGTCCCGCCGATTTTATGGCGGATCAAAACGATGTCGGTTGAAAGAACCACTGCTGCGGGCGGCATGGAAACCTCCTATGGTTTCAAGCGGGTAGGACCAGGCGACAAGCAGTCCCTGGTCAATGATGTTTTCCACAAGGTGGCGAACCGCTACGACCTGATGAACGACCTGATGTCGGCGGGGTTGCATCGGTTGTGGAAGGACGCCTTGGTCGCCTGGCTCAATCCACCGAAGCGGCCGGGCTGGAGCGTTCTCGACGTTGCCGGCGGCACCGGCGATGTCGCCTTCCGCATCGTCGAGGCGAGCGGCAGGCACGCTCATGCAACGGTTCTCGACATCAACGGCTCGATGCTCGCGGTCGGCCGCGACCGGGCCGAGAAAAAGGGCCTGTCGGCAAATACCGATTTCGTCGAAGCCAATGCCGAGGAACTGCCTTTTGCCGACGCTACTTTCGACGCCTACACCATCGCTTTCGGCATCCGCAACGTGCCGCGCATCGATGTGGCGCTCGCCGAAGCCTATCGCGTGCTGAAGCCCGGCGGGCGCTTTCTCTGCCTTGAATTCTCCGAGGTCGAGATGCCGCTGCTCGACAAAGTCTACGAAGCATGGTCGTTCAACGCCATCCCGCGGATCGGCAAGATGGTGACCGGCGATGGCGAGCCATATTCCTATCTGGTCGAATCGATCCGCAAATTTCCCAATCAGCAGAATTTCGCGACGATGATTTCGCGCGCGGGCTTCGAGCGCGTCTCATTCCGCAACTACTCCGGCGGCATCGCCGCGCTCCACTCGGGCTGGAAGCTTTGAAGCTGGCCCGTATCCTTCGTACTCAATGTGCTCTTCGCCGGTCTAGGAAATCGGCGGGGCAAAGCCAGCTATGAGCAGCATCGGCGCTGGTTTCAGGCTCGTGCGGGCCGGCTGGGTGCTGGTCCGCGAGGGTGTCATCGCGGCTTTGCCCGGTGACGAGCTCTTCGGCTTGCCGAAATTCGGCTGGCGCATGGCCCGGCTGTTCACCCGCCGTCACGCGCTTGCCTATGAGCGTGGCGACAGGCTGGCCAAGGCGGTCGTGCGGCTCGGCCCGTCTTACGTCAAGCTCGGCCAGTTCCTGGCGACACGGCCGGATGTCGTCGGAAACGATATCGCGCTTGATCTTGCCATGCTGCAGGACAAGATGCAGACGTTTCCGAAGGCCGAGGCTGTCGCCGCGATAGAGGCCTCGCTCGGACGCAGGGTCGACGAGCTCTATGTCAGTTTTGGCGAGGCCGTGGCCGCCGCCTCGATCGCCCAGGTCCATACCGCCGAAATCCTGCAGAACGGCGTCGTTACCCGGGTGGCGGTGAAGGTCATCCGGCCGGGCGTGCGCCGCCGCTTCTTTCGCGATCTCGAGAGCTATTTTCTCGCCGCCCGGCTGCAGGAAAAATACATCCCGTCGTCGCGCCGGCTGCGGCCGGTCGAGGTGACCGAGACACTGGCCCAGACGACCAAAATCGAAATGGACCTGAGGCTGGAGGCGGCGGCTTTTTCGGAGCTTGGCGAGAATACCAAGGACGATCCCGGCTTCCGTGTGCCGTCGGTCGACTGGGAGCGCACCGGTCGTGACGTGCTGACCATGGAATGGGTCGACGGCATCAAGATGAACGACATTGCCGGCCTAGCCGCCGCCGGCCACGACCTGAAGGCGATTGCCGCCAACCTCGTTCAGTCGTTTCTGCGCCATACGCTGCGTGACGGTTTCTTCCACGCCGACATGCACCCGGGCAACCTGTTTATCGAAGCCGACGGCACCATCGTCGCCGTCGATCTCGGCATTGCCGGCCGGCTCGGCAGGAAGGAGCGCCGGTTCCTCGCCGAAATCCTCTACGGCTTCATTACGCGCGATTACCAGCGCGTCGCCGAAGTGCATTTCGAGGCCGGCTACGTGCCGCGCCAGCACAATGTTGCGGCTTTCGCCCAGGCGATCCGGGCGATCGGCGAACCGATCCACGGCCAGCCGGCCGAGACCATCTCGATGGCCAAGCTGTTGACGCTGCTGTTCGAGGTGACCGACCTGTTCGACATGGCGACGCGATCCGAACTGGTGCTGCTGCAGAAGACCATGGTCGTTGTCGAAGGCGTCGCCCGCACCCTCGACCCGGCCTTCAACATGTGGAAGACGTCGGAGCCGGTGGTCAGCGGCTGGATTGCCCGCAATCTCGGCCCGCGCGCGCTGCTGGCCGATGCGCGCGACGGTGCCAGCGCGCTGCTGGCGCTGGCGCGTCAGGCGCCGGACCTCGCTGCCCGTACCGAGCGGCTGTCGCGTGAGATCGACCTGATGGCCGAAAACGGCCTGCGCTTCGACGAGGGGACGGCGGACGCGATCGGCAAAGCCGAGGCGCGCCACACCCGCTCCGGCCGGCTGGCGCTGTGGGTGATCGCGCTGACGCTGGTGTATATCGCCTGGAAGCTGCTCTGATTGCAATGACAGCAGTGCTGTCATTGCAATCACGCCGCTTGTCGCTTATGTAACGGCGAGGAGCTACGCTATGAGCACTATCACAATCCGTAATCTTGATGACGAAGTGAAGCAGGTGCTGCGCGAACGCGCTGCCGCGCGCGGCGTTTCGATGGAGCAGGAAGCGCGGGATGCCTTGCGCAAAGTGACGATCCCCGAGAGCAAGCTCCAGAACGGGGAGTGGCGGCTGAAAGCGTCACGTGACGAGATCTTGGCGCTCGGACGGAAATCAGAACACCCCATTGACCTCAAAGCGCTTACTGATCACATGTGGGATGAGGGACTTCTGTGACCGTTGCAGTTGATACGTCTGCGTTAATCGCAATCATCGGCGCAGAGCCGGATGCGGCTGCATTCGTCGATGTTTTCGGCACCTCATCTGCTGTACTGATAAGCACTGCAACACTTCTGGAGGCACATTGTGTGGCGAACCGGTCCAGCGGTGGCATCAACCCCGCCGAACTTCAGGTGCTCATCGACCGCCTCGAACTGACGGTCGTTCCTTTTGATCTGGCTCAGCTCGAGGTCGCACGACTTGCCTACTCTCGGTACGGTCGCGGATCCCGCCATCGTGCTGACCTCAACATGGGCGACTGTTTCGCCTATGCCCTGGCCAAGACCCGAAACCTGCCGCTACTTTTCAAGGGTGACGATTTCATCCATACCGACATCGAATCGGCGCTGAAGCCGGCATGACATTGGACAAGAACTGGCCTCGGGCATGACCCTCTCCGGCAAGCGCATCCTGCTCATCATCGGCGGAGGCATTGCTGCCTACAAGGCGCTCGACCTGATCCGTCGGCTGCGCGAGCGCGGTGCGGCAGTGCGGGTGGTGATGACCGCCGCGGCGCAGGAATTCGTCACCACGCTGTCGGCCGGGGCGCTGTCCGCCGACCATGTTTTCACCGAACTGTTCGACCGGCAGGACGAGCACGATATCGGCCATATCAGGCTGTCGCGCGAGGCCGACCTTGTGGTCGTGGCGCCGGCCACCGCCGACCTGATGGCAAAGCTCGCCAATGGCCATGCCAACGACCTTGCTTCGACCGTGCTCATCGCCACCGACAAGCGAGTTTTGATGGCGCCGGCGATGAACCCGAAAATGTGGGCGCATCCGGCGGTCCGCCGCAACCGTGCGGCGCTGAGCAAGGACGGCGTCGCATTCGTCGGCCCGGCGAAGGGCGAGATGGCCGAGAGCAACGAGGTGGGCGAGGGCCGCATGGCCGAGCCGCTGGAGATCGTCGCCGCGATCGAGGCGCTGCTCGACGGCCGGCCAAAGCCGCTGGCAGGCAGGAAGATCATTGTCACCTCCGGGCCGACGCATGAGCCGATCGACCCGGTCCGCTACATCGCCAACCGGTCGTCGGGCAAGCAGGGCCACGCCATTGCGGCGGCGCTGGCCAGGCTCGGCGCCGATGTGCGTCTCGTCTCCGGTCCGGTTGGCATTGCCGATCCGGCCGGCGTCGCCACGCTGCATGTCGAAACGGCCGTCGAGATGAAGGACGCTGTCGAGCAGCTGCTGCCGGCCGACGCGGCAGTGTTCGTCGCGGCTGTCGCCGACTGGCGCACTCAAAGTTCGGCCGGGGAAAAGATCAAGAAGGTGGCGGGCGAGGGGCCGCCGGCGCTGCAGATGGTGGAAAATCCCGATATTCTTGCCGGTGTCGGGCATCACAAAAAGCGGCCGATGCTGGTGGTCGGTTTCGCTGCGGAGACGCAGGATCTGGTCAGGAATGCCGAGGCCAAGCTTGCAAAAAAGGGGGCCGATCTTATCGTCGCCAATGATGTCTCGCATGAAGATGGTGCTCCGGGCGTGATGGGCGGCGACCGCAACAAGGTGCGGATCGTCTCAAAGGCCGGCGTCGAGGAATGGCCGGAGATGAGCAAGGATGAGGTGGCGACGCGGCTCGCGGCACTGATCGCCGAGCGGCTGAAGACGGTCGTCGTCTAGTCAATCTCCCCCACGAGGGGCCTGTTGCGCAGTAACCGGGGATGTTTGGATGGGGCGGGATCGCAGGGATTTCGCTCGTCTTTGTGAGCTCCGCCCCCTTG
>NZ_JAMYOC010000035.1:0-45635 GCF_040319475.1 Mesorhizobium sp. M0904 | reverse complement strand
GCAAATCACCTCCTTAAGGAAGTGAATCACAAACCCGACGTTAGCGGAATCCTTCGCGATTCAACCTGAATGTCCGACGCTCTAGCAGCCGCGCTCAGCTCACCTTGACCTTGGCGGCAGCCTGGTCCTCTGCCAGCTTCTGCTGGAACATCTGCGCGAAATCGATCGGGTCCAGCATCAGCGGCGGGAAGCCGCCGTTGCGTGTTGCCTCGGCAATGATCTGCCGCGCGAACGGGAACAGCAGCCGCGGGCATTCGATGAACAGGATCGGCAGCATGTGCTCCTGCGGGAAGCCGCTGATGGCGAAGACGCCGCCATAGACCAGTTCGACATTGAACAGCACTTCCTGGTCGAACGACGCTTTGGCGTTCAGCGTCAAATTGACGTCGAACTGCTTGTCCGAAAGCGGATTGGCGTTGACGTTGACGTTGATGGCGATGCCGGGTGCCTTGTCGCGACCGCGCAGCGAGTTCGGTGCACCGGGGCTTTCGAAGGACAGGTCCTTCACATATTGCGCAAGCACGTTGAGCGAAGGCTGCGCCGCATTTCCATTACCGTTGGCTGCGCCGGTCGGCGCGTCGTCGTTGCTGGCCATAAGCTGTGGTCCTTTTGCCTGGGCAGCGTTGCTGACCGGATTGAAATTCGGGCGTTCGCTATCATGGCCGGCCCGACAAGACAAGTTTGCAAAAGACGCTGGTTGCTTTGCGGCTACTCGTCCTTGAGGCGGCGCCAGGGAGAATCCGGTCCGCGCGTATGGTCGTCGGCACGCGAATAGTCGCCGTCGTCGAGATCGATGATCTTGCCGCGTTGCCTTGCCCGCAAACCACTGCTGAAATCGGTGGCCAGCACGATGCGGCCTTTCAGCATCCGCCAGGCAAGATCGCGCACTGGCGGCAGGAACAGCAGAATGCCGAAAATATCCGAGATGAAGCCGGGGATAATCAAAAGGATCGCGGCCAGCACGATCATGGCGCCATGCGCAAGCTGGCCGCTCGGATCACGCCCGGCGTCCATTTCGGCACGTACCCTGGCCATGACGCCAAAACCCTGGTGTCGAAGGAGCAAGGCGCCGGCGACGCTCGAGGCCAGCACCAGCCCGACCGTCGCCAGCGCGCCGATCTGGCGGCCGACAATGACGAAACCGGCTATCTCCAGCAGCGGAAGCGCGAGAATGAACAGGGGAAACAGCGAGATACGCAAATCTTGACCGATCGTTTCGATGTTTTGCCGGCCGGCGAGCAATCGCCGCTGGCACCAGAGCTGTTAGATAGGTATGGCTGCCTTTGATTTGAATGATTGCGCCATGCGTTCTATATGCTTTGGATACCGAACGCTATGTGATCGCGGCCCCTGCTTGGCCGCTGGTCCGGCCAAAGCAGGGATTGATTGGCGCAAGATATGGGCTTCTTCGACTTCGGCACGATTTTCTTTCTGATTGCGGCGGTGGTGATCTTCTTCCAGCTGCGCAACGTGCTTGGCCGACGCACGGGCAACGAGCGCCCGCCCTTCGATCCATATACGGCAGCGCGCAAAAACGACAAGGATGCCGCCCAGAAACCCGAGAACGTGGTTTCGCTGCCGCGCAAGCGCCTGACAGGAGAGCCGGCGGCCGACACCTATGCGGCGATCGATGCCTTTGCCAAGCCCGACACCGATCTCAACCGGGGCCTGCGGGCGATCAAGGACAATGATCCGACGTTCGACCCGAAGACCTTCGTCGACGGCGCAAAGATGGCTTATGAGATGATCGTCATGGCCTACGCGGATGGCGACCGCAAAACCTTGAAGAACCTTTTGTCGCGCGAGGTCTATGACGGCTTCGTCGCGGCCATCGGCGACCGTGAGGCGAAAGCCGAAAAGATCCAGTCCTCCTTCGTCGGCATCGACAAGGCCGACATCGTTTCGGCCGAGATGAAGGGCAGCGAGGCGCACATCACGCTGCGCATTGTCAGCGAGCTGATTTCGGCGACCCGCGACAAGGCCGGCGCTGTCATCGACGGCGATCCCGAGACCGTCGCCGAGGTCAAGGATGTCTGGACCTTCGCCCGCGACACGCGCTCGCGCGATCCGAACTGGAAGCTTGTCGCCACCGAAGAAGAAGACTGAACTGGACGGCGGCGGAGGCTGTCGTGTCGCTTTCTCGAGCCTTCAGCGAAAAATCCTTTGGCCAATTGCCGGGCTGGGGCGAGGACGACCATCTCCCTGCCTTTGACGCCTTTCGCCGCTCGGCCTTTCATATCCTGACCAAACCCTACCGCTCCGGCGCGCTCGGCGTCGACTACAATGGCTTTGCCGATGCCTATGCCGAAGCGCGTACCGTTTCGTCGGCGAATCGGTTGCAGGCCCGAAGCTTTTTCGAGCGCCATTTCGTTCCGACCCGTATCGATGCCGAAGATGGTGGTCCCGGCCTGGTAACCGGCTTTTATGAGCCGGAGGTCGAAGCCTCGCCGGTGCGCACGGAACGATTTTCGGTACCGTTGCTGGCGCGCCCTGCCGACCTGGTCGACATCGACGACGGCAATCGTCCTTCCGGCTTGGATCCTTATCTCGCCTTCGCTCGTGCGGCGCCGAACGGCCCGGTCGAATATTTCGACCGCGGCGAGATCGAACGCGGCGCGCTTGCCGGAAAAGGGCTGGAAATCGCCTGGCTCGCCGACAAGGTCGACGCCTTCTTCATTCACGTGCAGGGCGCGGCACGGCTCAACATGACCGATGGCAGGCTTCGCCGCATCACCTATGCCGCCAAATCCGGCCAGCGCTTTACCGGACCGGGCAAGATCCTGAGCGAGCAAGGCGAGATCCCGCTGGAGAAGGTGACGATGCAGTCGATCCGTGCCTGGTTCAAGGCGCATCCGGAGCGCGTCGACGAGACCCTGTGGCGCAACCGCTCCTATATCTTCTTCCGCGAGATGGGCGTCGACGACCGGGAGCTCGGCCCGATTGCTGCCGCCAAGGTGCCGCTGACACCCGGCCGCTCGATCGCCGTCGACCGGCTGCTGCACACGTTCGGCACGCCCTTCCATATCGACGCGCCGTCCCTGACCGCCTTCGACGGAAAACCGTTCCGGCGGTTGATGATCGCGCAGGACACCGGTTCGGCGATCACCGGCCCGGCCCGCGGTGATTTGTTTGCCGGGTCGGGCGATGCGGCCGGCGAGATCGCCGGCGTTATCCGCAACGCCGCCGATTTTTATGCGCTGATCCCCCGGTCGCTGGTTTAGAGGAGCAGGCCGATGACCCGGCGCATCGACAGGCTGAGCGAGGACGACCGGGTGCTGTGGAACCTGGTGGCGCGCACGGCAAAACCGCTGAAGGGCAGAACCGCCGTCGAAATTCCACACGTTGGGCCGGAGATCGACGAGACCAGGCAGGCGCCGCCCCCGGAACAGGTCGCGGGCAATCCTGCCGCGGCCGCAAAGCCGAAGGCGCAGCATGTCTCCCATGCACTCGACGAACCGACGCTGGACAAGCTGTCGAACGGCCGGCTGCCGATCGAGGGCCGCGTCGACCTGCATGGCCTGACCCAGGACCAAGCCTATTCACTGCTGTTTTCCTTCCTGTGCCGGGCGCATGCCGGCGGCATCCGCTACGTCCTGGTGATCACCGGCAAGGGCTCTTCGTCGGGCGGTGATGGCGTCTTGCGGCGCGCCGTGCCGTCATGGCTGTCGACACCCGCCTTCCGGCCCCTCGTCTCCAGCCACGACCATGCCGCCCGCAAACATGGCGGCTCGGGTGCGCTCTATGTCCGCTTGCGGCGGGCACGCTCATGAGGGCATGCCGATGAGGGACGCACCTATGAGGATGCATCCATGAAGGTGCGCTTGTGACCCCGTTCGGCGAAAAGCTTCGCGTGCTGCGAAACGAGCGCGGCGTCAGCCAGAAGGACATGGCCAAGGCGATCGGCGTCAGCGCAGCCTATCTCTCGGCGCTGGAACACGGCCGCCGCGGTGCGCCGAGCTGGACGCTGATCCAGAAGATCATCGGCTATTTCAACATCATTTGGGACGACGCCGAGGAACTGGCGCGGCTGGCCGAAACCTCGCATCCGCGCGTCAAGCTCGACACGTCGGGCCTTAGCCCGGCGGCGACCGAACTTGCCAATCTCCTGGCCGACAATATTGAAAAGCTCGACGAAGCCGAGCTTCGCCGCATCACTGCGTCGATCCGCGCCGCGCTGGCACGGCCGAAATGAGTTGCCTTGTTACTGGACCGAGCCGACCAGAACCTGCTGGCCGCCGCGGATGGAGACCCACCGGCCGGTATTGTCGATCGCCTGCCGCTTGAGGAAACGATAGCCGGTCTGGTCCCAGGAACGGACCTGGTCGGTCAGATTGTCAAGGATGTAGTCGCCCTTGTCGGTGCGCACCGTCAGCACCGCGTGGCCTTCGCCATCCGGCTTGCGCACGACGGTCATCAGCAGATCGGCAAACGAGACGCCCAGCCGGTTCAGCTCACGGCGCTTTTCCAGGACATAGTCCTCGCAATCGCCAACGCCCTTGTCGGGATAGGCCCAGACCTCATCCTTGCCGTAGATGTCGAAGTCGCTCTCCGGCTTGACGGCGGCGTTGACCTTTGCCGTGACGCTGAGCAGCTTGCGCCACAGCGAGCCGGTCAGGCTGGCGGGCGACAGATCCTTCGGGCGAATCGAGCATTCGGAGGCGTAGCTCTTGCAGAAATCATAATGGCCGATCGGCTGTGAGGTCGGGCCACCTGTTATCATCGGGCCGGCCGCCGAGGCCGAACTGGCCCAACCTGCCGCCACAGTAAGTCCGGCCAGCGCGCACAGGCGCAGCGTTCTCGCCATTGGTGAGGAAATCATTGTCCCCGCTTGTCCCTTGTTATTAACGAAACGTTAAGGGGTATTTACAGTCCGTGTCAATTATGAGGATGGATTGATTTTGCGGCATGGTTACCCGCGTGGCGCCAACGCGACTATTGTGCAACAGGTCGACCCGCCGCACGGCCGCGCCAACCGATGATTTTGGCATAGACCGACCTGATGCGGATTGACGGGCATCATCACTGGTCGCCTATTTCTTGCCGGTCCTGACCAGCTTGGGCTTCACCGCAACACGGTTCTGACGGCCGTAGCTGGTGATGAAGTCGACGATGCGCGGCACGATTTCGGAACGGAAGCGCGAGCCGTTGAACACACCATAATGGCCGACCGCAGGCTGCATGTAATGGGCGTGCCTGTCGGCCGGGATGTTGATGCACAGGTCGTGCGCGGCCTTGGTCTGGCCGAGGCCGGAGATGTCGTCGTTCTCGCCCTCGACCGTGAACAGGGCGACATTGCGGATCGCCGAAGGGTCGACCGCGATACCGCGATGCGTCATTTTGCCCTTGGGCAAGGCCTGGCGGACAAACACGGTGTCGACGGTCTGCAGGTAGAATTCCGCCGTCAGATCCATCACCGCCAGATATTCGTCGTAGAACTCGCGGTGCTTCTCGGCATTGTCACCGTCATGCTTCACCAGATGCATGAAGAAGTCCTTGTGGGCGGTGATGTGGCGGTCGAGGTTCATGCTCATGAAACCCGAAAGCTGCAGGAAGCCGGGATAGACCTCGCGGCCGAAGCCCGGCACAGGCCAGGGCGCGCGCATGATGACATTGTCGCGGAACCAGTCGATCCCCTTTTCCTGCGCCAGCAGATTGACCGCTGTCGGATTGCGGCGCGTGTCGATCGGCCCGCCCATCAGCGTCATCGTCGAGGGCACGAACGGATCACCCTTGGCTTCCATCAGTGCCGCCGCCGCCAGCACCGGCACCGAAGGCTGGCACACCGCCATCACATGGGTGTCGGGGCCTAGCGCATGCAGCATGTCGACGATGTAGTCGATATAGTCGTCAAGATCGAAGCTGCCGTCGGCCAGCGGCACCATGCGGGCGTCGACCCAGTCGGTGATATGCACGTCGGCATAGGGCAGCATCGCCTCCACCGTGCCGCGCAGCAGCGTCGCGTAGTGGCCCGACATCGGCGCGACGATCAACAGCTTCGGATCCGGCCGGCGCCCTGCAGGAACCGCCCGCTCGAAACGAACCAGGTTGCAGAACGGCCGCGACCAGACGGTGCGTTCGCTGACCTCGACGTTTTTCCAGTCGACCACGGTCTTGGTCAGGCCGAATTGCGGCTTGCCGTAGCGGCGCGTCGTGCGCTCGAACAGTTCGGCCGTTGCCGCAACCGAGCGGCCCCAGGACGTGTGTGAGACCGGATTGAGCGGATTGGAGTAGAACAGGCGCACCGCATCGGCATAGAGGCGCGCCGGCTGCAAGGCGGCGTGGTTCAGTTCGTAGAGCTGGTAGAACATCGAGAACCCCGCTGCCGACTGCGATTGAAGGGCCGACGAGCAGCGCCGAGCCTTGAATGCTTTGCGGGGAAGTTAGCAACAATCTGCTGCGATGCAATACGTCAATCTGCGTGATTTATGCTCGTTCTTTCGTCCAAGGCATTGAGAATCCGCCTGGAAGGGCAACAGCCGGCTCAATGTGCACCTGCGAAGGCCAGGCAAGGGCACGGCTATTGGGACAATCGTTGGAGGCGGCGTCCGGCCGTGGCGGCCGGACCGTTAGACCCGTGCCATGCAGACAGCGGTATGGCCCGAACTGATGAAGCCGAGCTGACTGGCTGCGCCCTTCGACAGATCGAGCATCCGGCCCCTGATAAAGGGGCCGCGGTCGTTGATGCGCACGACGACGCTGCGGCCATTGTTGCGATTGGTCACCTTCAGCTTGGTGCCGAACGGCAGGCTGCGATGCGCGGCGGTCAGCGCCGACGGGTTCATGCGCTCGCCGGAAGCGGTTCTGGAATGCAGTGAGTACCAGGAGGCACGACCGCACTGAGCGGCGGCGTTGGTGGCGGATGCGCCGACCGTCAGGCCGGCCGCGATCGTGGCCGCGACGAGCGCGGCCTGATAGCTTTTCTTCATGCTTGGGGTTAGCTCCGTTGACAGACCCAAGCCGTTAGGTGCCGAACAAGGCAGCAAATGCGGCAATGATCTGTCGGTTCCATGGCAATGTTACACGTTTGGAGTCGGCGCGAAACAATTTGTCAGAGACTTTCTGCAGCGAGGCGCAGCTTCTTTGATGATGTCTGCGCCGATCTCCGGGCGTCTTGCACAAGATCAGAGATTAGCATCCAAGTAGAAGTTGGTGTAATCGAGCAGCGTCTTCTCGCTGTTTCATTCCGGCCGGAACGCGGTTTATGATCGACTTGGAACGGAGTTCTAGCGATGAGATTGATCAAAAATCTGCTGGCCTTGATTGTGCTCGCCATCGGCGTGCTGTGGACGTTGCAAGGCATCGGCGTTATCGGCGGCAGCTTCATGACCGGCCAGTCGCAATGGCTCTATGTCGGCATCGTCACCGCGCTGGTCGGCCTGGCCGGCCTGGCCTGGGCGAACCGTTCGCGCGTTTGAACGGGCGTCCATGCTCAAGCTCCCTTGAGAGCAGCGCACAGCGGACCCTGGCGGCCGGTCACCGCGACCAGTACTGCCAGCCCCAGTAGAAACTTTCGTCGCGCGGCGGTAAGCGGTTGCGCTCCGCGTCCAGATGCACCGGCGTTTTGCGTTCGCCGTCAGGCGGCTGTTTGTCCCCGGCCTTGATCAGGCGGAGCCAATGGCCGAAATGCGCGAACAATACAGCGATGGAATGGGGCATTGTCGGTCATTCCCGCCCTGCCCACGGGACGAGCACCCGCTCGATCCTGCGGATGATGAATTCGAGCACGAAGGCAATGGCCGCGATCACCAGTATGCCCATCACCACCACGTCGGTGACGAGGAACTGGGCAGCGGACTGGATCATGAAACCGAGCCCGCGCGTCGCGGCCACCAGCTCGGCGGCGACCAGCGTCGACCAACCGGCGCCAAGCGCGATGCGCAGACCGGTCAGGATCGAGGGCAGCGCGCTGGGCAGGGTGACGTGCCTGATCACTTGGCGCTGCGTGGCGCCAAGCGAGCGCGCTGCATTGATGCGTTCCTGCGAGACGCCGCGAACACCCGATGCCGTCGACAGCGCAACCGGAGCCAGCATGGCAATGGCAATCACCAGGATCTTGGACGGCTCGCCAATGCCGAACCAGATAATGATCAGCGGCAGATAGGCCAGCGGCGGGATCGGCCGCAGGAATTCGAGCAGCGGATCGAAGATGCCGCGCCCGATCGTGCTGATGCCGATAGCCAGCCCGATGGGAACGCCGATGACAAGGGCCACGATCAGCGCTGCAAACACCCGCCACAGACTGGCGGCGATATGCTGGAGCAGCGTCGCGTCGACAAAGCCGTCACCGGCGACGACGACAAATTTGTTCCAGACTGCCACAGGCGACGGCAGGAAAACCGGCGACACCAATTGCAGGCGGGCCGATGCCGTCCACACCGCCACCACCATCAGAATGGTGATCGCGCTAACCACGCGGGCCGAAACGCGGCTGCGTCTCGGCCGCGGCCGCGACCATGGCACCGACAGCGCGTCGGCTCCGTCGTCGACTTTGGAGCGCTGCGGCCGCGCGGTATAGGAGGTAACGGTCATGCTGCCTCCCCTTCGAAGATCGCGTCGGTCAGCTCGCCGCGCGCCGCGGCGAAGGCGGGATCGGCCTTGATGCTACGAATGGCCTCGCCGGCTGCATAGCGCCGGCTGAAACCGGCCTCGAAACTCCGCACCACCCGGCCAGGGCCGGGAGCGAGCACAATGATGCGGGTGGCGAGCACCAGCGCTTCGTCGATGCCGTGCGTGACCATCAGCACGCCGACCTGGCTTGCCGTCCACAGATGGAGCAGCGTTGTCTGCATGCGTTCCCGTGTCAGCGCATCGAGTGCGCCCAGCGGTTCGTCGAGCAGCAGGAATTGCGGCTCGGCTGCCAGCGCCCTGGCCAGGCCGACGCGCTGGCGCATGCCGCCGGAAAGCTCCCAGATGCGCTTGTCGCCGTCGCCGTCGAGCTTCACCAGCGCCAGAAGGTCGTCGGCAGTCCGCGCCCGTTCGGCGGCCCTGACACCGCGCAGCCTGAGAGCAAAGGCGACATTTTCCCGCGCGGTCAGCCACGGAAACAATGCGTCGTTCTGGAACACGACGGCGCGGTCCGAGCCTGGCGCCGTGATCGGCCTGCCGCCAATCGTGGCGCGTCCGCGCACAGGCTCGACCAGGCCCGCGGCGACGTTGAGCAACGAGGTCTTGCCGCAGCCGGAACGGCCGACCAGGACAACGAAGTCGTCCTTAGCGATGTCAATCGACACGCGTTCGACGGCCGGCGCCGGCTGGCCGTCATAGTGAACCGAGACTTGGTCGAGCACGAGATGCGTCATGTGGGGTCGCCGATATTCTGAACCTGCCTGCCCCGAAGCCGTTCCTCGTCAGCGGCTCCGGGGCAGGCAACGCGCGTCAGGGAAGGGAGGACGCGCGGTATTGAGCCGCCGCTAATTCGAGGCCAGCGCCTCGCCGACATATTTCGACGACACGTATTTCGAATAATCCGGCAACACGGCGTCGATCTTGCCCTGCTCCTTGAGGAAGGCCGATGTCGCCTCGACCGCCTTGACAGTGCCGCCACCGAGGAACTTTTCCGAGGCTTGCTCCTCGAGCGTCGGGAAGACATAGCCCCTCAGCAGTTGCGGCACGTCTTCGAGCTTGGCCCCGGTGATCCTGGCGATCTTGGCCGCTTGCGGCGAGGACACCGACCATTGATCCGGCTTGGCCAGGAAGTCGGCATAGGCAGCGCCCGTTACTTTGACGAAGTCGCGCACCGCTTCCGGGTTCCTTTCGGCGAAGTCGGTGCGCACGATCCAGGCGTCGAAGGTTGGCGCGCCCCAGGCTGCGACCTGCGAGGAATCCAGCACGACCTTGCCCGTCGTCTTGATCTGGCCGAGTGCCGGATCCCAGACATAGGCGGCGTCGATGTCGCCGCGCGCCCATGCCGCCGCGATCTCCGGTGGCCGCAGATTGAGAATATCGACCGACTTCGGGTCGATACCCTCATGCTTCAGCGCGGCAAGCAGGCTGTAATGCGTCGTCGAAACGAAGGGCACCGCCACCTTCTTGCCGGCAAGGTCGGCGGCCTTCTCGATGCCGGCGCCGTTGCGGGCAACAAGGGCCTCGGATTCGCCGATCAGCCCGACAATGAAGATTGTCTGGATGGGAAGCTCGCGGCTCGCCGCCGCCGCCAGCGGGCTCGAGCCGACATAACCGATGTCGACCGAACCGGAAGCGATGGCGGCGATCACGTCGGCGCCGGAATCGAATTTCCGCCAGTCGATTGCCGCCTTGGTCGCGCTCTCATAGGCGCCGTCGGCCTGCGGCACCTTCGAGGGTTCGACGACTGTCTGGTAGCCGATAGTGATCTTGAGGTCCTGCGCATCGGCTGGGCCGAGAAAGACGGCACCTGCCAGAGCCGCCGAGGACAAGAGAACGATACGTCGCGAAATGGTGGACATGAAAGGCTCCTTGGAAACGAGAAAAACCCGGATTGCGTTTCATAGTCATCTAACTCTCTCGTTCTTGTAGAGTTAAATCCTTCCAATCGGCTCGGCCTTGTTAGAAAAAGTCGTCTGGCTAGGGCAGTTGCCCATTCGCACGCTTCTGGGTGATGGCCCGGGTGAGAACCGTCGTCCTTGCCCGGGAACCCCTTCCACGCCGTCCATGCCCACAACAAGGATTTTCCCGCGTTCGCCCCTGCATCGGCAAATTCATGCTGTGAATAGCCAACAAATTGGAAACAAGTTCCCTGTGTTCGCGGTTAAGTCTAGTATCCTTATCGACATTGAGGGATTGGAGAGGACGATGAGCGACGCCACCCTCCTTGTTGCCGCGCGCGGCATGCTTTGGCCTTCAAATTCAGGGGCAGAAGCTGCCGTCGGTATTCTCGCCGATCGGGACATTCCTGCCACCGGCCAGTTTGCCGGTGTGCCATTCGCGGCGGCTCCTGTGCTCGCAAGGGCACAAGCCCCGGCCAAAATGGCCATTGCGGCTTGAAAACGAAGCAAAATCAACGTTTCTGAGCTTGTATATCATGTCGCTAGAATTTATCTGTAGTGACAGCTTGGACGCGGCGGGGAGGCACGCCAGGCGTTTCGCAACCGGTGGCCTTGCGCCATCGCATGACAGAGAAACGTTCGGGTTATGCTCACGAAAAAAGGTAAATATGGCCTCAAGGCGCTCGTCCATCTGGCGCGCCTGCCGGTTGGACAGCTCGCCTTCGTCAACGACATCGCCACAGGAAACAATATTCCGAAGAAGTTCCTTGATGCCATTCTTGGCGAATTGCGCAATGCCGGGTTCGTCCAGAGCCGCAAGGGCAAGGACGGCGGCTATCGGCTGGCGCGCCCGGCGGACGAGATCAAGGTCGGCCACGTCGTGCGCGTGCTCGACGGACCGCTTGCCCCCATTCCTTGCGCCAGCCGCACCCAGTATCAGCGCTGCGAAGACTGCAACGAGGCGACATGCCAAGTCCGACACCTGATGCTGGAGGTCCGGCAAGCCATCGCCGAGGTGCTGGATCAGCGCAGCCTCGCCGAAATGCGCGACATCGTCGGCGACGAAGACTTTTCGGCGGCGTTGAAAATCCAGGCCTGAACCAATCTCTCCTGAGCCGGCGACGATCGCCAGCACAGCTGGTGTGCGTATGACCGGGCGCGCTACGCCAAATTCGATCATCATTGTCGGTGGCGGCGCCAGCGGCGTCGTGCTTGCGGCGCATCTGCTGAAGTCGCCCAATCCCGATCTCCGCGTCAGCCTGATCGAAAAACGCCCGCATTTTGGGCAAGGCATGGCCTATTCAACGCTGCTGTCGGCGCATGTGCTGAATGTCAGCGCGTCGGGCATGAGCGCCTATGCCGACGATCCCGGCAATTTCTCGCGCTGGCTGCTTGAACGCGGCATAGCGACGCCGGAACAGGCGCCAGTCTATGCGCCGCGCAGCGTCTACGCCCGCTATCTCAAGGAGCTGCTCGACGAGCTCGAGGCGCGTGAGCAGCAGACGGGCCGGCTGCGCCTGATCCGCGAGGAGAGCCTGTCGATCTCGCCGACCGCCTCCGGCGTTGAGGTGGCGCTGGCCAACGGCACCAGCGTGGTCGCGCATCTTGCCGTGCTCGCCACCGGGCATGACGAAGAGCCGGGGGCGGGGCAGGGGCATGCGATCAGGATGGGATCCGAGGCGGACACTGCGCTCGACCCCGAAGCCCAAATCCTGGTGCTGGGCACCGGCTTGAGCATGGTCGATGCCTTCCTGTCGCTCGAGCAGCGCGGCCACCGCGGCGCGATCGTAGCGGTGTCGCGGCGCGGCCTGCTGCCTTCGCCGCATCGCAAGGGCAATCCGATCAAGCTCGACGTCGCCGACATTCCGCTCGGCACCCAGCTTTCCTATTTCGTCGGCTGGTTCCGCGACCTGATCCGGGAAAACCAGAAGGCCGGTATCGACTGGCGCGACGTCGTCGACGGTCTGAGACCCTTCAACCAGAAGATCTGGCAGAACTGGCCGTCCTCGGCCAAGCGCCGCTTCGTCGAGCACACCAAGGCCTGGTGGGATATCCACCGCCATCGCATGGCGCCGGAAGTCTACACCCGCGTTGCCGAGGCGGTGCAAGCGGGCCGCATCCGCCTTGTCGCCGGGCGCGTCGTCGAGATCGCCGCCGGCGACGGCTTCAGCGTACAGGTCCAGTCGCGCCATACGCAGCAGCTCGAAAGGTTCGACGTCACCCGCATCTATGATTGCACCGGCATCGCCAGGGACATCTCGACCACCTCGAACAGCGTGGTGCGGTCACTGGTCGAGCGTGGACTGGCACGGCCGGATCCGCTGCGCCTCGGCCTCGACGTGACCGCGAACTGCGAGGTCATCGCCGGCGACGGCACGGTATCCGCCAAGATCCTCGCCGTCGGGCCACTGACGCGCGGCACCTTCTTCGAAATCGACGCCATTCCCGATATTCGTGTGCAGTGCGCGCGGCTGAGCAAGCGCTTACTCGGATGAGGCTCCCTTCGTCTTGACGCAATTCGGATGCAAGACCGCCGCCGTCGGGTGAAAAGACCTCGACGGCATAGCCGCGTTCGCTGAAGGCGAACCAGGGGTGCGGGAGCTCGCTCCACCAGAGCCGACCAGCCAGCCCGTCGTGGTCGATACAGCCAGGCGATGACGATCGCCACAGGTTTCGGCCGTCTCGCATTGACCGGATTGGTGTCGCGCACGCTCGTCTTCGTTCTCCTCCATGGATTTTGTCGCCGGCGCGGCCGCGAGCCGCGACCCTGGTCAGATGACCGGGCAAATTCTGCTTTCGTCGTCGCCGTGCCTTGCCTACCATGGGGCATGACCCAACGCGGAAGACTCTACGGCTGTCCGGTCGAGTTCGCGCTCGACGCGCTCGGCGGCAAATGGAAGACGGTGATCCTGGCGCGCATCAAGGAACAGCCGATGCGCTATTCCGACCTGCGCCGGCTGATCCCTTCGCTTTCCGACAAGATGCTGAAGATCTCGTCAGCCTCTCGGTCTATATCGCCGGCGACCTGGATATAGGGCCGGCCTTCGGCGCCTGGATGGCCTTCTGGGCAAACCGTGGCGCGCCGCCGATCATCAAGGTGAGCGCGTCGCCGGCCTCGGTAATCCGGATTTTCTGATCGAGATCGAAGCCCAGGCGGCGATCGCCTGAACCCCAAGCAGGTTCTGCAAATCTTTTGCCCTGCCTGGAGCCGGCGAAGCTTTCGCGAAATTCCATTCCCCTGCTGGCGGCCGGATTGGCACGATCTATCTTCTTTCCAACTGCAAACGGCTGGAAAAGACGGTAGGTTGCCGTCTTCCAGGGCGGTTGCTCATTCTGGCAACGGAGCATCTGACATGAGCAAGCACAAGATCGTGGCACCGGACGATGCATCGTCCCGCCTGCGCCCGCCCTATGCCTCGGTTCTCGACCTGATCGGTCAGACGCCGGTCGTCGAGCTGACCAAATTCGACATCGGCAAGTGCCGGCTGTTCATCAAGCTCGAAAGCCAGAATCCCGGCGGCTCGATCAAGGACCGCATCGCGCTGTCGATGATTGCCGCCGCCGAAAAACAGGGCAAACTGAAACGCGGCGGGACGATCGTGGAGGCGACCGCCGGCAACACCGGTCTTGGTCTCGCCCAGGTCGGCATCCCCAAGGGTTACCACATCATCCTTGTCGTGCCTGACAAGATGTCGCGCGAAAAGATCCAGCATTTGCGGGCGCTCGGCGCCGAAGTGCGCATGACGCGTTCCGATGTCGGCAAGGGCCATGCCGAATACTATCAGGACATGGCCGAAAAGATCGCCGCCGAGTTGCCCGGCGCCTTCTACGCCAACCAGTTTGCCAACCCGGCCAATCCGCATGCCCACGAGACCACGACCGGGCCGGAAATCTTTCAGCAGCTCGAAGGCGATGTCGATGCGGTTGTCGTCGGCGTCGGCTCCGGCGGCACGCTGACCGGGCTCGGCCGCTACTTTGCGAAAGTCTCGCCGAAGACCGAGATGGTGCTCGCCGATCCGGTTGGCTCGGTGCTGGCGCCGTTGATCAAGACCGGCAAGATGGTAGAGGCCGGAAGCTGGACCGTCGAAGGCATCGGCGAGGATTTCGTGCCGCCCAATGCCGATCTGTCGCTGGTCAGGAAGGCCTATTCCATCCCCGACAAGCAGAGCATGCTTGCGGTGCGCGACCTGCTTTCGAAGGAAGGCATTCTCGCCGGCTCGTCGTCCGGCACGCTGCTTTCGGCAGCACTCCGCTATTGCCGCGAGCAGACCGTGCCGAAGCGCGTCGTCACGTTCGTCTGCGACAGCGGCAACAAGTACCTGTCGAAAGTCTTCGACGATTTCTGGCTGGCCGAGCAGGGCCTTGCCGAGCACGAGCAGCATGGCGACCTGCGCGACCTGGTGATGCGCACGCTCCGCACCGGCGATGTCGTGTCCGTCGGCCCCGACGAAAGCCTGCTCAACGCCTATGGCCGCATGCGCCGCTCGGATGTCTCGCAACTGCCGGTGCTGGACGAGGGCAAGCTCGTCGGCATCATCGACGAAAGCGATATCCTGGCCAAGGTCGAAGGCCCCTATGACAGCCGCTGGGACCGCTTCAAGGCCCCGGTTCGTACGGCGATGACCTCCAATCTGCATACGCTGCAGGCCAGCCAGACGCTGGACGCGCTGTTGCCGGTGTTCGACCGCAACGAGGTCGCCATCGTCTTCGACGGCGACGAATTTATTGGCCTGATAACCCGCATCGACCTGATCAACCATCTGAGGCGCGCCCGATGACCATAAAAGCCACTGTATCGGGCAAAAACCGCCTCGCCTTCTCGACACGCACCATCCATGGCGGTCAGAGCCACGATCCGACGACCGGCGCGGTGATGGTACCGATCTACGCCACCTCGACCTATGGCCAGCAGAGCCCGGGCGTGCACAAGGGCTTTGAATATGCCCGCAGCCAGAACCCGACGCGCTTTGCCTTCGAGCGCGCCGTAGCCGATCTCGAAAGCGGCACCGCTGCCTTCGCCTTCGCTTCCGGTCTGGCGGCGATCGCCACGGTGTTTGAATTGCTTGATTCAGGCGCGCATATCGTCGCCACCGACGACATTTATGGCGGCACGTTCCGATTGCTCGAGCGGGTGCGCAAGCGCTCGGCCAATTTGCAGGTCGACTTCGTCGACTTCACCGATCTTGCCGCCGTCGAGGCGGCGATCCGCCCTGAGACCAAGCTGCTCTGGGTCGAGACGCCGACCAATCCGCTCCTGCGTGTCGTCGATTTGGAGGCGGTCGCGGCACTGGCCAGGCGCAAAGGCGTGCTTTCGGTCGCCGACAACACCTTCTGCAGCCCCTATCTGCAGCGGCCGCTGGAGCTCGGCATCGACATATCAGTCCATTCGACGACCAAATACCTCAATGGCCATTCCGACATGGTCGGCGGCGTCGCCGTGGTCGGCGACAACAAGGATCTCACTGAGCGGCTGAAATTCCTGCAGAACGCCATCGGCGCCATTTCCGGGCCGTTCGACAGTTTCCTGGCGCTGCGCGGCTTGAAGACGCTGGCGCTCAGGATGGAGCGCCATTCGTCCAACGGCCAGAAGATCGCGCACTGGCTGGAAAGCCGCCCCGACATCCGTCGTGTCATCTATCCCGGCCTGCCCAGCCATCCGCAGCACGCCATCGCCAGGCGGCAGATGCACGCCTTCGGCGGCATGATCACGGTCGAGCTCGACCGCGACCTTGCGGGGACAAAGCGCTTCCTCGAACACACGCAACTGTTCACGCTGGCCGAAAGCCTCGGCGGCGTCGAAAGCCTGATCGAGCACCCGGCGCTGATGACGCACGGCTCGATCCCCGCGAAAAAGCGCGCCGAGATCGGGATATCCGATTCGCTGGTGCGCTTGTCTGCCGGGATCGAGGATGGCGACGATCTGATCGCGGATCTGGATCAGGCGCTGGCGAGCTGAGCCCGGCAGCAAGAACCTTGCGAGACGTCGGCGGACAGTGCCCCTCTGCCCTACCGGGCATCTCGGCCACGAGGGGTGAGATTGGCCGTCATCTTGCGCTTTCGCCAACCTCCAACGCTGGAACACGGACGGGACGGCGAAGCTGCCAATCTCCCCCCTCGAGGGGGAGATGTCCGGCAGGACAGAGGGGGGCGTGAAGGATCGCCAACGAGCGGCGCTTGTTCTGCATCCATATCCATGTGTCTTACATTCTATTCCGTTGACCTTGGCGCCATCTGGCAGAATTGTAGCTTCCTGATCCACCTTGCGGCCTGGCTCCGGAAGCTATGAACAACCGACAACGCAACCAACCGACGGCAAGCGATACCCCGCTCACCTTCGCCATCCTCGTCTTCCCCGGCTTTCCGATGATGGCGTTCAGCTCGGTGATCGAGCCGTTGCGCGCCGCCAACGTTCTGGCCAAGCGGGACTGCTATCGCTGGATCATCGTCGGCGCCGCCGAAGGCCCGGTGGAGGCTTCGAACGGCGTCGTCATCCAGCCCGGTTTTTCCGCCCATGACGCGCCGAAGGTCGATCGCATCGTCGTCTGCTCGGGCGGCGATGCCGATCATCTCGTCGCGTACGATGCCGTGAGCTGGATCCGCAAGAGCATGCGCGGTGGCGCCCATATCGGTGCTGTGGCGGATGCGGCGTTCTTCCTTGCCCGCGCGGGCCTGCTCGACGGCCACGCCTGCACCTTGCACTGGACCAGCCAGGCCGCCTTCACCGAGGCCTTTCCCGACATCGAGCTGAGGCGCGATCTCTATGTCATCGACCGCAAGCGCTTCACCTCGGCCGGAGGCATCGGCAGCCTCGACATGATGCTGGAGATCATCACCGACGACTATGGCGCCGAACTCGCGGCCGGGGTCGCCGAATGGTTCGTGCACAGCCCGCTGCGCTCCAGTGTCGACCGCAAGCTGATGCCGCTGCGCTTACGCACCGGCGTGCAGAACGAACTGGTGCTGTCGGCCATCGCCATCATGGAGGATGCAGTGGAGGAACGGCTCGGCATGGCGGAGTTGGCGAATAGGCTTGGCGTCTCCTCCGACAAGCTCGAACGCAATTTTCGCTCCGAGCTCAGCATTTCGCCCAACGGCTACTACCGTCGGCTGCGGCTGAAGCGTGCCGCCGATCTTTTGGCCCATTCGACGCTGATGGTGCGCGACGTGGCGCTCGCCTGCGGCTTTGCCTCGATGTCGAGTTTTGCCCGCGCCTTCAGGGAAGAGCATGGGCATCCGCCGAAGGTGATGAGAAGGCATTAGGGGCCTCTGCAAGCCGCAAACGTCGGAGATTAGCCGAACCACCCCTCCGTTCGTCATCCCAGGGCGGAGCAAGGAGCGAAGCGACGCGGCGCAGACCCTGGGATCCATGCCGTTACCTCGCGGCAGTGCTCCTGCGGACCAGAACCGAATGCTACCACCCCGTCCCGCGAAAAAGCTCGAACCATTCCGGATTGGTCTTCTCGATCAGCTCGATCTTCCATTGGCGTGGCCAGCGCTTCAGCGACTTCTCGCGCTGGATGGCGTCGCGAATGTCGAAATGTTCCTCGTACCAAACCAGACGCTGCACGCCGTAACGGCCGGAAAAGCGCGAGCCCTCGCCGGATTTGTGCTCCGGCATGCGGCGGCCGAGATCATTCGTAACCCCGATATAGATCGTGCCGCGCTTCTGGCTTGCGGTCATGTAAACGTAGCCGGTCATGGTTTCAGGATAGCGAGCATCGATGCGCGCACAAGCGCCATTCCGCCGCATTCTACGACCAATGTCACGGCATGGATCCTAGGGTCTGTGCTGCGTCGCTTCGCTCCTTGCTCCGCCCTTGGATGACGAAAACGTTCGGGCCCACAGTCAATCGCCGGGGCAATTGAAGGGGGCTGCCGCCTAGCGGCATCCGGCACAACACCTGCGGGATTTCGCACAGACTTTGCGCCACCCTTGGCCCATCCTCGCCGCTTCCAGGAGGCACCCATGAGCATTGTCGTTTTTGACCCCGACAGCACCGAGGACGTCGACTTCAAGGATCGCATGCGCCATCCGGCGGCGGCCGATCCGGCCGGCGGCATGTGGCTGTCCGATACCGAGCCGTCCTTCATCGACGCCGACGCGCTGCGCAAGGGGCGCCTTGCCAGGCTGCGTGCCTGGATGCGCGAGGCCGGCTATGGCGGCGTCGTTTTGTTCGACCCCTACAACCAGCGTTACGCCACCGGTTCGCGCAACATGTTCGGCTATTTCCTGCGCAACTCGACGCGCTATTTCTTCATCCCCACCGAAGGGCCGATCGTGCTGTTCGAATATCCGCAGAGCTACCATGTCTCGATGGTGCTCGACACGATCGACGAGGCGCGTCCGTCCAAGCTGGTATGGTCTTCGGTGTCGGGCCGCGACGACGAAACCGCGGGTCCCTTCGCCGACGAGATCGCCGATTTGCTCAAGGCGCATGGCGGCGGCTCGATGAAGCTCGGCCTCGACCGCTGCAGCCATCTGCAGGCGCTGGCGCTCGAAAAGCGCGGCTGCGACGTACGCGATTGCCAGGGCGAGATTTTGGCGGTGCGTGCGGTCAAGACACCCGAGGAAGTAAAATGCCTGCAGGTGTCGATGGCCGGCGCCGAGGCCGCCGTCTATGCCGTGCGCGAGGCGATCAAGCCCGGCGTTTCCGAAAACGAGCTGTTCGCCATCATGTATGGCGAGGTGATCCGGCAGGGCGGCGAGTTCATCGAAACCCGTTTGCTGACCTCGGGCCAGCGCACCAATCCTTGGTTCAACGAAGCGAGCGGCCGCAAAATCAGGCCGGGCGAACTCTTGGCGCTCGATACCGACACGATCGGCTGCTACGGCTATTATTCGGATTTCTCGCGCACCTTCCGCTGCGGCCCGGGCAGGCCGACGGATTACCAGAAGTCGCTTTACAAGATGGCGCACGACCAGGTTCAGCACAATATCGGGGTCGTCAAGCCCGGCATGGCGTTTCGCGAGATTGCCGAAAAGGCCTGGAAGATCCCGGACCGCTTCGTCGACCAGCGCTATACCTCGGTCATGCACGGCGTCGGCATGCATGGCGAGACGCCGTTCATCGCGCACGCCATGGATTACGAAACCTATGGTCGCGACGGTGTCATCGTGCCCGGCATGGTGGTCAGCGTCGAAAGCTATATCGGCGAGAAGGGCGGCCGCGAGGGCGTCAAGCTGGAGGACGAGATCCTGATCACCGAGACCGGCACCGAACTTCTGTCGCGGTTCCCTTATGAGGACGATTTCTTGGAGAAACAGGTTTGACGCTCGTTCCCTCGCAAAGTTTTGATAGACGGGCGCGTTTGGCCGGTCGCACGCTTTGGCGACTGTCGGAAACACCCTTTGCTTCGTCATCCTGGGGCGGAGCAAGGAGCGCAGCGACGCGGCGCAGACCCCAGGATCCATGCCGTGACTTCAGAACGCTGCTGCGGTGCAGGATTCTGTTCCGCCGCATTCCTCGGCAGCCGTCACGGAATGGATCCCAGGGTCTCCGCGACGGAGCTTCGCTCCTGCTTCGCCCTGAGATGACGAAGCTGGCTAGGCGTCGCCCAATCTCCACGGCTTGCGGTAGCCCACCGAAAGGAACAGCGTTGGCCGGGAAGCCAGGCAGTTTTGCATGAAAAGCCCGATCTCGATCAAGCGCGGCAAGGCGGCGGCGGTGTTCATCGATCTCCAGGAGGAGCATCGGCGGGACAAGCGCTATCTGGTCGAAGGCTATGGCGACATCCTCGCCAACGTCCAGCGGCTGCAGGCAGCGGCACGGGCCAATCATGTGCCGTTGTATCACTGGGCCTATGTCGTCGATCTCGCCACGGCACGGCCGTTCCACCCGGTCGAGGCCAACGGCAAGTCGGCCTTTTCCGACAAGGACGATCCGCTGACGGCGATCTGTCCGGAAGTGGCGCCTGCAGCCGGCGAGACGATGCTGGTCAAGACGCAGGCCAGCGCCTTTGGTGGAGGGGCTGCCGCCGGGCGGCTCAAGGCCGACGACATCGAGTGGCTGGTCGTTGCCGGCGTCTGGACCGAGGCCTGCATCGATGCCACCGTCAAAGATGCGGTGGCGCTCGGGTTTCGCGTGCTGCTGGTCAAGGATGCCTGCGGCAGCGGCAGCACGGCGATGCACCAGACGGCCATCCTCAACCTCGCCAACCGGCTCTATGGCGGTGCCGTCACCACCACCGAGGCCGCCTGCCGGCTGCTGGCAGGCGAGACGGTCGATGCCTGGCAGGTCGAGGGCTCGGTGCCGCTGCGTTTCAGCTACGAAAACGCCGCCCGCCTCTATGCCGAGCTCTGAGCGGGATCGCGCCGCGATGGTCACCGAAGCCGAGCGACCCGAAACGACAGACCGCGGAAAATACCTGACGCTGCTCGATCCGGAGCTGTGGGCCTATATCGACCGGGTCAACGAGTGGTATCCGCCCGAAATCGTCTACATGCCGATCGACAGGCAGCGGGCGGTCTATGATGCCATGTGCCGGGCGTTTCGCGAGCCCTATCCACCCGGCGTCAAGGCCAGCGACAGCAGCGTCGGCGACGGTGCGATCCCGGTCCGGCGTTACCAGATGGCGGGAACGGCACCGCAGGCGATGGTTGTCTATTATCACGGCGGCGGCTTCGTGCTTGGCGGGCTCGACAGCCATGACGACATCTGCGCCGAGATCTGCGCCGGCACCGGCTTTGCCGTGCTGTCCGCCGACTACCGGCTGGCGCCGGAACATCTGCATCCTGCGGCCTTCGAGGATGCGCTGGCCGTATTCGAATGGGCTGCGGCGACGACCGAACTGCCCATCGTGCTCTGCGGCGAAAGCGCCGGCGGCAACCTGGCCGCAGCAGTGGCGCAGGCGACGCGCCGCCATCCTCGCCGCGCGATCGGCCAGGTGCTGATCTATCCCGAGCTCGGCGGTGACGAGCTAGACGGCCCAGAGCTGGACGGCAAAGCGCGCACCGGCTCCTATATCGAGCACGCCGAGGCACCGCTGCTGACGTTGCGGGACGTCGAATTCTACCGCCATATCCGGGCAGCGAAGGGGCAGTCGCCGGACGACCCGACATTTTCGCCACTTAACGATAGCGACTTCTCCGGCCTGCCGCCGACGGTCATCGTCACCGCGCAATGCGATCCGCTGTCATCGGACGGCCAGGCCTATCGCGACCGCATCCTTGCCGCCGGCGGTAAGGCATGGTGGCGCGAGGAGCCGCGCCTCGTGCACAGTTTCCTGCGCGCCCGCAAGACCGTGCCGCGCGCCGGCGAGGCCTTTGATCGCATCGTCGCGGCTATAGCCGCGCTGGGTGGGCGCAAGTGGCCGGAGTGACGGCGGAGTGCGGCTCTCATGCCGGCCAGGCAAGCGGAGAAATCCGCTCTCCTCAAGCTCCCCACTGCGGAACAGCGCACAACAACTGCGGAAACCCGAACACTTGCCCGCTCAGGCCAGCATTATCATAACCTGACGTAAGGCGCCCCTGCGAAACGCATCCACCCCCCGCGGCGCGGTCGGTCGGAGGCGCCCAACAAAGAGGGAACGACGATGAAGTTCATGCTGACCGATCGGAAATTGCATCCGCAGGCCGCGCCCGTCGCCGACGGCTTCAAGAAGGGCCAGATGAACCGGCGCGAATATCTCGCCACCATGGCCGCGTTTGGTGTCAGCGCTGCCGGCGCGCTGGCGCTTGGCGGGCTTGCTCCGTCACCGGCCAGGGCCGAGGAGGCGAAGCGCGGCGGCGTCTTGCGCGTTGCCATGAACGTCAAGGGCTGGAAGGATCCGCGCACCTTCGACGGCGTCGAGATGTCCAACGTCGCCCGCCAGTGTAATGAATATCTGGTACGCTGGAACCGCGACTTCACCTTCGAGCCATGGCTGCTCGAGAGCTGGGAGACCAGCGACGATGCCCGCGTGCTGACGCTGCATGTCCGCAAAGGCGTCAACTGGTCGAATGGCGACACCTTCAACGCCGACGATGTCATTCACAATCTGACGCGCTGGTGCGATGCGTCCGTCGCCGGCAATTCTGTCGCCGCGCGGATGGGCGCGCTGGTCAACGCGGACACCAAGAAAGCCGTCGACGGCGGCATCGAACGCGTCGACGACTTCACCGTGCGGCTCAATTTGCCCAAGCCCGACATCTCGCTGATTGCCGGCATGGCCGACTATCCGGCGCTGATCATGCACCGCAGCTATGAAGGCGACGGCGACCCGATGAAGGCATTGGCGATCACCACCGGGCCGTGCGAACTCGTGGCATGGGACGCCGAGGTCGGCGCCGAAGTCCGCCGCAAGGATAAGCCATGGTGGAAGGGCGAGTTCTACCTCGACGGCATCAAATGGGTCGACTACGGCTCCGACCCCAACGCCATGCTGTCGGCCTTCGAATCGGGCGAGATCGACACCGACCACGAAACCGCCTCCGACACGGTTGCGCAGACCGACTCGATGGGCCTGAGCAATTCCGAGATCGCCACCGGCTCGACGATCGTCGCGCGTTTCAATGTCGCCAATCCGCCCTATGACGACATCAAGGTGCGCCGCGCCGCCCAGCTCGCCGTCGACAACGCCGCTGTGCTGAAGATCGGCATGGACAACCGCGGCAAGCCGGCCGAGAACCATCATGTCGGGCCGATGCATCCCGAATATGCCGATATCGGCCCAGCCGTGCGCAACATCGATCAAGCCAAGGCCCTGCTCGCCGAGGCCGGCAAGGCCGATCACGAATACGAGCTCATTTCGGTCGACGTCGACTGGCAAAAGACCACCGGCGACGCCATCGCAGCGCAGATGCGCGAGGCTGGGCTGAAGATCAAGCGCACGGTGCTGCCGGCCGCCACCTTCTGGAACGACTGGAGCAAATATCCGTTCTCCTGCACCGAATGGCTCGGCCGGCCGCTGGGCATCCAGGTGCTGGCGCTGGCCTACAAATCGGGCGCCGCCTGGAACGAGAGCGCTTACGCCAATCCGGAATTCGACAGCCTACTCGACAAGGCGCTGGCGATGCCCGATGCCGGCGACCGCAAGGAGATCATGGCGAAGATCGAGCAGAATCTCCGCGATTCCGGCATTATCATCCAGCCCTACTGGCGCTCGGTCTACCGCACCTACCGCAAGGGCGTCCATGGCTGCGAGCAGCACCAGTCGCTCGAGCAGCATTTCGAGAAGGTTTGGCTCGAGGCGTGACTCGTGCCGCCCGACGGAAAGCCGGCGCCCAAGGCAGCGGAAGCCGGCGTCAGCCGGCGGTGCCCGCCCTTGAAATCTCCCGCCCGAGGCGCACCGTTTCCCGCACCAGCAGGTCCAGATCGTCACGCCGGGTACGGTGGTTGTTGATGGCGACCCTGAGGCAATGCTGGCCATGCACCGTCGTGTCGGAAATGGCGGCGATGCCTTCTTCCTGCAGCCTCAGCATGATCTCGGTATTGAGCGCTTTCAGGCGCTCAGCGTCCAACCCATCGGCGCGATAACCAAAGCAGACGATGTTGATGTTCACCGGCGCCACCAGCTCGAGCGCCGGTTCGGCCTCGATCAGCTCACCGAGATAATGCCCTTGCGCGATGTTCTGGTCGATCAGCCGGCCGAACTTTTCGATGCCGTGTTCTCGCAGCGCCATCCACACCTTCAGCGCCCGGAAGCCGCGTGAGGTCTGCAAGCCGTAGTCGTGCAGCCATTGGCCGGAGGCCAGGCCGCGCGGCGTCGATTCCAGATATTCCGGCGTCACCGCGAACGTGCGGCGATGCGCGGAGGCATCCCGGATCAGCGCGCAGCCGACCTCGAAGGGCGCGTGCAGCCATTTATGCGGATCCAGCGCGATTGAGTGGGCGTGCTCGATGCCGGCAACGCGATGCGAATTGTCCGGCGCAATCGCAAGCAAGGCGCCGATGCAGCCATCGACGTGAAACCACAGATCCTCTTTTGCCGCCAGGTCGGCCAGCGCTTGCAGATCGTCGATTGCGCCGGTGTTCACCGTGCCGGCCGTACCGATCACGCAGGCCGGCTTGAAACCGGCGTCACGGTCCTCGGCGATCGCCGCCCGTAACGCAGCGATGTCGATCCGCAGCCCGGCATCGCTCGGGATGCGGCGCAGCGCCCGGTTGCCGAGGCCGAGCGCCTCCATCGCCTTGCGATGACAGGAGTGAAGCTGGTCGGAGCCGTAGAAACGCAGTGGCTTGTCGATGCCAGCAACGCCGTGCTCGCGTATGTCGATGCCGGCCTTGGCGTTGCGCGCCACGGTCAGACCGATGATGTTGGCCATCGAGCCGCCGCTGACCAGTGTGCCGCTGGCCGATTGCGGAAAGCCCATCATGTCCTTGCACCAGTCGACGACCTGGTTGTCCATCAGCGCGGCGGAATGGTTGCCGCCGCCGAGGTTGGAGCCCTGGATCGCCGCCAGGAAATCGCCGAGCGCGCCGGTGAAATTGCTCGAGCCCATATACCAGGACCAGAAGCGCGGATGGATGTTGCCCATCGGATAGGGCATCAGGCTCCTGGTGACGTCGCCATAGATTTCTGCCAGCGGCGCCGGCGAACGCGGCAGCGGCGATGTGAAGAAGGTCCTCACATCGACCGGCATCTCCTGCCACACCGGACGCTCTCTGACATCGCGCAGGTAAGCGACGGCATCGTCGACGATCCGATGCGACAGGACCTGCACATCGGCCCAGTTCGAGGGGTCAAGCGTTTCCTCGCTGGCCGTGACGGCCAATCCAGGTTTCGTGTCCATGCAGGCCGCTCCCGATGTGCCGCCGTCACGCCGGAAACTGGCAGCCGGGCGTCGACTGCGAAAGCGCGGTCTCCTCGGCGTCCATCTCCGCTTCGATGCCGTCGAACAGCGGCGTGGTCATGTAACGCTCGCCGGTGTCGGGAAGCATGCACAGGATCACCGAGCCGGGTAGCGCCTTTTCCGCGATCTGCCGCGCCACCGCGAAGGTCGCCCCGCCGGAGATGCCGGTGAAAATCCCTTCCTTCTGCGCCAGCGCCTTGGCCCATTTCATGCCCTCGGGCCCGGCAATCGGCACCACGTCGTCGTAGAGGCTTGTATCGATCGCCTCCTGCAGCACGTCCGGAATGAAGTCGGGCGTCCAGCCCTGGATCGGATGCGGCTCGAACGCTGGATGGCTGGCGGCAGGCGCGCCGCCGGCCCCGCGCTGCTGCGGCTTGCCGCTGCCGATAAGCTGCGCATTGGCCGGTTCGGCGAGCACGATCCGGGTCTCCGGCCGCTCGCGGCGCAGCACGCGTCCGACGCCGGCGACGGTGCCGCCCGTGCCATAGCCGGTGACGAAACAGTCGAGCCGCGAGCCGGCGAAATCGTTGATGATCTCGCGCGCCGTGGTCGCTTCGTGAATGGCGGCATTGGCCTTGGTCTCGAACTGGCGGGCAAGGAACCAGCCATTGGCCTCGGCGAGCTCCACCGCCTTCGTGTACATGCCAAAACCCTTCTGGGCGCGCGGCGTCAGCACCACCTTGGCGCCCAGCATGCGCATCAGCTTGCGGCGTTCGATGGAAAAACTGTCGGCCATCGTCACCACCAGCGGATAGCCCTTCTGGGCGCAAACCATGGCAAGGCCGATGCCGGTGTTGCCGCTGGTCGCCTCGACCACGGTCTGGCCCGGCTTCAAGGCGCCGCTGCGCTCGCCCTCCTCGATGATGTTGAGTGCCAGCCTGTCCTTTACCGAGGCGGCGGGATTGAAGAACTCGGCCTTCACATAGATCGTGGCATGGTCCGGTCCGAGATTATTGATGCGGATCACCGGCGTATCGCCGACCGTGTCGAGAATGCTGTCGAACAGACGGCCGCGCCCGGCGGTGGTTCTGATTTTCTGTTGATGCAACATGTCGATCTCCTCGCGTTGTCGTTGTCTCTTGTCGTCACGGGCCGGTTACAGACCGGTGGCTTGGGCGGCGAGGTTTCGAGACCTTGCCACGCTACATCTGCCTCCCGGCAATGCCAGCATCCGGCGCGGGAATTCGCTGCCGGATGCACCGTGTCACGTTTGGTGATAAAACAAAGGCCGACTGGCCAGCGTGGGAGCAGGCGTGGAAACTTACGTGGAATCCGCCCGATCGAGCCTCGGCGGCGAGATGGCCGGTCTTTCCGTGCGTCTGCTCGGACCGCTGACGATCGCACGCAACGGCATCATCATCCAGCTCCCAAAATCGCGCAAGCTGCGTGCGCTGCTCGCCTATCTGGCGCTGGCGCCGCATCCGGTCGGCCGCAGCCGCCTCTGCGAGCTTTTGTGGGATGTGCCGAACGACCCGCGCGGCGAGCTTCGCTGGTGCTTGAGCAAGCTTAGAGGCATCCTCGATGAACCGCACCATCGCAGGGTCGAGACACCAGGCGACACGATCGCGCTTGATCTGAGAGGTGCTTCCGTCGACGCTGTCGACATAGCTTCGGCCGCCGCCAAGGGCGTTGAGACGCTCGGTCTGGAGCGGCTGCAGGCTCTTTCCGGAATGTTCGCCGGCGATTTTCTCGATGGGCTGGAGATCGACCGCAGCCCGCATTTTAACGGTTGGCTGATCGCTCAGCGCCGCCGCTTCAGCTCCTGGCACGCCGCAATCCTGGAACACCTCGTCAACAAGCTTCCGGCGGATGCCGACGAAATGTCCTCGCATCTGGACAAATGGCTGGAACTCGCTCCGTTCGACGGGCGCGCGCATGTGGCTCTTCTGAAAAGGCTGGCGCAGCGCGGCCAGTTTGGCGCGGGCGAGGAACATCTCGCTTCCGCGGCGCGGCTGTTTGCTTCAGAGGATCTGGATTTCGGAGCCGTTCGTGAGGCATGGCGGACGATCCGCGGCGAACGACCTGCAGCAGCGCTCTGGGCGCGACCTTCACTCGTACCCGCGGCCCCCCACGCGTCAATTGTGCCTCCCCGTTCCGATACTGCTGCATCGCAGAAGGCTTCGCTCGCCGTGATGCCGTTTGCCGAAGAGGCGGCTGGCGGGGGCCCACGCGGAGGCATAGCCGATGGCCTCACCCACGACATCATCACCCGCCTGGCCAAGCTCAGGGATTTCTTCGTCATCGCACGCGGCTCGGTGTTTGCCTTGGCGGAGAAAAACATCGCGCCCGAAGATGCCGGCCGGCGGCTCAACGTCGACTATGTCGCCACCGGCACGGTACGCTGCCAGGCAGCCCGCGTCGTGGTCAGCGTGGAACTTGTCGAGGTGCGCACGGCCAGGATCGTCTGGGCCGAGACGTTCGAGCGCAGACCGGACGACATCTTTACCGTGCTCGACGACATCGGCAACAGCATCGTCTCGTCGATCTCGGCCGAGATCGAAACCGTCGAGCGCAACCGCGCCATGCTGAAGGCGCCCAATTCGCTGAACGCCTGGGAAGCCTACCATCGCGGGCTCTGGCACATGTATCGCTTCACCCGCACGGAAAACGAGCAGGCCCGGCATTTCTTCGACACGGCCTTGAAGCTCGATCCGACCTTCGCCCGCGCCTATGCCGGCCTCTCCTTCACCCATTGGCAAAATGCCTTCCAGCGTTGGGGCGACCGCGACCAGGAAAGCGCCTTGGCCTTCGAGGCAGCCGGCCAGAGCCTGCTCGTCGACGATCACAATCCAGCCGCTCACTGGGCCATGGGGCGGGCGCTGTGGCTGCGCGGCGAACAGGACGGCTCCCTCACCGAGCTCGAACGCGCCGTAGACCTCAGCCCGAATTTCGCGCTCGGCCACTATGCGCTGTCATTCGTCCATTCGCAGTCCGGCGACCCGCAGGCCGCGATCGGCTCGTCCGACCATTCCAGGCATCTAAGTCCCTTCGATCCGCTGCTGTTCGGCATGTTGGGCGCCAGGGCGATGTCGCATGTCCGGCTTGGCCAGTTCGACGAGGCCGCCGAATGGGCGCTGAAAGCAGCCGCCCGTCCCAACGCCCATGCCATCATCCTGGCGATTGCCGCGCATTGCCTTGCGCTGGCGGGGCGGCTGAGCGAGGCACGAAGTTTCGCCGCTGCGCTGCGCAAGATGCTGCCGAACTACTGCGCCGACGATTTCATCGGCACCTTTCGCTTCGAGCCGGACGCCGAGGCGCTGTTCCGGCAAGGCGCCAAGCGGATCGGGCTGGGGTGAGACAAGGCGTGGTTCGTCCGGCTCTCTAAACCGCTCATCGCGGCTGGCGCCACGAAACATCGTCATGTCCGCAGCCAAGGCGCATCGTCAGGCTGACCTTGAGGATGTTTGCCGTCGCTTGGCCCGACGGCCAGTACGAAAAGTCGGCAAAGGGGCGGCGTTTCTTTCGGCCCTCGCAACGGGTTGGGCTGGGTTCGAAAAAATACCACAATAGATCACGATTAGGGCGATCTTATAAGAAACGGTTTCGTCGCGTTTTTTCGTAGAGCAGGCGAAAAGTCACAACGATATGGAGTATTATTTGTATCAACGAGAAACAAAGCTAATGGAACGTTCCGTAATCTTGCTGGAGATGCATGTTTCAGTGTCTGCTAAGATAACCGGTTCTGATTCCGAAATATTAAGCATTTGCCAAATTCAATCCTGCGATATTGGGATTTGTCCTTGTCACAGGCGGACTCGGATGCAATTTCTTGGAGGCACAGCCGCGTCAGCGGATTGTTGAAACATGCTTGGGCGGACGGGGCACTAAGCATGGAGAGGCATATTGACATTCGCTAATGCGGCGGCCCCCGCCGGGAGCGTTCCCTCCGACGTTAGAGATTACGACAACCATCGGCTAAGTCGTCGAATGCGTCGCCCACAGCCTGGCTCTCGTTTGATAGCCGGCGAAGCTTTGCCCTCCTCCGATTGGCGCCAGACTCCGCGGCAAAGGCGGGGATCGCCGCCTGCAACGGCCTTCCGATATGGACGATGTCCGCCAGCCAGTCGGAGGAATGAACCATGAAATTCGTAATCTGTGCGGCCTTGGCCACTGCTGTGATGGCGATCGCCGGTTGTACCACCGACGATTACGATGATTGTCGCGGAAAGGGCTGCCTGGTTGATCCGCCCCACAAAGCCGGCCGAAAGATTGATGACCGGCCGCAGTTCGACAGGAACGGCAATCCCAACTTCGATACCAGGGGCCGTTACATCGGCTGCCATGGGCTCGGATGTAAAGTCGACGATCCTGATGACGGGGATCAAAGCATCGACGACAGACCGCAGTACGACAACGAAGGCAATCCCACCTTCGATACGCAAGGCAACTACCAAGGCTGCCGCGGCATCGGCTGCGAGGTCGATACACCGGACGATGACAGTTCATCGGACGATGACGATTCCGAATAAGGGACTCCGGGGCGAAAAAGAGGAAGCCAATTATGTCTGAATTCAGCGGCCTGGTCCGGCGACATGCCAAAATCGTTATAGTTGGCCTCACGGGGCTGGGAATGACGCTGACATCCGCCTTCGCTGCGGGTAGCGCCTGCGACGGCATAAAGGTCGAAGCGACGAAGGCGCGCAAGCAGGAATATGCATCTCTCGTCGCCTCGGCGTTGAACAACAAGGTCAAGCCCGCTCGGGTGAAGTTCATCACGATCATAGAGAACGGCAACTGGAGCGCCGCTTACGTCTCCACGCCCGTGAGCGACGACGGTGTGATGTTCTTCCAGACAGTCGATGGAAAAAAGCAGTTCCGCGACGTCTGGGGCGGCTATGCCGAGCCGTCGGAAAAACCTGAACTGGTATCCTGGGCGAAGAAGCTCGGAGCGCCGCAAGATCTGGCAAAGTGTTTTGCCGAGCAAGTTACGGAATGATGGTGATCGGTGGAGATTTGCCGCCGACGCCGTTGGCGCATGAGGAGAACAACTATTCCGGCGTGATGGAAGTCGTGTCACGGTCTCCGAAGGTGACAAAGCTGATCCAACGAAAACCAGATAATCACGCCATGGGCACGGCTGACCGTGGCAATGACGGACAGCTGAAGAGGACATGGGGCGGGGCTGAGCAACTTAAGAGCTTGACTGCAACCGGAAAGGGAAATCGATGAAAACCGCAATACTGATTGCTGCCGTGGTTCCGGCCATGCCGACTTTCGCCTTCGCCGAGGACAAGTGCGCCGATGCCAAGGATCAGGCCACCATGAACCAGTGCTTCGGTGCCGAGTTTCAGAAATCCGACAAGAAGCTCAACGAGCTTTACAAGCAGATCGAAGCCCGCCTGAAGAACGATGCGGATACCAAGAAGCTTCTTGTTCAGGCACAGCGGGATTGGGGCAAGTTTCGCGACGCGGAGTGCAGTTTCCAGACCGCGGGAGCGGCCGGAGGAAGCATGATGCCAATGCTCATCGCGCAGTGCATGGACGGCCTTACGCAATCCCGTGCCAAAGATTTCGAAGGCTATCTGAACTGCCAGGAGGGCGACATGAGCTGCCCTGTTCCGGCCGCGAACTGACACACGCCACAGCTGATCTGATCACGATGACGCCGGCGGCGAGCGTGGCGTCGCCACCGGGCATGAAAGGATGCGAGGCGCGCAAGGGCAGTGCGGACAATTGGCTCAACGGCGATTTCATCGACGGTCCACTGTGCGCTACCGCAACGACAGATCGCTACCTAACCCGGACGGATAGGCATAACCGGAGACCAGTGACAGTCAGGAAATGGCGCCTCTCTGAGCAAGACGCTGCGGTACTGTGCCGACGATTTCATCAATCCCTTACGTTTTCGAGCCCGACGCCGAGGCCCGTTTCGGCAAGGCACCAGGCGGATTGGCTGGCGTGATGGCGGCGCGCCTTACTAGTGGTCGCGACAAAGGCAAAACTTCAAGTTGCTCTCACCAAATCTGCAACGAGGATTCGACAGTGTCGTCCGCCGAAGCTAGGCTACTTTGGGGGTATTATGGGCCATGTCTCGCATCTCTTTCGTTCGTGTCTTGTTGTGTTTTGCATCGATGCTGCTGGGCGCTCCGGTGGCGCATGCCGGTTTGCAGTTTCAAGCCGGGCAGACCGACTCCGGATTTCAGTATATCCTCGTGTCGGGTGATTTCTCGTATCAGGACGACCTATCGGTTTTCGAGGCACTGGCACGGTCCAATGCATCAGTCGCTGTCACCTTCCAGTCCCCCGGCGGCAATATCCAGAAGGCTATGGAGCTTGGCCGCCTTATTCGTAGGCTGCGCCTTAGCACGGCTCAATTCAGGGCTGTCGAGTGTGCTTCGGCCTGTTCCCTGGCGTTCCTTGGTGGCGTTGTGCGCTTTGCCGAGCCGGGTTCCATCGGCGTCCATAGATCCTCATTCAGTGGCGACATTCCCGTAAACAGCAAGGACGCCGTTTCCGGCATCCAGCAAATGACCGCCGACATCATCACCTACATGATCGAAATGGGCGTGGATCCCGCTCTGCTTCAGCTTTCGCTGCAATATGACAGTGACGACATACGTTATCTTTCTAGGAGCGAGATGGCTAAGTACAAGGTCGTTACCTTGGAACCCGAAGCAAGCTGGCCGCAGGTCGCAAACCAGGCACCATCCTCGACGCCATCGTCCCAGCAAGCGCCGTTACAACCGCCTGTCGCCTCTTTGCCACCTGCTTCCACGAATCCTTCACTCGTTATTCCTCAAGCCCGCTCGGGCCGTATTCTCCGCTCCCAGGGCGCGGCGCCTTTAAAGGCCCTCCCAGAGGTAAAATCCGCCACGCTCGCAAATGTGCGAAACGGCGGCGCAGTCGTGATCTTGGGTAATGTCGAGCGATGGTACCGTGTCCGTGCAGGCGGTCAGGTCGGCTACATGCATGACACCTGGGTCTACGTCGACCAGTATGAGAGCGGCCCCTTCGGACAGCGTCATATCCAGGTCAAGAGCTTCGACAATCTCGCCGAGACGGAGGCCTATGTGCGATCGGCATCAATCCCGCTTGTCGCCTACCTCGCCACCAACGGGTGGTTCGCCATTACGTTACGCGGCACCTATGCCCAGGATGCCGCTAAGGACCTAGCTAAGGCGATGAAGGAAAACGGGGCGATCCCCGACGACGCCTACGTTACTTATGGCAACACTTACGTCCGCAATGTCTGTTGTCGCTAACCGGCACGTTTAACAGCAAGGGCAGCACTTCACCCGGCCGGACCCCAAAAGGCCATGAAACAACAAAAAAGCCCGGCAAAACCGGGCTTTTTCTTGAAGTCTCCGAACCATATCAAACGGTCCGAAACGGGAATTTGGTGCCCAGAAGAGGACTCGAACCTCCACTCCTTGCGGAACACGGACCTGAACCGTGCGCGTCTACCAATTCCGCCATCTGGGCTGGTGCGCGCTCATTAAGCGGGCGAGGGATGAGTGTCAACGCGCTTTTTTGAATGCCGCGTGCCTTCTCCGCCTCAATGCTCCAGCACTTCCTTCGATGCCACCGTCGAATCGGCGTTGAGCGTATAGATGACCGGCACGCCGGTGCCGAGCTCGAGCTTGACGATCTCCTCGCCCGATTTGCCGTCCAGCGCCATGATCAGCGCGCGCAGCGAATTGCCGTGTGCCGCCACCAGCACCGTGCCGCCGCGCAGCACATGCGGCTGCAGATCGTGCAGGTAATAGGGCCAGACGCGCGCGCCGGTGTCTTTCAGGCTTTCACCGCCGGGCGGCGCCACGTCGTAGGAGCGGCGCCAGACATGCACCTGCTCCTCGCCCCATTTCTTGCGCGCATCATCCTTGTTGAGGCCAGAGAGATCGCCATAGTCGCGCTCGTTCAGCGCCTGGTCGCGGATGGTCTCGAGCTCGCTCTGGCCAACGGCGTCGAGAATATGCTGGCAGGTCTTCTGCGCCCGGATCAGCGACGACGTGAAGGCGATGTCGAATTTCATGCCGCGCGCCCTGAGCTTGGCGCCCGCCGCCTTGGCCTCGGCATGACCCAGTTCGGTCAGGTCGACGTCGCGCCAGCCGGTAAACAGGTTCTTCAGGTTCCATTCGCTCTGGCCGTGGCGCACGAGCACGAGAGTTCTCGACATATTTGCTCCTTCAAATTTTGTGAATCAGCCAAATCTGTGGATCAGCCAAGTCTGTATCAGCTTGTCAGGCCGAGCACGTCCCGCATCGAATAGAGGCCCGGCTTGCGGCCGCGCGCCCACAGGGCTGCCTTGACCGCGCCACGGGCAAAGATCGCCCGGTCTTCGGCGTGGTGGGCAAGCGTGATGCGCTCGCCGGTACCGGCCAGCACCACACTGTGGTCGCCGACCACCGAGCCGCCGCGCAGGCTGGCGAATCCGATCGAGCCGCTCTTGCGCACGCCGGTATGGCCGTCGCGGACGCGAACATCATTGCCGGCAAGTGCTACGCCGCGCCCGGCAGCGGCGGCTTCGCCGAGCAGCAGCGCCGTGCCCGATGGCGCATCGACCTTGTGCCGGTGGTGCATTTCCAGGATCTCGATGTCGAAATCGTCGGCATCGAGCGCGCGCGCCGCCTGCTCAACCAGCACCGCCAGCAGATTGACGCCGAGGCTCATATTGCCTGACTTGACGATCGTCGCGTGGCGCGCCGCGGCCGCGATCCTGGCATTGTCTTCGGCCGAGCAGCCGGTGGTGCCGATGATATGGGCGATGCGCGCTTGCGCGGCGTAGCCGGCGAATTCGACGGTCGCCGCCGGCGTGGTGAAATCGAGCACGCCGTCGGCCTTGGCGAAGGCCGGCAGCGGATCGTCGCCGATTGCCACCTCGAGCCTGCCGACGCCGGCCAGCTCGCCGGCATCCTTGCCGATATGGGGTGAGCCGGCCCGCTCGATGGCGCCGGCGACGCGGGCACCCGGTATCGTGTGGATGGCGCGGATCAGCGCCTGGCCCATGCGGCCGGCCGCGCCCACCACCACCAGGCCCATTTCCCCCGTTTCATTGATGTTGACGGTCGGTGTGTCGCTCATGAATGTCTCCCGGCCGCCTGTTTCGCGTGACCATTTTGCGCCGCAGTCTGGATTGGCTTGGCGTCATCGACAAGCCCCAGCCCTTTCCTGCCCTGCACCCGGTGGAACCGCGCATAGACGCTGTGCGGGTCGGCCATCAACGAGGCATGCGTGCCCTGTTCGACCAGCCGGCCCTGCTCCAGCACGATAATATGGTCGGCATTGACCACCGTCGACAGCCGGTGCGCGATGACGATGGTGGTGCGCCCTTCCATGACATGGGTCAGCGCTTCCTGGACGCGGGCCTCGGCCTCGTTGTCGAGCGCCGAGGTGGCTTCATCGAGCAGCAGAATCGGCGCCTGCCGAACGATGGCGCGTGCAATTGATACACGCTGGCGCTGGCCGCCCGACAGCGTCACGCCGTTCTCGCCGACCGGTGTGTCGTAGCCTTGCGGCTGCTGGCGGATGAAATCGTCGGCCGCGGCCTGTTGCGCGGCGCGTTCAATCTCGGCGTCGGTGGCGCTCAGACGTCCGTAGCGGATGTTGTCGCGGATGGTGCCTTCGAACAGATAGGGCTGCTGCGAAACATAGGCGATCGAGCCGCGCAGCGAATGCTTGGTGACCTTTGAAATGTCCTGGCCGTCGATTTCGATGCTGCCCGACTCGACGTCGTAGAAGCGCTGCAGCAGCGCAACCAGCGTCGTCTTGCCGGCGCCCGAGGCGCCGACGATGGCGGTCACCTTGCCGGCGGCGGCGACAAAGCTCAAATCCTGCAGGACCGGCGCTTCTTCGACATAGCGAAAGGACACGTTGTTGAAGCGCACTTCGCCAGAGGTGAATTTCGCCTCGGCGGCTCCCGGCACGTCACCCTGCTGCGGCTCGAGGTCGAGAAGCTCGTAGATCATGCGCGCATTGACCAGCGACTTTTCCATGCCGACCTGCATGCGCGCCAGCCGCCTGGCGGGGTCATAGGCAAGCAGCAGGGCGGTGATGAAGGCAAACACCGCGCCCGGCGGCTGGCCGCCGACGGTCGCCCGGTAGCCGGAATAGGCGATGACGCCGGCTACGGCGAAGCCGGCCAGCATTTCGGAGATCGGCGTCAGCCGTTCCGAGACGCGGGCGATCTTGTTTGCCCGCTGCTCGGCGCCGGCGACGAGGCCGCCGATGCGGCGCGACAGCTCTTCTTCCAGGGTGAAGGCCTTGACGATGGCGATGCCTTGCGTTGCTTCCTGCATGGCGCCGATCAGCCGCGAGTTGATCTGCACCGATTCACGGGTGATGCGACGCACCCGGCGCATCAGATAGGTGACACTGTAGATCAAAGGCGGGCCGATCAGCAGCGACATCGCGGAGAGCATCGGGTCCTGCCAGATCATGACGCCGACCAGCGCGACAAGCGATACCGCATCGCGCGCCAGCGATGTCAGCGTCATCGACAGGAGATCGCGGATGCCGTTGACGTTCTCGTTGATCTGCGCGGCGAGCCGGCCCGAGCGGGTGTCGTTGAAGAAGCCGACGCCGAGCTTCATCAGGTGGTCGAAGATGCGGCGTTGATAGCGCGCTACCAGATTGTTGCCGATTTTGGCCAGCGTCACTGCCTGGCCGTAGCTGGCCAGCCCGCGCAGCATGAAGGCGGCCAGGATCGACACGCTGATCAGCGCGATAAGATCGCCGCGCCGTTGGTAGAAGATCTGATCGATGACATCCTTCATGATCCACGCTGTGAAGGCGGTCGTCGCCGCGATCGTCACCAGGCACAGCACGGCAAGAGCATAGTACCAGCGATAATCGCGGCTGTTCTCGGCGATGATGCGGCGGATAACAGCCACGATCTCGCTGGGACGGACTTTCCCTTTGGTTGGTGCTGGAAGTGTCACGTTTGAGCGCTTTGTGGTTTCGGTTCGGCCGGGCTGCAATTCGGCAACCTCTTAACGCCCCAATGGCGGCTTGCCTATGGCCGGGGACGGCGAAACTTCGTCGCGGCGCAGCTTGTGTCCTAAATCCGCCAGCGTCGCCCCGCCGTCTGCACGCCGAACAGCGACGGATTTCTGGCATAGGCGGCCAGCCCTAAAAGCGCCGCCAGCGGATGGGTGATGACGTAGACCGGCATGCTGCGCATCAGGGCGCTATGCGGCGCCTTGTCCTCGAAGGCAGCGCGGAAACTGCCGGTCCGCAGCGCCGGCAGGATTTTTTGCGCGATGCCGCCGGTGAGGAAAACACCGCCGCGGCTCATGAACACCAGAGCGAGGTCGCCGGCGGTGCGCCCCAGGCAGGTGACGAAGATCGACAGCGCCTCTTCGGCCACCGGATCGTTCCTTGCCAGCGCCGCGGCGGTGATCTCGGCAGGCGTGGTGAAGGGCGACGGCTTGCCGTCCGCTTTGGCCACCGCCCGGTAGGCGTTTACCAGGCCGCGTCCTGACAGGATCTGTTCGCCGGAGATGCGACCTTCGAGCTTCTCGATATGCGGAAACACCTCGAAATCACGCGGCGAGCGCGGCCCGATATCCATATGGCCGCCCTCGCCGGGCACCGGTATCCAGTGATGCAGCGCATAAACCAGCCCGGCGACGCCGAGCCCGGTTCCCGGGCCGAGCACCACCCGCCCGGAATTCGGTTCCGGCTCGTCGCCGCCGATCTTTTCCATGTGCTCTTCGCCGAGCGCGACGACAGCCAACGCCTGCGCCTCGAAGTCGTTGAGCACCACGACGTCGCCGAGACCGAGACTGGCGAACATCTGTCTCGGCTTGACGATCCATGGGCAATTGGTGAGGGGGATCTCGTCGCTCTCGACAGGGCCGGCCACCGCCAGCACAGCTGAATTCGGCCGGACCGACGAGCGGTCGAGCACGGCCGACTGGATCGCCTCGTCGATCGTATTGAAGTTGGCGGTTTGGACGATGGTCGGCTCGCCGGCCTCGGAATTCGCGTCAAGTACGATCGAGAAGCGCGCATTGGTGCCGCCTATGTCGCCGATCAGGATCGGAAATCGCAACAGAGTGTCGTCGTCGCTTACGCCTGGCATGCTCTCGTCCGTTCCCGACGCGTATCGCCGTTCTCTCGTTGACTAGCGCATGACCGCAAAAAGGGAAATCGGTTTTCGAAGTGGAGAGGCACGGATGCAGACAGCGAACACGCTGCCCGCATCAGTGCCCCGGTCGTGGCCGCGGCAGCGGAATGCCGAACTCGGGCGTCGCCATAAAGGCGTTCGCCGAGGCCGGAAGCGCTGCCGCGCCGGCTGCGAGCGTCGGCGGCGGCGAAGGCTCTGCCGCGGGAGCGGGTGTGGCCGCAACCGGCACGCCGTCGCCATAGTAGGTGACTGCTTCCGCCGAGGGCGGAGCCGGCGCGTCGAGCACGAACTGGCATTGCCTGGGCAGGTTCGCCATCGTCATCACGTCGCGTGCCTTCGGCTTGTCCGGGTTCTTGTTGGGACGCCACGGCTCCTCGGTGAACCACCAGGCCAGCGCCTGGTCGCAGCCATCGCCCGGCGCCGTCGCTTCCTGCGCCTTGCAGTCGGGTGACCCAGGCTGGCAGCTGATGCGAATGTGGAAGTGGTAGTCGTGGCCCCAGAACGGCCTGACCTTGCGCAACCAGCTACGGTCGCCTTTGACCGTGTCGCAGAGCTTCTTCTTGATCCCGGGATTGACCAGGATGCGCTCGACTTCGGGATAGCTCGCGGCGCGCCTCAACAGCCGCGTATGCATCGGCGTCCACAGCCCGTCCTTCACGAGATGGGTCTTTTCGTCGACCATCAAGGTAGCGCTGATGTTTTCGCGCTCTTCGGCCGAGAGCTTGCGGTCGGGCATCGGCGTCAGCCAGATGTCGGCGTCGAGGCCGATCTGGTGCGAGGCATGGCCGGTCAGCATCGGACCGCCGCGCGGTTGCGAGATGTCGCCGATCAACAGGCCCGGCCAGCCATCAGCGGCGGCATCGCGCGACAGCTTCTCGATCAGCGCGATCATTGCCGGATGGCCCCAGCGGCGATTGCGCGACGGTCGCATCACCTCCCAGTGCCGGCCGTCCAGGGGCAGGGCGACGCCGCCGGAAAAACAGCCTTTGGAATAGAAGCCGATCGATTGCGCTGCTGCGAGTGCCGGCAGCTTTTTGGCGCCGAACAGGTCCTTTGCCCGTTGCTCGGCACTCCCTGGCTGCGTTGCAAGCGCCGCCAAGCTGGCGACGGCCAGTGCTGCCGTCAGCGGCAGCGTTTTGCCGGGCAAGGCTCGCTTCAACATTTTCCCCAAGCTGGACCCCTCCGCGATTTGAACCGCATCATACCATAGCCCGCGCAACGTATCGATCAGGACCGTTTCATCGGGCTGCGCGCCTTACCGTCGCGCCAGTCGCCGCTCGCCCACATGGCATCGAGCGCCGAGCGGTAGTCGGGAAAGCGAAAGCCATAACCGGCCGCCTTGATTGCCGCGTTGGCGACACGCTTGTTCTCGCCATAAAAAGACCGCGCCATGGGCGAAAGTTGGGCGGTCTCGAACGGAATTTCGGGCGGCGGCTCGATGCCCATCAATTGGGCGGCATAGGCGACGACGTCCTGCGGCGGCGCCGGCAGGTCGTCGGTGATGTTGAAGATGCCGCCGCGATTGCCTTCGGCCAGATGCCAGAGCGCGCCGGCAATGTCGTCGCAATGGATGCGGTTGAACACCTGGCCCGGCTTGACCAACCGCCGGGCGGTGCCGTTTTCCAGATTGACCAAGGCGTTGCGGCCTGGCCCATAAATGCCGGAAAGTCGCAGGATCGCCACCGGTCGGCCGACGTCGTGGCCCAGTTTCAGCCAATGCTGCTCGGCGGCAACCCTCATCGCTGATCGCTTCGATACTGGCCGGCATTCGGCGGCCTCGTCCACCCAATTGCCGCCATGGTCGCCATAGACGCCGACGGTGGAGAGATAGGCGATCCATTCGAGCTCCGGCATGTTGGCCGCGATCTCCTCGCGGGCCGCGCCCAGCACCGGGTCGCCGGCCTCGTCCGGCGCGACCGAGACGACGAGATGGGTTGTCTTCCCAAGGGCATCGCCGATTTCGGAGGTCAGCCTGCCATCGAATCGCAGCGGCACGATACCGGCTTGCCGCAGCGCCGGGAATTTTTCCAGCGACCGTGTTGTACCGAAGATCGTTGTGTCGGCATCCCTGTTGGCGCGGGCGAAGGCCTTGCCTGAATAACCGGCGCCGAAGACGAAAATCTGCTTTTTTGTCATGTATGCGCCTCGATCGGCTTTGGCAGGGGCAGAAGCCATTCGCCTCTCACCGCCTCGTTATCTTCTGCCTGCAACGCGGCTGCGGCACGTTCGGCAAACTCCCGACCCGGCACCAGCCGCGACAGCGCCCATACCGCGGCTCCGCGAACCAGGGGCGAGGCGTCGTCGAGCAGCGCGCGAACGGCGCCGGCCAGCGACGAGTCCTGGGAATTGCCGGCCGCTATCAGCACGTTGCGGATAAAACGGTCGCGGCCGATGCGCTTGATCGGCGAGCCCGAAAAGAGCGTTCGGAAGGCAGTGTCGTCGAGACGCAGCAGCTCGGCGATCGGCGGTTCGCGCAAGTCCGCGCGGGCGGCAAGCTTTGCCTCCGAAGCGGCTTGGGCGAACTTGTTCCACGGGCAGGCGGCCAGGCAGTCGTCGCAGCCATAGATGCGATTGCCGATCTTTTCCCGGAACTCATGCGGGATCGGTCCTTTGTTCTCGATGGTGAGGTATGAAATGCAGCGCCGCGCATCGAGCCGGTAAGGCGCCGGAAAGGCATCGGTCGGGCAGGCGTCGAGGCAGGCCCGGCAGGAGCCGCAATGATCGTCCTCAGGCGCGTCCGGCACCAGCTCGGCCGTCGTGAAGATGGTGCCGAGGAACAGCCAGGAGCCATGCGCGCGGCTAACCAGGTTGGTGTGCTTGCCTTGCCAGCCGAGGCCGGCCGCCTCGGCCAGCGGCTTTTCCATCACCGGTGCGGTGTCGACAAACACTTTCACGTCACCGCCGGCGCGCGCCACGATCTTGCCGGCGATCTCCTTCAGCCGGCCTTTCATCACGTCATGATAGTCGCGGTTCTGCGCATAGGCCGAGATCGCGCCGCGGTCGCGCTTCGCCAGCACCTCGCGTGGGTCGTGGTCGGGGCCGTAATTCATCGCCAGCACGACGATCGAGCGGACCTCTGGCCAAAGCGTCGTCGGTTTGCCTCGCCGCTCGAGCGTTTCGGCAATCCAGCCCATCGAGCCGTGAAAGCCGTCGGCAACGAACTCGGCCAGCCGTTCCGGCGCCTGCGGGATCGCATCGGGCGTGGTGACGGCAACGGCGTCGAAGCCGGCGTTCCGCGCCTCGCGGTCGATGAGCGCGCGCAGCTTTGCCGTATCAGAAATCGAGATCCGCATAATGTGACACCGGCGACAGGCCGCGCACCCGGTCGGACAGAAGCGGCCGGAACGAAGGCCGTGATTTCACCCTTGTATACCATTCGCGCGCGGCGCTGTGTTCGCGCCAGTCGATCTCGCCGAGATAGTCGAGCACCGACAGTGCCGCCGCCGCCGCAAGATCGGCATAGGTGACCTTGTTGCCGGCCAGCCAATGACGGGTGCCGGCCAGCCAGTTGGTGTATTTCATGTGCTGGCGGATATTGGCGCGGGCGGCGCGGATCGCCGCCGAATCGGGCGACCCGCCGCCTGCCGTTTCCGGCATGACCGGCTTCAGGACGCGCTCGCGCACCAGATGCCGGGTAACCTCGCTTTCCGCCTTGTTGAGGTACCAGTCGGTCAGCCGGCGGATTTCGGCGCGCTCCATCGGATCCTCGGCGAACAGCCGCTTGTCGCGCTTGAGTACGCCGCGCGTCTCGTCGAGATATTCGGCGATGACCATCGCGCCGACGATCGGCACGTCGCCCTCGGCAAGCAGGATCGGCAGCGTGCCGGCCGGGTTCAGTGCCAGGAACTCCTTGCGCCGCGTCCACGGCTTTTCTTCGATCAGCGCCAGTTCCTCGGCATACTCGCCAAAGGCGAGGCGGACGAAGCGGCAGCTGGCGAACATCGGATGGTGGAAAAGCGTCAGCATGGTCCCGCGATAATAGAGCGCACTGGCAAATCGCCGGCTGCGCCGGTAAGTCTTGGCCGCCCGATTCAGGGGCTGTCAGGGTGCTGCGACCTATAGGGGGAGTTCCGCGCCGTGACAAGCAAACCGTTTCTCAAGCCCGCCCTCCAACGCCGAGGTTGCCATGGAAAGCCAAACCGTAGTCGAAGCGCTGCTGCTCGGCATGCTCGAGGGCCTGACCGAGTTTATTCCGGTGTCTTCGACCGGTCATATCCTGCTCGCCGGCCATTTTCTCGGCTTTCATTCGACCGGCAAAGCCTTCGAGATCCTGATCCAGCTCGGCGCCATATTGGCGATCCTCAGCGTCTATTTCCGCCGTCTCTGGAAGATGCTGCTCGAGCTGCCCTACGATCGGCTGACGCGGCATTTCGTCCTTGGCATTCTCATCGCATTCCTGCCGGCGGCCATTATCGGCGCACTGGCGCATGACTTCATCAAGACGGTGCTGTTCGAATCGCCGCGGCTGATCTGCATCATGCTGATCATCGGCGGTGTCATCCTGCTGCTGGTCGATCGCATGACGCCGAAGCCGTATTACCACGATGTCGAGCGGTTTCCGACCAGGCTTTATCTGCAGATCGGGCTGTTCCAGTGCTTGTCGCTAATCCCCGGCACGTCGCGCTCGGGCTCGACCATCGTCGGCGCGCTGCTGCTCGGCGTCGACAAGCGGGCGGCGGCGGAATTCTCTTTCTTCCTTGCCATCCCGACGATGGTCGGCGCCTTCGCCTTCGACCTGTTCAAGAACCGCAATGTACTAAGCAGCGCCGACTTGCCCATCATCGCGGTCGGCTTCGTTGCCGCCTTCGTCACCGCGCTAATCGTCGTGCGCTTCCTGCTCGACTACGTCTCGCGCCATGGCTACGCGCTGTTCGGCTGGTGGCGGCTGGTCATCGGCATCGTCGGGCTGACGGGGCTGGCAATCTGGGGGTGAGCCGGCGCGGATAGCGCAAATCCCAGCCGGAACTCTATTCTTGCCTGAAGCCGAGCCATACGATCTTGTGGACGTATGGTTGGCAGGGGGAATGCGTGAGCGAAGTTCTTGACGCCCTCGTTATTGGCGCCGGTCCGGCGGGACTCGGCGTCAGCTACTTCTTGAAACGGCGGGCCCGCGACCACCGTGTACTCGATCGAGGCCGGATTGGCGAAACGTGGCGAACGCAGCGATGGAACTCGTTTCGACTGAACTCGCCGACCATTCGCTCCATCTTACCCGGTGATTCCTACGACGGCCCCGAGCCCTGGGGCGCGAAGCGCCTGGTTGACGAGTACATCGAGCGCGCCGGCCTCGATGCGCAACTGGCCGAGGATGATCCGGCCGAGACGATTGAACCGCGCTTGCCCGATCCTCCGATCCGCTCCCTCGACTGGACGGCGAGCGGCATCAGATCAGTGATCTGGTGCACGGGCTTCACCGGCGATTTCTCATGGGTTCGGCTTCCCGGCGCGCTCGATGCAGCCGGCCAGCCCGTCCACGAGGATGGCGTCGGCGCTGTTCCAGGTCTGTTTTTCGCCGGCCTCGATTTCGGATCGACGCGGAAGTCGGGCACCATACCGGCCATTCCAGAGGAGGCGGCCGCCCTCGTGGAGCGACTTGTCCAAGCGCGAGCCGACTTGCCACGGAACGGCGTCTAAACGAGCCGTCGAACGCGGTTCTTGAACGTGCAAGAACATGACAGCTCTGGCGCGATCAAGACGACGTACGCTGCCTAGCGGACCGAGCCGGCACAGCCGTTCGGAATGGTCGACCTGGAGACGCCAAAAGGAGGTGCGTCAAGGCGCACGATCGGTCAGCGCGCTCGCGCCTTCTTCCGCGGCGCAATGTGCGCAGCAGTAGATGATGTCATCCTGTTCGACGCCATGTCCGATGATCCGGCATCCGCAATGCGGACACGTCGGAGCAAGTTTCTGGACCGCGCATTCGAAGCTGTCGAATGTGTAGGTCTCGTCGGCCATCGTCACGTTGAAAGCCTTATCGTAGTCATTCCCGCATTGATCGCATCTGGCCATAGTTCTTTTCCTTCTTTCACTGGCTTCAAGCTCGACCAACCTGTCGCGCGGCGATAGGTTCCCGCCAGGATCAGGGGGTCGTCCTAAGGCGGAGACGACCGCGAGCCTGTGCCACGACGCTGTTCGATCGCACGGATCACCTCGTCGATACCCCGCGGCTCGATGTCGAGTTCCTTCAGGCCAGGCACGTCGATTGCTGCCACATTGTCCTGACGCATGAGATCGACCTGGTTGCGCGTTATGGGGGCAGCCGGGAGGAGTTCCGCGACGCCAGCCAAGGCGTTCCATACCGCAAACGGCACCGGCATCAGCTGGACGTGCGTACCGAGCTGTCGGGCGATCTCCCGAAGCAGTTCCTTATAGGTGTAGATGCGCGGGCCACCGAATTCGAATATGGATGAACCCTTGTGGGTTCGCCCGTCGATCAGCCGGCTCACTGCTTCTGCGACGTCTGCCACATGGACCGGCTGAAGCCGTGTGCCTCCATCGCCGAACAGCGGATAGACCGGCAGGAGGCGTATCAGCCTCACAATGGTTGTCAGGAAAGCGTCGTCAGGTCCTGTCATGACGGCGGGACGCACAATGAAAGCGCCGGGAAATGCGCTTTCCACGGCACCTTCTCCGCGCCCACGCGCCCTTACGTAATTCGAATCCGATTGAGGATCGGAGCCGATCCCCGAAATCTGGACGAACTGGTCGATCGCGCGGTCGCGCGACGCGGCAGCGAGATCGACCGCGGCCTTTACATGCACGCGTTCAAAGGTCTGGACGCCCTGCTCGACGTAAAGACTGACGGCATTCACGACCGCCCGCGATCCGGTAATGGCCGACCCGATCGAGGACGCATCCGTTATATCCGCCTCGACTGCTTCGGGCATCCTCGTAATCGAGGAGAAGACCAGGGCCACGCGAGCCGGATGGCGAGATGCGACGCGCACCGTGAAACCTCTTTCGAGGAGTCGCTTCACGATCCTGCGCCCGAGAAAGCCAGTTCCGCCGAACACGGTGACGATCCGTTCCGGGTTGAGATCGTCGGGATCCATTTGCCTCGCCATCCCTTTGTCCTCGCATAGCTGCCACGAGGACTGCCCTGGCCGGCATTTGAACCAGCCCGTCGAACATCAGGACGATTGAGGAACAACGCAGGAACGCTTTTGTTCCAGTCAGCGCTGGGCGGATGCTTGACAGATCGGCAAACCATGATCTGAACCGCAGGCGCAGCAAAACGGCCCCACTTCGAGAATGGCCTAGTTTCGCCCGTAAAACACATTCTCGACATGCACCGGCCAACGCCACGGCAGCACCGCCACCATGTCGAAGCGCACCGATAGTTTTCCGTAGTCGGATTGGCGCGACAGCCAGAAATCGGCGGCGCCTTCGATGCGGTGCTCCGATTCGCGACCGACGGCTTCCATTGCCTCCATCAGCGTGCGGCGCGCCTTGACCTCGACGATCAGCACCAGATCGCCACGCCGCGCGATCAGGTCGATCTCGCCGAACCTGGTGCGGTGGCGGCGGGCAAGAATTCGGTAGCCTTTCAGCATCAGCGCCGCCGCCGCCAGCCATTCGCCGTGATAGCCGCGCCGGTAGGCCTTTTGCCGGCTGGCGCTTGGCCGTTCAGCCATCGCCGTCTCCGCCGGCCCCGTCTCTTCCAGCATTCTTGAGGTCGAGCAGCCGACGATAGAGCGTCTGCTTCTGGCCACCCGTCATCTTGGCGGCTTCCGCCGCTGCCTTGGAGGCCGGCATTTCGGCGGCGAGCGAAAGCAGCAGCCGGTCGATGTCTTCTGGCTCATCAGCGACCGCATCGGCCGGGCCGACGCAGATGACGATTTCACCCTTGGGCGTATCGGCTCCCGCATAATGGCCGGCGAGCGATTGCAGGGTGCCGGTCCGCATCTCCTCGAAAGTCTTGGTCAGCTCGCGGCCGATCGCCGCCTTGCGGGCACCGCCCAGCACCTCGACCATGGCACTGAGCGTCTCGGCCAGCCGGCGCGGCGATTCGAAGAAGATTAACGTTGCCGGCACCGCCTTCAGCGCTTCCAGCCGCGTCAGCCGCTGCCCGGTCTTCACCGGCAGGAAGCCGGCAAACAGAAACGCGTCCGAGGGCAGGCCGGATGCCGTCAAAGCGGCAAGTGCTGCTGATGGGCCGGGGATCGGCACGACACGAATGCCGCGCTCCAGCGCCTCACCGACGAGCCGGTAGCCGGGGTCGGAGATGAGCGGCGTGACGGCAACCGACCTTAGCGCAAAGCTTTTGCCGGCCAGCAGACCCGCGATCCCATTCGGTACCGCCTCGCCCGCAGTGTGCTCGTGGTAGGCGGTGGTG
>NZ_JAMYOC010000034.1:0-54363 GCF_040319475.1 Mesorhizobium sp. M0904 | reverse complement strand
GCCACGCTCTGCCATCTGCTGGCGCAGGCGGGTCGTGCGCGCGCGGTATTCATCTTGACTAAATGCAGACACCTGCAGTCCTCCTTCATAAAATAAATCTCATGAGAAAACAATTCTAGTACTATTTGTGCGCGACAACCACGAGATACGAGCTCTCGGATGTAAACTCGCCACCTTCATCCCCGAAAGCGTCAACTGTCTCAAACCCCGCGCTTCGCAACATACGAACGTATTCAGAAAACCCATACTGTCTGAAGGAAAGGTGCGTCCGTCTAACGCATCCATCGCGCACGATAATCCTTTCGAGGTTTCGACGATCACTTAGCACGTCGTCGCTCATTATATCGATTCTCAGGTCATCGTTACGCTGCACAACGTAGACAGGCGACTTCTGGCGCAGATAAGCGAAGTGGTTAGGGTGGTGGATTAGAAGACGCCCACCCTTTCGAAGTGAAGATGCAGCCTCACGAAGAACTCCCTCATTGTCTGCGTCATCGAAATAGCCAAAAGTGGTGTACCACAGAAAAGCCGCGTCAAATCGACCGCGCCAGGGAAGTATGCGCATGTCGCCTAGAATATATTCAACATTTATTCCGAGTCCTGTTGCATCCGCTTCGGCCTTTTGTAGCAAGATCGGCGAGATATCAAGTCCGGTTACCCTCGCTCCTCTTTCAGCCAACCGGTTGGTGATCCGTCCATAACCGCATCCAAGTTCAAGAACTGAGCTGCCCTGCACAAGGGAAAGAAGGGTCCAAATTGACTCCGCCTGTCGGTCACTTATCTCCGGCGGATTTACAGCATCTCCAAAATGGATGTAATCTTCGCTGAAATACACGTCAAGCTCTGAGAGGGACACTGTCGTACGCGTTTGTTGCTGCATGTACTTTTCCTGTTAGTTTCTGTCGTATATGTCATTTGTCTCACAATGACTACGATATTGAAAGAAAACATTTGTGAATGTTTTCATATGTCCTCTTAGCATTTTTGCAACAGTCTTGACCTCAAGCGCATCATCGCTGGTCAGCTGCCCGCCGACCTGACAGGATACCGGCTATCTGGTCCCGGTTTGTCCAAGCGCCTCCTCCACCGGTGGTACGTTCTGCTTACTGAGACCCAGCGCAGCAGCAAGATCGGGGATCGATTCAGGGTGAGCCGCGACAGCAATCGCGCCGTCCAAGGTGGAATAGATGCCGTAAGACGCCGGCTGGTGACTGTGGCTAATGCATTACGCCCTCGGCTTGCCCGCTCCTTTGCGTTCAGCTCTTAGCAAGACTCCGGCGCCAGCAAGTGAAATACGCACGAGATCATATCCACACGCACCCGCTGACCAAGGTCCTGTCTGATCGGGCTGGCGCAACCCCGCCTGAAGGCCGATGACGGCGAAGGCGGCCTACCGCTTCTTTGACAAGTGACCGAACATGGCGTTCTGGCCGGCCATTTCGCCGCCACCGCGGCGCGCGTTGCGGCGAGCGAAGGTCCGATCCTAATCCTGCAGGACACGACCTATTTATCTACAGCCGCGCGCAGCCGGGCAAAATCGACTTCACCAAAACCATCAACGCCGGGCGCTACACGGCCGGGCAGCCCGACGTGCTGACCTTGTGCGGGGTGCTGATGCATTCGAGCGTGGCCGTCACCCTCACCGGCACACCCCTCGATCTGACGGCGGCGAAGTTCTGGACACGAACGAAGTTCAAGGGAACGCTCGCGCTCAAACGGCACATCAATCCCACGCGCGTGCCGATCGAGACGAAAGAGAGCTACCGCTGGCTGGAGAACCTGCGCCAATGCATCGCGCTCGTTGGCACGCCCGAGCGCTGCGTGCATGTGGGTGACCGGGAGAGCGATATCTACGAGCTCTATTGCACGGCGCAAGACCTTGGTACGAGCTTCATCGTGCGGGTGCAGACGAACAGGCTGGCCGAGCGACCTGCCGATGCTGCCCCACACGATCCTGCTCATCGCGTCTTTGCCCAACTTTGCGGCGACGCCTTGGGGGGGCGTCACCGCATTACGATCAATCAGGAGACGACCCGGCTGTAGGTGAAGTTCGCCGCCACCAACACCTTGCCGCCCGTCGGTAGCAAAAGCGCTACACTACGCAAGTTCTAACTTACATCCACGCCCTCGAAGAAGATCCGCCTCGGTCGCGAGGCGATCGACTGGAAGCTGGTGACCACTTGCCGGTCGAAGCTCTCTCCGCGGCGGCCGAAAAGCTCGGCTGGTACGCCCTGCGCTGGAAGGCAGAGTTGTTCCACAAGGTCATGAAGTCCGGCTGAGTGCGGAGGAGGCAAGGCTCGAAACCGCCGAGAGGCTGGCCAAGTTGCTCGCCTCATCGCGGTAGTCAGTTGGCATATTCTTCGTCACTATGTCGGCGCGTGCCAAGCCAGACGCCGCGCCCGACAGCGTTCTCACCTTCACCTAGATCACTGCGCTCGACCAGATCGACGCGTGCCGAACGCGACCACGCGTCCAACGGCCCATGCTCGCCGCCTACCTGCTGCAAATCGCCATGCTTGGCGGCTATCTCGCCCGCAAACATGACCCGCCTCTGGCAACAATGGTCGTCTGGCGCGGCATGACCCGCTTGCACGACATCGCCTTCGGCATCTCCATTTGATCAAGCCGACGATGTGGGTAATTGAAAGCTTCACCGGAGGGGTACGCCGTCGCCGCCGACGGTACGGTTCAGCGGTGCAGATCGCCTACGTGCTGGACGGGATCGGTGGCGCAGCCCGCGCCACACGAGGAGAACGCTGAGCCGCAAGACGCAGCGGTGAATGTTCGATTAGGGTGCCGTGCAGCGCCCTAACTGCGTCATCAAAGTACAATTCATCTATAATGAAAATTATATCTACGTTGCTCATGAGTTGATGTACTCCCAGCACCTCTATGCAGGCATCCGCTAGCGCTTGCGCCGCAATGGCAGTTATGCCCTGAGAATTAAGAGCGCTTCCGATGGCTGAAACAATGCCCACCTTTCTTGTTGCTATGTTAGCCGTTGGAAAATCACCTTGCAGCGCCTTGACAACGAGGGCGATTGCCTCGGGCGTCGCGGCGAGGTAATGCATAATGGTATTTGCATTCGATGCTTTCATAAAGACGCGGACGTCTTGCCTTTTCAAAGTTTTGAGAATGGCAGCATCATAGTTCGCCACACCCACCATTTCCGGCTCGAAAAACTCTAGCGCATGCACTCCTCTGAGGCCTGCGATGATTTCTGCCTGGGGGGAGTCAGAGACATAGTCGCGAGTGATGAGGGTTCCACCGTTCTGAGGATCGAACGTGTTCTTGACACGAAGAGGGATATTTGCGCGACGCAACTCCTTGGAAACGACCGAATGGATTGCTTCCAATTGGAGGTTAGACAGCTGATCGGCGACCTCATAGTTGGTGCGGCCGACAACGTGAACCCGGTTGATGCCGACAATCTTGGGATCGGCTGTTGATAGATGGAACTCCTTATGGATTATTGCTTCCCTGGCACCTGTGAGGGCGGCGATTCGAGCGAATGTGACCTCGGTGTAGCCCCGGCCATAGACACGCACCATGCCACCCGGGCATATGCTGTAACCCGTCACGATCGGCAGTTGCTTGCCGAGATCGATTACGGACAGCGCTCTCTCAATTCGCGCGTCAAGGCTCATTTCAGCTTCTTCGCGCCACCCCGTCATGTCCACGAAGATCGCCTCCACGCCGAGACCCCTGAGCAGCAGAGCCGTGTTGTGCGCACTGTGAGCTTCGCCCTGCGCGGCCAGAATCTCGCGCACGGTATTCAGGTGCTCTTCGCGCCTGAAGTGACCATATGAGCAAAGCCGTTCAAGATCCAAAAGGCAGCTGCGCACTCCTTTGATGCGTTCGCTCACGAAGTCATCTGCGACGAGCTTTTGCGATGTGCCGCGAAAGATTTCCGCATTGATGCTTCTCATCTCTTGATGGGTCTCTGCGATCGCTTCGACCCAAGCTGATCTTGATCCGGCGCGAGCGAATAGTGTATACACGCCGTCCGCGCCAGTCTTCTTCTGCTCGAGAAGCCGGTCCGTCATCCCGCTGTAGGCGGATATGACGAAAATTCGATTGTAGAGAGCACTTCCCTTGCGTCCCGCAACCAGGACGTTCTCCACGGCAGCTACATCGGAGATCGATGTTCCTCCGATCTTCTCCACGGTATGTACGCCAGACTTCAAGTTAAGCAAGAAAATCCCCAATTCTTTCGGTGTTGCTTTCCAGCTAAGCGCGGATTCGCGACCACCATCGGATTTATTTGGACATCGGTCGCTTGCAATGGCGCAGACCCGTTGCTATTGCCAACAGCAATTCCTCGGGTCGTCCGACCCGGTAGACTTGCCCTCTCGGAGGGCCGCTAAACCCGCTAGAATAGTAAGCGACGGCCGAGAGGCGAAGTAGCGGACCCCCCTCGCTGCCAATTTTGGAGTCATCCCTGTGGCGATGTCACACAGCTTCGGAGACCTGAGGATAAGCGCCAGTCTCATCATGCACCTCGCGGCCCTCCAAGGGAGGTACAAAAACGCAGGCTAACACCAATTCGGTCTCGGCAGACAGCAGGTGAGCATCATGCTTATCGAGCGCGTAAATGACGCCGGGTCGCACGACTTGGACCTCATCTGCCTGCAGATCCTCGATAGAACCCGTTCCAGAGATGCAGTGACCGCCTCAAGGTGGTTCCGGTAGCGCATCTTGAGCCGGGCACCCGAATGGATGGTGGTGATGTGGAAGGAGAAGCCCATCCCATCATTGTTGAGGAGCAGCCGAACGCTTTCCCAGCTCGACGTCTCAACACGGCGGGCAGTCAGTTTCTCCTCATTGAAATCCTTGATGATCATGATTCACCTCTCAGGCTGTCGTATTCACTGCGCTGCCGATCACGCTATCGACAGCGTCTTCGACGATGTCGAGGCCTTGGCTAAGCTGATCCTCCCCAATGACGAGAGGTGGCAGACACTTCACGACCTCGTCTTTGGGACCGGCGGTCTCGATAATGAGACCCCTCTGGAAGGCGGCGCTGACGACCTGACGGGCAACCTCGCCGGACTTCAGATCGATGCCCCGCATCATGCCACGACCCTTGGCTGACACGCGGCTTGGGTCGTATTTCTGCGCGATCTGCTCAAGGCGGTTTTTCAGCAGATTGCCTTTCTCCCTCACGGACGCCGCAAAGCTGTCTGTCCGCCAGAAGTGCTCTAGGGCTGCGCGCGCGGTGACGAAAGCATGGCAGTTGCCGCGGAACGTGCCGTTGTGCTCTCCCGGCTCCCAGTTGTCGATCTGTCGATCAATTAGGACGAGGGCCATGGGCAGGCCATAGCCCGATATCGATTTCGCCATCGTGACGATGTCCGGGCGGAGACCGGCCGCCTCGAAGCTGAAGAACGCATCGGTCCGGCCAACGCCGGCTTGGATGTCGTCTACGATCAGCAGAGCTCCGTGCCTTTGGGCAATCGCTGCTACCTTGCGCAGCCACTCCGTCCCGGCGACATTGAGGCCGCCTTCGCCCTGAACTGTCTCGACAATCACCGCCGCCGGTGCGTCTACGCCGCTGGAGGGGTCCGATAGCAGGCGATCAAGATAATCGGCGGTGTCTACATTGGACCCAAGATAGCCGTCATAGGGTAGCCGGGTTACGCCGCCGAGCAGCTGGCCGGCGGCTGCGCGGTGGTATCGGTTGCCGGTGCAGGAGAGAGCGCCAAGGCTAACCCCATGAAAGCCGTTGGTGAACGATATAATGTTGGACCGACCAGTGATCTTGCGCGCTAACTTGAGGGCAGCCTCAACGGCGTTGGCCCCGGTCGGACCGGGAAACTGCACGACGTAATCTAATTGTCGCGGCTTAAGGATCGTCTCGTGGAATTCCCGCAGAAAAGACTCCTTGGCTTCATTATACAGGTCGAGGCCATGGGTGATGCCGTCACTCGCAATGTAGTCTGCGAGCGCGGACTTCAGCTCGGGGGGATTGTGCCCATAGTTTAAACTCGAGCAGCCCATGAGAAAGTCGAGATAGGCTGTCCCATCGCGCGCAAACAGCTGGGCCCCTCGTGCCGTCGCGAAAACGACGGGAAAGCTGCGGGCGTAGCTACGCACTTCAGACTCGAGATGGTTGAAGATCGCAAATTCCTCCTCGCGATTCGGTGCACTTTGGTCAGTCATCATTGCCTCCTTATTTAGGCTGGGTAGGCGGACCGGGGGGAATGCCTGCAGGGCTTCAGCGTGGATGGGTCGCTCGGCGACGGAGGCCGACAAGCAGCCAACCCACCGCCCGGCACGCTCAGCGAGCACGCAGGTGTGGCGACATCACTGCAAAGCAGGAACTTGCAATACAGCGAGTTGCGGTCTAGTGGGCACTTGCGATGACTTCCCACACATTGGCGGCATGAATCTCCGTCGATCTTCGGAATGTCGCTCGCGGCAACTGGACATTGCGTGGCAACGAGAAGCTCTGGCTATTACTGACCATTCGAATCCTCCAGGCGAACACCAGTGCCGCCTCGCCTCGCGTTTCATGATGAGAACGTCTCAAATGTCATGCCAATTGCGCCGAGGGAGCCCAAGAAATAATTTTTCTGAGTTTTGCTCAGTGGCTTGACCCGGAGTGCAGCAGACTGCCAGGCTGAAAACAATCTGTCGCGGATTCGACAAACACGACAATAGGCGTCGGTTACCCGGCGTTCTCTCAGGAATGGCGACGGGGTTTAAGAACGGGACTGGTAGAGAATCTTGCGATCGACGCTAACGACGGAGCAGGCCCGCCGCTCCGACAACAAGATTGCGCCCTTTGTCGACTCTCTGCGTGAAAGCGTCGCCGCCTATCCCGATCTGCCCGGCGCGACCCTAAAATCAGGACCACCGGGGTGTCTACAAGGGCGTCTTCCACCCGGCGTTCCACGAATCGTTCGTACATGCCTTTCCGAATCTAGGCAATTGGAACTACCCGGCATGACAATTGGAAGTCAACGGCATGAATATTGGGACTATCAGCGCCGCAATTTGGTTGAAACCCGTTTACAATGAGCAGCTTGCGACGGTCGAGCACTCTGTGACGCGGCCCAACGACATCGCACCGCTTTGTTTTGCAACTCGTCAATCGTTATATTGTCCTGATCCAACTGGGGCACCCCGAGTCCTGCCGGAATATCTCCCGCGAGCAACTTTTCCTTCGACAGCAGTTCTGCATCCTCGAGGGCTTCGATGTCAGGCAGATCGCGCAGCGTGTCGAATCCGAACTGCAGCAGGAACGTTTTGGCCGTCACATAGGTATAGGGCGCGCCGGGTGTCGGGCTGCGCGGACCGGAGGCGATCAGGCCGGCGCCGCGCAGTCGCGGCTGATCTCCTTGCCGAAGAAAGAGGATAATTCGGCGCGGGTGATCGGCTGGAAATAGGCGATGCACATCAGCACCAGCACCTTCGACTGGGTGAGGTCCACGGCCCGTTCGTTGCCGCCGACCGCCGTGCCAAATGCACTGCGGACGGCGTCGGCATAGGCCGGCCGGGTCAGGTGCCGAAAACCGTCCGGCGACGGCGACCAGGTCGTAGGGCCGGCCACGCAGCTCCTCCCGGATGTGGAGATCGAGATTGCAGTTTTTCCCACGACTCGCTCGAGGACACTACGTGCCACCGGCTCGTTGGCCGCGAAGATGCTCGCCTCGACGCGGTTCATCCAGTCGCGCCAGCGCACCTCCGGCGGCAGGTGATCGAGCTCGCGATCGAACAGGCAGTCGCCTGATCGAGGGTCATCTGGTCGCCCCTTCCCCCGTCTCCCGCCAGCCGCCTCCGCCATCGCTCTCACAGCCCGGAGACACGGAACGTGGAGCGGCCGCAGAATCTTCTGACGGAGGGAAACCTCGCCGCGGTGTTGGGGGAATTCGGTTTTTTCGCCCACGACGGCGCGGCGGTCAGCGATCTGGCGGATGCGCTGCGGCGGCTCGCCACGACCGAAGGGGCCGTCGGGATGCTGAACGGCACCTAGCGGCCGTCGAGGGCCCACGGACTGCCACGCCATGGGATCGTGGCTCGCCGACGCCGCAACGCGAGGAGCAAAAGACCGGCCGGCCCAACCTCGTCGCCGGGGCGGGTGAGGAGAAAAGAATCGCGCAGCGCCGCTTCATCCTCGACGTGCCCCGCCTGCCGCGCCGTCGCCGCGGCCGCTGCGAGCGCGAGGCGCTGCCGCCAGGCGCCGGGCCATTTCACGCGACGCCTTGCTCGTCGCGGCAGATGAGCCAACACCGGCCCTGCTGCTCAGCCTCAAGGGAATAGGTCCGGAGTTCGCGGCCGTCCTGTGGTCTGAGGGATTATCGCGCAAGTTTGACAATCGACGACAGGTTGCCGCCTACGCTGGTTTGGTGCCAACGCCCTGGCAAAGTGGGCAGATTAATTGCGCGCAGGGAGTCTCGAAGTCCGGCAATCCTAGGCTCCGGTCGACGCTTGTCTAGGTTGCGTGGCTCTGGGTGCGCCATCAACCCAATTCCGCACCCAGCCAGTGGTTCAGGGCGCGAGTCATCCAGAATGGTGGCCGGTACAAGAAGACGGCGATCATCGCCCTCGCTCGGAAACTGCTTGTTGCGCTGTGGAAATACGTGAACGCCGGAGTCGTTATAGAAGGAGCTCTCCTGACGAAACCATCAGCGTAGACGCTAATCGATTCTAATAATCTCCAGGACCGACCAGGGCCTGGCAGATCCTCGGTAGACGAGCCGACGAAACTCATGGCCTCAAACAGCCGCCGTTGAAGAATGGTTTCGTCTCTTGGGTTCCGAATCCGCCGCAAGCGGGATCATGGAACAGGTGCATGCGCCCTGACCGAATATAAGGTGGACTGGGTTCGTTCGCGAACCGCGTCACGCTAACGGACCCATCGAATGGATCTACGGATTGCCGCGGAGGTACATGACAATGTCGACGTGATGCCGTTTGTAGTTGACCATCCCCATATAAGGGTTTCGGGTGCCGGCAGGCGTACGAAAGTCTCTCATGCAGGAACCCGCGGGCCGCAGACGAATACCTATGGGGATTTGCGCCTCGGGGTGTGCCAGCGCCTGTCGCGAACTTCCGCATAGGATGCGGTGGGCATGTCGTGGAAGCGGCTTCCGGGCCAGGTCGCAGAGCCTGTAGCGTTGATTCCGACGGGATTGGTGTGCGTGACGACCGGCGCCACGGCAATGTGCACATAACATCCCGTTGACCGGCGCCGGCGTGGCGGGGTCGTACGAGCAACTTGGCCATGCCGGGTCATGGGGCGTTCTCCCGGTTCGGCGTCCTTGCGGCCGGCGGTGCACGAGGCTGGCACCACCGTTCGAACCTCTCGATGACGACCATGCGTCCGCCGCAGCCCGGGCATGGCGGGCGGACCTCAGCCGCTTCTTCCGGAGTGTCGTCTTGGGGCGGCGGAGCGACGTTCAGCAGTTCGCGCGCGAGTGCGAGGCTGGCTTTGCGGGCGGAGCTGGCGAGCAGCCCATAGTGACGGATGCGGTGGAACCCACGCGGCAGGACATGGAGCAGGAAGATCCCATGACGAGAAAGGGATAGCGACCCACGCTGTGGCAGAGTGGGGTTGCTGGTCAAATTAACTTTGCGGGGGCAATCATGCTTATTGCAACTGATTGACCCGAGGCGCCTACCGCTATCCGCACCCGTCTTGGCCCGATTTTCGTTTCACTGGAACTCAGCAAGTCGACGTGGCTGGTGACGTCGCTATTGCCAGGCGGGGGTGAGCGTATGTCGAAGCATGCGGTGCGAGGTGGTGATATTGCGGGACTGCTGGCGCTTTGCACAGCTTCGGAAAAGGCTCAATTGCGCACCGGCGAGACCTTTCCGATTGTCGTCACTCCAAGAGGCCGGTTTGGACGGGTTTTGGATCCACCGTGTCCTGGAGCGTGAGGGGATCGAGAGCCATGTTGTTGACCCTGCGTCCATTGCCACCTCGCGCCGGCGACGGCGGGCGAAGACCGATAAGACTGACGGCGAAACGCTGGTGGGCGCACTGCTTGCTTATAAACGCGGCGAGCCACGCGTATACGCGATGGCGAAGCCACCGACGCCCGAAGCAGAGGATCGGCGCCGGATCTGCCGGGAGCGCAAGGTCCTGGTCAGTGAGCGGACGAGCCACGCCAATCGCATCAAGGGGCTGCTATTTGCGCAAGGAATAACCGGCTATGATCCGCTGCGACGTGACCGGCGCGAGCGGCTTGACGATCTCCGGACGGGTGATGGCCGTGTGCTGGGCAGGCAGCTCAAGGCGCAGCTCATTCGCGAGCTCGATCGCCTCGAGCTGCTGTTCGAGCAGATCAAGTCAGTCGAAGCCGAGCGTGACGCGTTGCTGGCCGCCGACGTCGCTGACACGCCTGTGGCGTTGCTGCTCGACCTCAAAGGCATTGGCCCCGAGAGTGCCGCCATCTTGTATACGGAAGGGCTGTTCCGAAAGTTCGACAACCGAAGGCAGGTTGCAGCCTATGCCGGGCTTGCGCCGACGCCTTGGCGGAGCGGATCAATCGACCGCGAGCAAGGCGTCTCAAAGGCTGGCAATCCCCGGCTGAGAACAACGATGATCGAGCTTGCCTGGCTGTGGCTGCGCTACCAGCCCGAGTCAGCGCTCTCTCGTTGGTTCCGCGAACGAGCAGCGTGTAACGCTGGGCGCGTGCGCAAAACAACGATCGTCGCGCTCGCACGAAAGTTGCTCGTCGGTCTCTGGAGATATACGGAAATATGCGACCGCAGGGGTGGTCATCGAGGGCGCCGTCATGAAAACCGCCTAGGCGATCAACCCTGCATACCTGTCCGGAGGGCCAATCAGCCCCCGCGGATCCCAGGGAGACAACCGAATCCGCCGCTGGTCTGAACCACCGACAGGAAGAATGGTCTCGTCCTCCTGAGCCCTTGCCCGCCGAAAGCGGGATATTGGTGCAGCCGTCCCGGACGGCGACCGCATGTGAGTTGGATCAGGCTCGGAAATACGCCGCGCCGCGTCAACGCAATTGGGCTCAAACCCTGGAAGCTCCGCCAACAGAAAAGGAAGGAGGAATTATGCGCCTTTGATATCACTTGACCTGAAACTCGTCATGTGAGCGGCGGATGAACTCATCGGTAGCGAGCGTCATGACCTGCTGCCGGTCGACGCCGTCGCGGCGATAGTCCTTGTAGCGGAAGGTGACTCCAGCTTCGTCGAAGGCGATCAGGCGGCGGTTCGAGATGGCGACCCGGTGAGTGTAGCGCGATAGGTAGGCGAGCACCGCCTCCGGTCCCGCGAAGGGCGGCTTGGCATAGACCACCCAGCGCTTGCTGCGAACAGACTTCAGATGACACAGGAAGGCCCGACGGTCGGCCAGGTGCGCCGCCGATCCGAAGAAGGCGAGCCGACCGGCGTCGTGCAGCGCGACCAGCCGGGTCAGGAACAGACGGCGGAACAGCTTGCCCAGTACTCTGACTGGGAGAAGGAAGGCCGGCCGCGATGATATCCAGCGTGACCCGTCCGGCGCGATGCCGCCGCCCGGCACGATCATGTGGACATGAGGATGGTGTGTCATTGCCGAGCCCCATGTGTGGAGCACGGCAGTGATACCGATGCGCGCGCCGAGGTGCTTGGAATCCGCCGCGATCGTCAGCATCGTCTCCGATGCCGCCTTGAACAGCAGGTCATAGACCAGCGCCTTGTTGTGGAAGGCGATGACGGCGACCTCGGCGGGCAGCGTGAACACAACGTGGAAGTAACCGACTGGCAGCAGGTCGGCTTCGCGCTCGGCGAGCCATGTACGCGCGGCGGCGCCCTGGCACCTGGGACAGTGCCGGTTGCGGCAGCTGTTATAAGCGATCCGCCATTGGCCGCAGTCCGCACAGGCTTCGACATGACCACCCAATGCGGCGGTGCGGCAGTGTTCGATCGCCGACATCACCTTGAGCTGCTGCAGGCTCAGATGCCCTGCGTGGGCGACCCGCTATCCGGGGCCGGCAACACGAAGATATCGGCGACCTCCAGGTCCGCGCGTACCGGTTCAGCCGGGCGGCGTCTTGCCTTCCATCAGTGCCACCAGCCGGTCGAGCGGCCCCGCGATCGCGTGGATCGTCCCTGTCGAGACCTTGGTGTAGAGCGCGGTGGTATCGAGCTTGCTGTGCCCGAGCAGCCACGAGTCATAATGCTCTCTTTTTATGTCATTGAAAATTAAAGCGCTGTTGAGCGGGATCGGCTGTTAGGGGACGCCGCAGGGCATTCTGCATGCAATAGGCGGCGATATCCGCCGCCTTGAACGCCCAGGGCGCGCCGTAACACATTTGCCGCCCTTTGATGATGCCGAGTCGGGCCATGCGCAGCGCCGTCATCACGCTCACATAGCGCGGCAGCTTCAAGAGTAATCTCGCCCCGCTCAGCCCATTCGCTCGCGCGGTGGACGGCAAATGCCGTGATGGCTGCGAAACGAACAGACCCGCGCCTGGGTCCACCCATTGCCTCGCCCGGTCGGTTTACCGGCGCGATTGAGGAGCCGCGCAATCTGGCGGTCGGCATTAGGCGCGCCAGCTCGCGGACCAGCGTCAAAGTATCGTCGGGGACTGTCCAGCGATGCTTGCCGACGGTGCTGATCTTCAGCTTCAATGCGGTGTGGTCGCCTCCCTGCCAATGCAGGACCATCTCGATGACACCACCTTCGATGCCGACGACGATCTCGCTCAAGGCTGCGCGAACGATCCTTTTGCGCGTCGCAGATGTTGCTGCCGGGTGCGGCCAGGCGAGATCCAGATCGGCGCCGAGCCGCATCAGCTGATCCCGTTCCTTCTCTCCCAGTGGAGATGGTGTTCTCGCCTCGAGTGCGGCAATCCCGCCTTCGATCTGGTGCACGGCTTCAAGCGCCTTGTTCCAGCGGCGCTCCAGCTCGCCGGCTACCAGACGATTGGCAGGATCGAGAGCATCGTATTGCTGACGCGCATGGACAGCCTCGTAACGCGCCCGCTGCAGTGCCAGCTCGAGCTGCCTTTGTGCCGCTGACGTCTCGCTCGCTTGAGCCTCGAGCGCCTTGGTTGCGGCGTCGATACCGAGCGGCTTCAAGGCACCAAGAACTGCGGCGCCGACAGCCTGATCGGCGTGCAAGCCGCCAAACGAAATGCACCGCTTGGCCATGATTGACGAGCGCACCCTCGTAGTGATAGCGCCCCGCCCTGCCGCCATAGGCGACATACATCTTGCGGCCGCAATGACCGCAACGCAGAAGCCCCGCGAGAAGCAATCCCCCGCGCCGTACCGCTCCTCTGGGGGTGGCGCTGCCTTTGCCGGTCGCGTTATTGGCAATCACCTGTTGGTTCCTCTCGAACTCGCTCCACGCAATGGAGCCTTCGTGCTGGTCCTTGAGCAGGACGTCCCATTCCATCTGAAGACGCCGCAGCCCGCGCCGCACGCGCTTGCGGCCCTCCTCAATGATGACCTTGCTTGTCGTGCGCCCGAAAGCATAGGCACCCGCATAGACGGGGTTGGTCAGAACGTTGTACAGTATTGTACAGCGGCAGCTTCCAGGCGATGAGGCGCCCCTCTAAATCATGCGATTAACGGGCAAAGCGATTCCTTCGTCTCTGAGCCACACATGGACCTGCCGCACGCTCTGCAGCTCGGCGACTTCGCGAACACCAGCCTTAACGCATCCTGCACGCGCTGGTCCGGGTCCTTTTCGATCCGCTCGCGCCCGGTCTTCACGTAGCCAGCGGCGACACCGAGGAACAGCCCGCCCGGCGGGCTTTCTGCTTCATCGCCTCCTGCGAGCGCTGACGGAACAGTGACAACTCGAGCTCGCTCATCGTGCCTTTCATGCCAAGCAACAATAGCCGATCATTGGGATGCCGAGGATCGTAGATTCCGTCCTCGTCGACGATGACGGTCCCGACCAACCCACAGAACTCGATCAGAGTATGCCAGTCGCGGCCGTTGCGCGCCAACCGAGAGTCCTCGATCGCGAACACAGCTCCCGCATGCCCTTCGCAGATCGCCCACAGGAGCCGCTCGAAACCTGGTCGATTGATGCCGCCGCCCGACCAGCCGAGATCATCGTCGATGACTTCGATCGTGGCCCAGCCGAACTGCCGAGCGCGATCGGCGAGCCCGTATTGCCGGCGCCGGCTCTCCTGATTGTGCTTAAGCTGATCGGCCGTCGACTGACGGATATAGACGAAGGCGCTGCGCGCAAGATGCTCAGCCGTGATCTTGGTCATTTGCGATCTCCCGTTTGCTAGTGCCATCGCGATCTCGCGCAGCAGGGTCTCCACCAGCATCGCCAACTCGGTCTCCTGGGCGGGTGTCAGCACAACGCTTGGCTCGCCCACTTCGAACAGGCTTGGTTGGGGGCTTTCGAATTGGCGCTTCATTCGGATCTTTCTCCGTCGTTGAGTCGGACTGGAGAAATCCTAAAAGCGCATCGATCTCGGCGCGCAGAGATTGCAAGGCCCCAGGGAAAACCGCGGCTCAGCCGATAGCTTGAAGTGTGTCGCCGCCGCGCGCGTCATCCACGCCGGTATGCAGGCAAGGGAGCCGTCAGGCTGCGGAATGACCACCAACTCGGTTCCACGGTAGGCATAGCGCCTCAGAATGAGCACCGTCTCACCGCAGCGCGCGATGAAATGGATAGCAAATCCGCCCTTCTTCAGGCTGTTGGCGGGCAGTTTGTCGTTGTTTTGAGCAGCACCTGGATGACGCGGATGTCGACATCCTGCTCAAGCAAGTGGGTGGCGAAGCTGTGACGCAGCGTGTGCGGACTGACGCGCTTGCGGATGCCGGCGACTTCGGCTGCTTCCTGGACCGCGCGATGCAGCTGCCGCGACGAGATCGGCGCTGTGCAGCCGCGCCCGGGAACAGCCAGCCATGGGGGAGCATCACCCCGCGCCGCTTGCCTTCGCGCCACCACAGCCGCAGCAGTTCCAGCAGTTGCGGCGAGAGCATGGCGTCGCGGTCCCTGCGTCCCTTGCCCTGTTCGACGCGGATCAGCATGCGTGTCGAATCGATGTCGTCGACCTTCAGATGCGCGACCTCGGATACGCGCAGGCCCGCGCCATAGGCGACGCCGAGCGCGGCCTTGTACTTGATGCCTGGCGCCGCCTCGAGCAGCCGCGCCGCTTCCTCGACGCTCAGCACCTCTGGCAGTTTGCGCGGATGCCGGGTGACCACCAGCGCACGCGCAGATCGCGCCGCCTCAGCGTCACCGTGAACAGGACCCGCAGCGCCGAGACCGCGCCGTTGATCGTCGCCGGGCCGACGCCGTTCTCATGCCGATGCAACTGGAAGCGCCGGATGTCCTCGATCGTCGCCGTGTCGGGAGCGCGCCCAAGGAAGGCGGCGAAGCGCCGGACATGACGAACGTAGTCCTGCTGCGTATGCAGTCCCAGACCCCGCATCAGCATGTCCTGCTGCATGCGCTGGCGAAGCGGGTGATCGGAGCATCGGTCGACAGAGTAGCCATGGCAAGTTCCTCTCGTTGAAGGGAACTCCATGGCCGGATCGCGGCCTCTACCCGCTCAAGGCCTATGAATACCGCGCCATCTCAGAACCAGGCGACACTCCCGCGAAGCGGGTCGTCTAATCGCCCGACCGTCAAGGGGGTAGATGCAAGGCAGTCGTCCTTTTTTGCCGATGGTCGTTCGTATGCCGGGTACAGGGTCGTCTACGCGGTCGACGCAAGCTGATCGCCGCAGGATGAGTTTCGCAGGTGAGATCTTCCTATGTTCGTTACGCACTCTGCTAACGAGGCAGTTGCTTCCCGCTTCGCGGAATGATCTCAGCCACGTCCCGGCAGGGACGGATCGGTGCGTCCTAAGAACGCTATCGGTTGGATGGCCTGAAGAAATCGTCGCAGGCCAGCGTCTGCAGGATCAGGCAGCGGCGGGCGTTCCTCCGTGCGGATCGAACAGCTCGCCCGTCCGGAGCATCGCATGCATGATCACTGCCAGCTTGCGCGCCAGGGCCACGGCCGCTCGCTTGAAGCCGAGCCGTTCTTTCAGCTCCAACGCCCAGGTTCGCAGGGTGCTGGTATCCGTCGACCGGTTCAGAATGACCGCGGCCGCCTCGTATAGCAGTCCGCGCAACTGATTGTCGCCACGGCGCGAGATATGGCCGTCATTATCGACCTCGCCGGACTGGTAGCGCCTCGGGGTCAGGCCCACCCATGCACCCACGGCGCGCGAGTTCCTGAAGTTCGCCGGATCCTCCACGGCCGCGGCAAAGGCGGTGGCTGTGACGGTGCCTACGCCGGGCACTGACATGAGCAGACGGCAGTGCTGGTCCTCACGCGCCATAGCGGCCAGCTGCTTGCTCAGCTCTGCTGTTTGGATTCGCATATCACTCCACGCCTGAAGCATCGGTGCAACGATGCGCGCCAGCTTTTGTTCGCCTGCAGAAGGTCGCGAACGTTGCGCTCGAACACGCTGCCGGCGCCCTTGGGCACGACGAGGCCGAACGTCTTCATCAACCCACGGATCTGGTTGGATATCTGCAAACGCATTTTAAGAAGCTGGCGCCGCGCGGTGATCAGCGTGCAGATCAACATGCTGTCAAAACCTTTGACCCGAACCTCTCGGTAGAAGCCGACCTCGGCCAGATGTGCCAGGCCATCGGCATCATTCGCATCGGTCTTGTTCGCGGCCATGTCGAGCGCGGCCTTGGCATGCCGCGCGTCGATGCAGATCACCGGCAGGCCCTCTGCCGTCAGCGCATGGTAGAACCACACCGACAGCGGCCCCGTCTCGAACACGACCCGCCGAACATACGGGGCGCGCTTGCGGATCACCGCCGCGAGCAGTTGCGGGTCGGACGCGCACTTGCCCCGCCAAATCCTCTTGCCGTCCTGCCGGATCGATATTGCCGTCTCTTTCATGGATACGTCGAGACCGATATACTGCTTCATGGCTGTCCTCCGTTCGATGCCTGGGCCCGGTGTCGATCGTGAGCCCGTTCTTCATCCTAGCGGGGGACAGCCAGCCGGCTAGATGTTCGAACATCGCCGCCACATCTTAGGTGGCCACCGCTCCCGCGATTACGTCATGTTCGTGCAATGCCTTATCGGACGTACCGGAAAAGCCGCTACTGCGCCACCTTAAGGTGCTTTTGCACCACGGCTAGCAATTTCAGCGCCAGGCCGCTCGGTCGCTTGGCGCCGCTCTCCCACTTCTGCACCGTCGATTCCGACGTGTTGAGATAGCGCGCGTACACCGGCTGCCTGTTCGATCGCCTGGCACAGATCGGCGTCCGAAATCCGCGCCTTGCGCGCCGCCTTGGCGAGCTAGGCTGTCCGTTGCGTCCCGTGGTGATGACGCTCTACACGTCAGTCAGATCCTCGGGACATTGGCCATCGCGCGCGTGGTACTGCCACCAGTTTTCGGCGCCGCGCGTTGAAACGACCAGGCATTAGGCTTATCCGGCGCCGGCTCGATCAAGCCCAAACGAACGAGCGGAATGATGGTCTATTCGCCGATCGACTTGTCCTCATACGAATGCCCGGGCAATTTTGGCGTCGACGTCTTTCAGATGAGTTTGCAGTTGCGCATATTCCTTGAGCATGGAGCGCGAACAGCTCCCGCGCCAAAATCCGGCAGCGTCCCATCTGCAACGATTCGCTCGAGCAGCGGTTCGATCTGCACATTCCTCGGCGGCGATCAGCCCATGTTCTGTCGCATAGTTGCGGATCGCATTGGCGAGTTGCGTGCGATTGCGTATCAGCCTGTCGCGCAAGCCAACTAGCAGCAATGCCGCCTGGTTCGGCTGTCTTGACCGGTATGAAGCGCATCGTCGAGATTCTACGCCCTCGCATGCGCGACCGGTGTGCGCCGTCATCTTAATTAAAGAAGACCGGGTCTCTGGGAATGTCTCAGGCCTGTTTGTCGGGCCGCATGAGTTCCATGTGGCTCACGCCGAGGGCTTGTGCCAACTCGTAGATCGTGACGATCGTCGGATTTCTGCGGCCTTTCTCCAAACCACTTATATACTGCTGACTGAAGCCGGAAATCTCGGCAAGCTGCTCCTGCGTCAGATGGTTCTTCTGCCTGAACCTCTGCACATTTCGTCCGACCAACTGGCGCATGTCCATCCGCCCAAGTCAGCGGATTAGGCATCTTGAGTTTATCAACTATAATATGTATTCCACACCGTGCGTCTCAATCCGCCGACCGCGGACGAGGCCGTGTTGAGGGCCTTTGTTGAGCAATCGAAGCCCGACGCCACCTATAGGTCACGAGAGCGACGCATTTGTGCCAGAAGCTCGCAAGGATCGATCTTGAGAGCCTCGGTTACGTCGAGAAACTCAATTACGTCCAGCCTGCGTTCACCACCCTCATACTTGGCGACGAACGACTGCGGGCGCCTTAGCATTTCAGCAATCTGGCTCTGGGTGAATCCGTTATTTTTGCGCGCCGCAATCAACCTTTTCAGCAGCCGGCGCTGGCGGGGTGATCGAAGGGATTTCGGCATCAGACGAATCGGCCAGGAAGAAACTGGCTCACCGACTAATCCCAATTTTGGATTATCCCATTTTAGGATATTATGCAGTCAAAGGTGGACGCGGGATAATTCATACAGCGAGACATGAGATGGAAGACAGATTGCTCCAACCTGCTGTTGTCGACGAGGTCCCCTGGGCGGAGAGCCTGACCGCTTATGACAATGAGCACTTCAGGATTTATCTGAGACTCATAGACGCGTGCGCCGACAATGCCGGCGAAGAAGAAATGGCGCAGGCAATATTGGGCATCGATCCAGCGCAAGAGCCAGCTCGCGCTCGAAAGGCGGTTCGCAGCCATCTCGCGCGAGCGCACTGGCTGGTGACCTCGGGGTATAAAGAGCTGTTCTCGCCTGAAGAAAACCAAAAGGCGGCGATCGCTATAGAAGAAACCGCCTGTACCCGCCGTTCATGAGCGAGCGCCCGCGTCTGACGGCACGGCGCACGCCATCACGAAGATGGTCTCCGGGATCGGCCGAGTCGCGTTCGACGCGGGTTTTGCCGAAGAAAGCGAGAGCGATCTCGCGGTGCGGCGCGCCGGCGATGGAGCCGTCGAGCGCACGCAAGACCCAGCGCAACCGCGAGCGACGGAGGTCGGCCGGAAAGAATCTCGGTGGCAGCCTTCCGGTCGACCAGAGGCCGTTCCGACATTCCAGCCCGTTCAGACGCTGCTTTAGTTCCTCAGGCGGCCAGAAGACGGTGGACGTCAATCGCGCAGGTTCAAGGAGGCTCGCGCCGGAAACAGCCAGCTGCAAGCTCCTGCCACTATCCTCGACAAGGACGTGCTGATGCCCGTCCAGCGTGACCAGTATAGAGATGCGGCAGGAACGCGCGGCGAAATCGAGCACGTTCATCCCGCGCGGCCGCGCCGCATGTTCGGCAACAAGGGGCAAAACATGCGGCCATTCGCTGGGGCACCAGTAGACGCCCGCATCAGGTTCGATAGAGCTTGCAAAACAGAAGGCCCCACGGCGAAAGATCGACAGTGTTCGACGGCAGCATGATGATGTCCACGTACCCGGCTTTCGCACGTTCGGCGCGGCGCAACGCGTTCGTCAGATGGTTCTGGAAGTCCAGATTGCGCCTGAGGAATTCCCAGGCCCAGCCTCGGCTGGTCAGCTGCTCGACATAGCCATAGGCATCATCATCTTGCCAGTCCGGCCACGCAGGGCCAAGTCTCGTCTCGTTCATTGCACCATTTCCGAGGAAGATTGGATCCCGAAGCTCAGGCGATCTTCATGACCGGCGCCCACAGCACCGGGCCCTTGAAGCCGCCATTGCGATGGAGGGCTTGCAAGCTCTCGGTAGAGACGTTGAGATGTCCGGCAACGGCGCGCGTGGTGCCGATTGTCTGCGGATCGGACAACCGTTCCAGTGGCCAGCCAGCGCGACGCAGGATCCGCTCTACACGCAGATCCGTCACGGTGACGATGCTGCGCAGACCGCGTGACAAACCAAACTCGACCATCCCGGCAAACAGCTCGCAGGTGCCAATAGCGATCCCCGCCTGTTTCGGCGCGGCAGGCGGAAGATCAAGCGCAAAACGGCTGCTTTCCCAAACCCGTGGATCTTCCGGCGCCCAACGGTCTCCGAGCAGAGCGGAGAAGCTGTCGCGCAACATCGTCGGTCCGGTGGTCGGCAACAGGCGCACACAGCCGTCGATGCGCCCGGTCGGCGCGCGCAGCAAGAGATAGTGGGGGCGCAGCGCATCGAAAGGATCGATCTCATAGCCACCGCTGACCGAAACGTCCCAATCAAGTCGATCCCTGAAGACGCGATGCCGCAAGCGGTGCATCTGGTTGAGCTCGTTGGCGAACTCAGCGTAGCAACCCGGCGTGATCAACTGCATCATGACGGCCTTCTCCCTCGCATGGATAACGCCTGCGATTGAAGGCAAAGGCCGGAGTTGATACAACCTGTGTGCGGATTCCGACGTGAAGCCGGCCGCCATTCCGATCAAAGACCGGCCACCATTCCGATTTGAAGCCGGCCACCATTCCAATCAAAAGTCGGCCAGTTTTCGGCACTGAACATTACCTCCTGGGTCAGCAACTTTGGCATCAAATGCCCCGCGATGAACGGGGAGATTTTGATGCCGGCAAAGAGAAGGCTGACCATGAGACAGTTACGACAAATGCTGCGGCTTGCCGGAAGCGGGACCAGCTCCCGCGAGATTGCCGTCGTCTTGGGAATAGCGCGCAGCACGGTGCAGGATAATCTGCAGCGCGCAGCGGCGGTTGGATTGAGCTGGCCCTTGCCGGGCGAACTGACCGACGATGCGCTCGAGAACAAACTCTTCACTCGCAACGGCGTCAAACAGGGCACGAGAAGACGCACAGAACCAAACTGGGCCGATCTTGCCGTCGAGCTCAAGAAGCCCGGTGTCACCTTGCTCATCCTCTGGGAGGAGTATCGTGGGTCGCATCCCGAAGGATACGGCTACAGTCGCTTCTGCGAACTCTTTCGCAGTTTCGAGCAGCGGCTTTCGCCGACGATGCGCCAGGAGCATGCGGCCGGCGACAAGGTCTTCGTCGACTATTCCGGCAAGAAGATCCCGATTGTTGATCGCAAGACCGGTGAGATCCGCGAGGCAGAGATCTTCGTGGCAGTGCTCGGCGCATCCAGCTTCACCTATGCTGAAGCAACATGGACACAAACACTTCCCGACTGGATCGGCTCGCATGTTCGGATGTTTCGTTTCTTCGGAGGCGTTCCCCGGTTGGTCGTTCCCGACAATTTGAAGTCTGGCGTCAGCCGCGCCAGTTTCTACGATCCCGAGATCAACCGCAGCTACGGCATGATGGCATCCCACTATGGTGTCGGTGTCCTGCCGGCACGGCCGCGACGGCCGAAGGACAAGGCAATTGTTTCATAGTGAGTCCTGTTCGGTTGATGGCACGGTAATTGAGGCACGGCGGGCGGGAACGGCGTTTCGGCCCGGGCGGCCTTTGACGATCTCGAGGTCATGAGGAATGTCCCACAGACCACGGTTGAGATTGTCGCTGTAGACTTTGGTGATGAGGCCCTGGCGCCCCCATTGATGCACGGTGGTCTCGGCGATAGCGAAGCGCTCGGCCACTTCCTGGGTGGTGAGCATACCACAATCCCGCAGGCGCTGGCGGCGGCTGGACAGGTTATAGGCTCCGCGGATGAAGCCGATCTTCTTGAGATTGAACGGCTTGCCTTCCCAGCTCCGCAGGCCGCGTTCATTGAGGATATCGGCGATCTCACGATCGCAATGACGGTCGAGCAAGCGGTCGACCTCAGCGACCAGATCCGACTTGAACTTGCGTATCTGGGCGATCGGCAGGGGCCGCTCCAGCGTCAAGGTGCGGGTCGCCCCGCCGGATAGTCGCACGTTTGCGGTAATCATCTCGGCCTTGACCAGGGTGACGTCGGCGACCAGCAGCCGCAGGATGCGCTTGCGCTCGCGGACGTCGATGCGGGCATCGCTCCAGATCCGCGGGAACTGCTCGGCAAGATCGCGGACGCGTTGCTGCGTCTCGGCATCGAGGGCAGCGGCTTCCTCGGGCGCGCGTCGTTCATAGTCCTCGACGACGTCGGTGTGAAGCCGCAGCTTCTCGTTCCACTCGGCCTCGAGAGTGTCGGCAACGAGGCGATTGTCGGGATCGACCTTCATGTAGCGGCGCCGGGCGAGCTCAGCGTCATGACGCGTCCGCTCGATGTGTTGTCGGCGCAACGTGTCCATCTCGGCGGCGCGTGCCTCAAGCTCGCGCTGCACCGCCAGGGTGACCTCAAGGGTCATCGGCGTCATCAGCTCGACAAGCAATGCACCCACCGCCGGGTCGACGACTTTGCCGGGAACGGACTGGCAGACCTTGCCGCCACGGCGGGTGGCGGTCTCCTGGCAGATATAGGTCGGGACAGGCTGACCGTGCTCCTGGCTGTAATGGACGCCCATGCGCCCGCCGCAAAGGCCGCAGAGAACTCTGCCCTGGAGCAAGGCGGATCCTTCGCGGACCGGCCCGGCGCGGCGCTGCATTCCATAGGCTTGTGCATTGGTGGCGAGACGCTCCTGGTTGGCCTTGAAGCGCTCCCAGTCGATATAGCCCGGATGCAGGTCGGGCATGACGAACCGCCAGTCAGCCATACCAACCTTGATCTGCGAGACGCCGCCGCCCGGCCGGGGCCGTCCACGTGTTCGACCGTAGACGAAGGCGCCGGCATATCTCGGATTATGCAGGACCTGGAGGATGCGGGCGTGCCGTGGCGGCGCCCACATGAGTTCGCCTTTGTGCGGTCCCTTGCGCAGTCGTCGCGGGAACAGGATGCCTTCGTCGAGGAAGAACTTGACGGTTCTGGTTGCGCTGCCCAGGCGCTCGAAGGTCGTGAACACCATGCGGAGCGCGGCCTGCACCTCGGCGTCCGGGTCGAGTGCGAGGGTGCCATCGGGCAAGTAGACCAGGCCCACGGGCGGCCCTATCTTCAGATCGCCGCGGCTTGCCTTGTTGAGTTGGCCGCCGCGCATGCGCGCCTTGAGGAAGTGCAACTCCGCTTCCGACATCGTTCCTTTCAAACCCAAAAGAAGTCTGTCGTTGAAGCTGGCCGGGTCGTAGACGCCATCCTCATCGAGGATGAGGGTGCTGGTCAGGGCGCACAGCTCAAGCAGCCGGTGCCAGTCGGCGGAGTTGCGGGCCAGGCGCGAGACCTCCAGCCCCATGACGACGCCGGCCTTGGCGAGGGCTACTTCGCTGACCAGTTCCTGGAAGCCGTCGCGGGCAACGGCGCTGGATCCCGATTTGCCCAGGTCGCAGTCGATCACGTGGATGCGTTCGGCCGGCCAACCGGCGGCAATGGCGCGATCACGCAGCCCATACTGTCGCTGCGTGCTCTCGCCGTTCTCGGCGACCTGTCGCAGCGTAGACTGACGGATGTAGAGGTAGGCGTCGCGCCGCAGGTGATCGGCGGTGACTTTGAGGTCAGGCATGTGCTGGCTCCGCGGTTAGCGTGACAACAAGGCTGGCAAGGATGAGGGTGAGCTCGCTGGTGGCGATCGCGCCTGCCGACGGGGGGCGATGTACCGGGCAAGGCGGCGTAAAGTTGGGTGCTGTCGATGCGGCCTTGATCCAGGCGACCATGCCCTGACGGCGCAGCGTGAGCAGCCCTGATCCAGTAATCAGCTGGGCGCTGAGCACCGCGGTGCGCAGTTGTTTGTATGTGCCGACGAGGCTGGTCGCGCGGACGGTTAGGGCAGATCGAGTCGTTTTTTTTTGGGCGCCATGGCCCGCTCCAGACTTCGCCGGTGCACCCTGACGCCAAAGCGTGTGGCGATCGCGTCGATACATTGCGGCACGGTGAGGTCGGGCCGCGTCGCCCTGAGTTGGTCGATGTAGGTGAGGACCTCGGCAGAGATCTTGTGGCCGCCCTTTGGCCCCCGCTGCTGGGGCACCAGCCCGGCGAGGCCCTGGTCGGCCAAGGCGCTCTGAGCTTTGTAGAAGGTCGGCCGCGAGACCCCGAAGGCGCTGGCGACGTCGCTGATCGGCACGCGATCGGCCTGATGGCGGCGCACCATCTCGTAGCGGACCTGCACAAGGTCCCTGGCATCGAAGAAGGGATTGGCGGCAAACAGCGTGTCGCTCACGGCCTCGGGGTGGGGGTTGAGCGCGCCGTCGCGGGCCAAGGCCTCGGCCTTTGGGTCGCGACGTCTTGGCTTTGGCTTCGCCATGCCCATCGTCCAAAACTGATTCGTAAATATAAATACGCCTTACTTGATGAGACGTCAAACAAGGAAGATCCGCGATGCCCGGGATAAGTCCTGCAATTGCGGGCATAGCTCCGGTGCGCAAGCAAGCGGTGCGGCGTAATTTGCCTTACACAAGCGGCGTATTTAACCTTACGCATCCTCCGCCTCCGCCGGCGCAGAGATCCGATCCAGCAGCGTCAGCAGATCCAATAGGTCGGATGTCCGGAAGGCCGCGCGCCCGGCGGCGACGCGCCGGAATGCGTCAGGCTGCTCCATGTCCGTCATTGCGGCGGCAATCGTGGGTAAGCTCCCGTCCGCCGCCCGGTAAATCACCCGGTCCTCGCCCCAATGCGGGCTGCGGCTGATCATCTCGAAGCTCTGGCCTTTAAGCGGGTGGAATGGGTGAGTAATGCGGACCGTGAGGCCGGTCGTCCCCACACGGGCTGCAGTTGACGGCTTTATCCAAATCCAAAGTCGAGAACGGCGTCCGCTTCGCCCAATCATGCATTCTGGGGCGGATGCGCAATCAGACCTTCTTCTCGCTGGCCGAGGCCAATGCCGCCATTCGCCAGGCACTCGATCGCATCAATGATCACGTCATGCGCCGGCTGGGCGTCAGTCGCCGGCAGCTGTTCGAGAGTGTCGAGCGCCCGGCTTTGGCCAGTCTTCCACTGGAGGATTACGAGTTTGCCGAATGGCGTTTGGCCCGCGTCTCGACGGATTACCACGTCGAGTTCAAGACCTTCTTTTATTCCGTGCCGCACAGCCTCATTCGCCAGCAGGTCGATCTGAGAGCAACGGCACGCACCATCGAGATCTTCCACCGCGGCAAGCGCGTCGCGGTGCATCAGCGCCGCTATGGCGGTCCTCGCCATGGAACCGATCCGGATCACATGCCCAGCTCCCACCGGCGCTATGCCGAGTGGACGCCAGATCGCTTCCGTCGCTGGGCCGCATCCGTCGGCCCCGAGACGGAAGGCTTGATTGTCGCAATCCTCGCCAGCCGCCCACATCCTGAACAAGGCTTTCGAACATGCCTGGGTGTCCTGCGCCTGTTTCGCGATGTCACACGCGATCGCGCCGAAGCTGTGTCAGCCCGCGCTGTCGAGATCGGTGGCCTGAACTGCAAGAGCATTGCCTCGCTTATCGCCAATCACAAGGCCGCAAGGCATTCCACCGAACCGACCGCCATCGTCGATCACGCCAATCTGCGTGGCCCTGATTACTTTCATTGAGGAGACACACCAATGCTTATCCATCCCACCATCGACATGCTGCGCGAACTCGGCCTTCATGGCATGGCCACCGCCTTCCAGGAGCTCGACGCACAATCCGAAGCACGCGGCCTCGAGCATGGCGAATGGCTTGCCATGCTGCTTGAGCGCGAGGCTACCATGCGCCGCCAGAAGCGTTTCGAAGCCCGCGCCAGGGCTGCAAAGCTGCGCCATGACGCACAGATCGAGAATGCCGACTTCCGTGCCGCACGCGGTCTTGACCGCAATCTGTTCATGGCGCTCGCCGGCTGCGACTGGATCAGAAAGCATCACAGTCTTCTCATCACCGGGCCGGCGGGCGTGGGCAAGAGCTGGCTGGCCTGCGCTCTCGGCCACAAGGCCTGCCGCGAAGACTTCTCCGTCGCCTATCACCGCGTTCCCAGGCTGTTTGCAACTCTTGCCCTTGCCAGAGGCGACGGACGTTATGGCCGGATCCTCAAGCAACTTGCCAAAACCGACCTTCTCATTCTCGATGACTGGGGACCGGAAAAACTCAATGATGACCAGCGGCGTGATGTGCTTGAGATCATTGAAGACCGCTACGAACGCCGATCGACAATCGTCACCAGTCAGCTGCCTCTGGATCGCTGGTACGAGATCATTGCAAACCCAACTCTGGCCGATGCCATCCTGGACCGCCTCGTTCACAACGCCTATCGCATCGATCTCACCGGTGAAAGCATGCGAAAACAGCGCTCGCCAAGAGCGTCTGAAACAGCTCAAGCTTGACCTGAAACGAAACCCAATCCAAACATCAACGAGACCCAGGATCAGTCCGAAAAATGGCCGGCTTCAAATCGGAACACCGGCCGGATTGAAATCGGAATGACCGGCCGGCTTCAAATCGGAATCGATGGCCGGCTTCGTCGGAATACGCAACCTGTGCATGTGCACAGGTTTGGGAGGTCAAGTGACGTCCGATGGCCTGGATAGTGCCAGCCGAACGGCGGCCTGAATAGTTGTCGGCGCGCCAAGCTTCTTCCTGGCGTTGTCACGATGATAGGCCGCGGTGCGCCGACTGATCCCCAGGATGCGGCCGATCTCCCACGCCGTTTTGCCGCGAGCCGCCCACTTCAGACACTCGATTTCCCTTCGGGAGAGGACAATGCCATCTATGATCCTGCCGTCGCTCAGCTTCCGACAGGCATGGAAATGGAAGAAGATCGCGATGAGCTCGAGCGCGCGTTCATATCGATCGATCACACGGAAGAACAGTGGTTGCCTTTCATCGGAGGCGAAGGTCAGTGCTGCAAACAGGCCGCCGCTGTCATGGATCGGGATCGTGAAGCCGCAGTGAATGCCGAATTGCGTCGCCGCATCCATCAATTGTCGCTGCTGCGTCGCGTTTGAGATCAGCGCCGTGCGCATCCCAGTTGAATGGTTCCTGAGTACCACGCGCCTGATGGATCACCGGGTCCATCTTTTCATACTGACTGTGAAGGTAGTGAGATGTCCAGGCTTGAGGATAGGTGGAAATCAGGTCTACCTTGCGGCCCACGCCAGGCGAAGGGAAAAGATAGGCGAAAGACGGCAAATCGAGCGAAGAGGCAATCTCCGCCAATGCGTTGCGCAGGTCCGTCGTGTCAGCGCTGTATGCGATTTGCTCGACAAATCTATGAAAAACGTCTTGCATAGCTAAACTGCAGTGAGTTCGCCCACGGCCTCTGGCCGCACACAACGGAGCGCAGACGGCTCTGCCCGGCAGGAGACTGAGCTCGCTGCCGGGCCGGTGCGCCTTGGGAGGGCGATATTGCGGGCCTCTGGAGACCAATCTCGCATGAGAAGCTCAGCCTCACGGTTGGTCACTTATCAAGCGGCGGTCGGGAGAGCGTCTCCTTTATGATTTTTGCAGCAGGCTGACATTCTATGGTCGTCACCATCTCGATCGCGAAGGCGGTACTGCGTTTCGAGATTGGCGTCGCATTTTGCGGCATCGCCTCCGCACACCCTTGATGCAAACTGCCGTAAAAGCGACGCGGGTCGCTTCGGGCGGCGCCAGTTCATGACGCCATAGGGGTCTTGTTCCTGGACGGGATATCCTGGTCGATCCAAATGCAGGGCGTTCATCCGTCAGGTCAGATCATACCGCGCCCTCGGCCTTCAGCGCGCGATAGGTCGTATCGACCGATTTCGCAGTCGCATCGACGATGATGTCGATCTCTTTTCGGGTAATGATCAGAGGTGGGGCATAGCCGAGAATATCGCCGTGCGGCATGGCCCGGCCGATGACACCATTCTCAAACAGGGCAGCGGCGGCGCGCACGCCGACCTGAAGTCCGGGTTCAAATGGTACTCGCCCTTTAGGGTCCCGCATCAGCTCCACGGCGGATAGAATGCCGACGCCGCGAACCTCGCCAACAATCGGATGTCCCTCCAGTTCGGCTTTCATGCGGGCATGCCAGTACGGTCCGACATCCCGAACATGTTCCAAGATGTTTCTTTCCTTTAGCAATTTAATATTGGCAAGCGCGGCCGCCGCGCAAAGCGTGTGACCGGAATATGTCCAGCCATGGCCGAGTGGGCCGTGTTTCTCCGTTCCTTGTTCCAAGACCGACCAGACGCGGTCGCCGATAATTGACCCGGAGATGGGGAGGTAGGCGGAACTCAAGCCCTTGGCGATGGTCACGAAATCCGGACGCATGCCATAGAGGTGGGAACCGAATTTCTCACCGGTTCGAGCAAAGCCGCAGACCACTTCATCGGCGATAAGTAGGATATCGTACTTGTCGAGCACGCCTTGAATTGCGGTCCAGTATCCCTTTGGGGGTGGAACGATGCCCCCGGTCCCAAGTACCGGCTCTCCGATGAAAGCTGCAACCGTCTCCGGGCCTTCAGCGAGGATGAGAGTTTCAAGTTCGTTGGCACAGCGCCTGGAGAACGCTTCCTCGCTTTCGCCATCAAGCGTCTGGCGGTAATGGTGGGGCGCCGTCGTATGGCGCACCAAATTCAGAGGCAGGTCGAAGAAATCGTGAAAAAAGGGAAGGCCTGTCAGGCTACCGGTGACCAGCCCGGACCCGTGATATCCGCGATGCCGCGAGATGATCTTCTTCCTTTCAGGGCGGCCGAGGATATTGTTGTAGTACCAGACCAGCTTGATGTTGGTTTCGTTGGCGTCGGAACCGGAAAGGCCGAAATAGACCCTTCGCATGTTCTGACCGAAATATTCGACCACGGCCTCTGCCAAGAGGGCGACTGGCTCGGTGCCTTGGCTCGCATAGACATGGGCAAACGGCAACTCGTGCGCTTGCCGGGCGATAGCCTCGGCAATCTCCGTGCATCCATATCCCATATTGACGCAATAGAGCCCGCCGAAACCGTCGAGACTTTTCCGACCCTCCGTATCCCAGATGTAGACGCCTTCTGCACCGACCATAATCCGGTTTGGCGTTTCGCCGCGACTGTGCTTGGCCAAGTGCGTGGACGGATGGAAGACGAAGCTTCGATCCTTCTCCCGGAGTTGCTCGGTTCCCAGATTGCTCAAGCTCATCGTTTCTCTCCTCGCGATTAGTCGGCGGAGGACACTCAGCCGACTCCCCAGCAGTCAGCATACCGGCAAACAGCTCACGAATTTCGCGGGAATGCACGTCTCTTGCCGACGAATTCGCGGAATCGGCACCAATCGCCGTGGAAACCAAGGCTTCGGGAGTTTAGCGTTGTCGTAGTGCGGACAAGGGGATCGGTGAATTGGATTTCACTGGTTTTGTCACGACAAGGCTGTAGTATTGATCGATACCCAAGCCTGCCTGCAGCAGTCCCTCCATGAAATCCTGATACGCAGCCATAGAAGGAGACGAAACGCGCATCAGATAATCGATTCGCCCCCCGATAGCCCAGCAGTCAAGGATTTCCGGGAAGTCTTGGATCACAGCCTCGAAGTGTCGTTGGTCCTCGAGACGGTGGCGATCCAACACCACCTCGACCATCACAAAAACAATGCCCCCGACGAGGGCTGGACTTAATCGCGCATAGAACCCCTCAATGATCCCTGCGGCTTGAAGCACACGGAGCCGCTCCGAACAGGCCGAAGCCGAAAGGTGAACACGCTTTGCGAGCTCGCTTTTCGAAATCCGACCGTCTACTTGAATCTCTGAGAGAATCCGGACGTCCCAGGTGTCTAGTCGCACAGTGTCGGGTTTCGACTTCATGACCTTTGCTCTCAAGCCGTGGTCGCCAGCGCAATTAGTGCCAACCACTTCTATCATTAATTGAAGCGACCGAATGTAGTGGACGGCATCCAATCTCGGCCCGCAATGGCTGTAGAAGCCGTTGGCTATCGCCCCGCCGCCTAACGGGGCGGTGACGCAGCTGGAGAGGTATAAGCGCCGTTCGGCGGAGACCTCGTCGTAAATGATAGGGCATTTTGTGAATCTCCGATGCTTTACCTGATCGACGCCCCTGAAACAGGATCCAAGCATCGACCGCATGGACGGCATAGTCAGATGCAGTGTTTACATCGGCATTTGGCTTCGACATGCCTTGAAGGCCTTGTTTATTGGCTCGCCGACGGAGCCCGGGCACGCAAAAGCCACTCGTGTCACCGCTACGGTCCACAGTCCGGCGCCCAGTCCGATGCGCGACGTGGAGGCTGGCCGGATCACCCAGCCGGAAGAGTCAAACGCCGATGTTGCGTGCGATGCTGTCGGCCGCCATGCGCTTACGCCACTCAAGCGGTCCGGAATTGTGAATGGAATTTCCCTCGACATCGACAGCCATGATGACCGGCATGTCATGCACCTCGAATTCATAGATGGCTTCCATGCCCAGGTCTTCAAAGCCAACCAGCCGCGCCGCTTTGATAGATTTTGAAATCAGGTACGCAGCGCCACCCACCGCGATGAGATAGGGTGTCTTGTGTCTGACAATCGACTCGATGGCCGCCGGTCCCCTCTCCGCCTTACCCAGCATCGCGAAGAGCCCGGTCTCGGCGAGGATCTTTTCAGCAAAAGCGTCCATCCGGCTGGCGGTTGTTGGGCCAGCAGGCCCGACGACCTCATCCCTCACCGCGCGGACTGGTCCGACGTAGTAGATCACGCGTCCCCGCAGATCGACCGGGAGCGGCTTGCCGGCATCGATCAGGTCGACCATTCGCTGGTGGGCGGCGTCACGGCCCGTCAACATCTTTCCGGACAAAAGAAGGGTTTCCCCGCAGCGCCACGATGCCGTCTGTTCCTTCGTGAGCGCATCGAGATTGACCCGACGGACGCCGGTTGTATGCAAGTCCTCATGACCGATCTGGGGCCATTCGGAAAGATCGGGCGGTTGGAGCTGTACCGCTCCTGTGCCGTCCAAGGTAAACTTCAAGTGCCGGTTAGCGGCGCATTGCGGGATAAGTGCCACAGGCTTGGACGCCACATGTGTAGGATAGGTCGCAACCTTGACGTCAACCACTGTCGTCAGACCTCCAAGGCCCTGGGCGCCAATGCCGAGCGCGTTAATTCGCTCATAAAGCTCGATCCGCAGTTCCTCCTCCGCGTTTGAAGCCCCCCTGGAAAGCAGTTCCGACATGTCAATCGGCTCGTTCATGGCCTCCTTGGCCAGCAGCATCGCCTTTTCAGCGCTACCACCTATGCCGACGGAGATCAGGCCGGGTGGGCACCATCCGCTGCCAAGGGTCGAAACGGTGTCGACCACCCAGTCGGCAACGGACGCGCTGGGGGTCAGGGTGGTGAAACGCGCCTTGTTTTCCGACCCGCCGCCTTTTGCGGCAATGGTGATCTCAATCTGGTTACCGGGCACGAGCTCGATGTGGATGACCGCCGGCGTGTTGTCGCGGGTGTTGAACCGTCCGGCGAGTGGATCGGCAACGATCGATGCCCGAAGGGGGTTGTCCGGGTCGAGATATGCCCGACGGACGCCCTCATTCACGAGGTCAGCGAAACTGGCCGCTGATTTGATGCGGGCGTCCATGCCGACCTTTGCGAAGACCACCACGAGGCCGGTGTCCTGACAGATCGGGCGCCGCCCGAAGGCCGCCATGCGAGAGTTCAGCAGAATCTGCCCGATGGCGTTCTTCGCCGCCGGGCTCTGTTCGCGCGCGTATGCCTGCGAAAGGCACCGGATGTAGTCGGGGGGATGGTAGTACGAGATGTACTGAAGGGCGTCGGCGACGCTCTTTGTGATATCCTTGCCGGCAATGGTCCGTGTTTTTTTATTCACGAAATCTCATCCGAATGACCCGAACCCGTTGACCAGTTTTAGGTTCTGGAAGCCCCGAAAACCCTGTTCGCCGCCCTCATATCCATAGCCGCTCTGTTTAACGCCTCCATACGGTGCATCTGCGGAAACCCCTTTCAGGTAATTTACACTGAGGGCGCCTGCCGAAAGACCGCGAATCAGCGCCTGTTTCGCATCGGCGGCGGCGGTGAAGAAGTAGGCGGCAAGGCCATACTCGGTGGCGTTGGCTTCTTCGATCGCCTCCTCGATCGTGTCGAACGGCGCCACGATGAGGATCGGCCCGAACGGCTCGTCATGAAGCACTTTCGCATCCTTTGGCACCCCTGTCAGGATGGTCGGTGGCCAGTAAAAACCCGGCTGGTCGAGGCGGGTGCCGCCGGTTTCGATGCGGGCGCCGCGATCGACCGCATCCTTGACCAGACGCTCCATGGCCTCGATTCGCCGCGCGTTTGCCATCGGTCCCATCTCCGTCGCCGGATCGTCCGGTGGGCCGATCTTGATTTCGCGCGCGACTGCGGTCATCCGGGACAGAAACTCTTCATAGAGCGGCCGCGCGACGAGGATTCTGCTGGGCGCGTTGCAACTCTGGCCCGCGCACTCGAACTTGTATTCCGAAATTGCCGGTACGGCGTTTGCCAGGTGGGCATCCTCGCATACTACGACCGGGGAGTGCCCACCGAGTTCAAGAATGCACCGCTGCAAGTTATTCGCGGCAAGCTTGGCGAGCTGTTTTCCAACCTCGGTAGAGCCCGTGAAAGTCAAGATCTTCACGATCGGCGAACTGAGTAGATGCCGGGATATTTGCACCGGCACGCCGAAGACGAGATTGACCACGCCGTCCGGGATACCCGCTTGTCGCAAGGCTTCGACGAAATGGACAGCCGCGCTTGGTGTCTCTTCAGCCCCTTTTAGGATCACCGGACAGCCTGCCGCCAAAGCAGGGGCGAGTTTGCGGGCGATGAGAACGGCCGGGTAGTTCCAAGGCGTAAAGGCAGCAACGACTCCAAGGGGCTCCGGGACGATTATCCGGTTCGGGCCCATCGGAATAGGGGCCGACAGCTCTTCGGCGTGGGTGCCGTTCCACTCCAGTGTTTCGACAGCGCGCGCATATTCACCTGTCGCTTCGGCAATTGTCTTTCCCTGTTCGACCGACAGGTCTCTGGCTGCCGCTCCAAGCTTCGCTGCCAAGATCCTGGCGGCTGCTACGAGGATCTCGCCACGATCTTTTGCAGGCCGTGCGGACCAAGCCTTGCGGCTCCGCTCTGCCGAAGCAAGGGCCTCATCCAGGTCCGGCGCTGAAGCCGCGGCCACCGAGCCAAATACCTTCGCTGTCGCCGGGTTGATCACCGGCAGAGTAATTCCGGCACTTCCGGCTCGCCACCTGCCGTTGATGAAAAGCTGATAGCTCGTGGCGTTGGACATCGCATGCTCCGCTTGACTGAATTCCTGCCAGTGCGAGACCAGCCGATATCCGGACCTAGGCTCGCATCTCTGCAGTTCATCGCGATGGTCACGCCCGGTCAAATATGGAATATCGACCAAAACCATCTCGAATACAGATTGACCCGGTTCAGGCAGTCGCGGAGGAGCAATAGCCCTTGGACTTGGTTCGAACGATGTGCCTAAGCCCGGTCCGGAGCCGTGGCCGACCAGTGCCTGCTCTCGATCAATGTCCTGACGACCTTGGGGATCAGCTTGCGGACCGCAGAAACGGCTGGAGAGCGCTCATCTTTCGGGTTGACGGCAAGCACAACGGAACGGGTGATCACTGGATCAATGATTTTAACCGTCCGGAGTTGGCCTTGAGACGCCTCTTTCTGAATGGCTGACGGGGTAAGAATAGAATACGCCTTTCCCTCCATGACCATATTGATGATCGTAGAAAGGGAGTCGACTTCGAATCTTACGTCGAGCACACAACCGTGTTGCGCAACGACATCAGCCACCGAACGCCGGACATTGTTATTGCGCATCGGAACCGCCAGCGGAAACGCATGCAGGTCGGCGAGCGGTATCGAATCTTCCAAAGGCGGTTCACCCGGAGGCACCACCAGGCAAAACTCTTCGCGGGCCAGCACCGTCATTTGCCCCACGCTCTCCGCAGTGCGGTACAGGACTGCCAGATTGAAGCGGCCAGCAGCCATCCACTCCTCCAGCGGTCCAGTCATGCCCTCTATCATCTTAAGTGAGATCCTCGGCAATTCGCTTCTTACTGACTCAAGCAGGGGACCGCTAAGGACGCGAGCGGCTCCGGACGGAATGCCAATGGTCACCTCTCCCGAAGGAGCAGCCACCGTGTTGGTCAGTTCGGCCTCGGTGAGCTGAATTTCCTTCAGAATGATCCGCGCGCGCTCAAGCAGCTTGTCTCCGGACGCCGTGACGCTGACACCGGTCCTATCGCGAACGAGGAGCTGGGTGCCGAATCCTTCCTCCAGTTGACGCACATGCAGGCTTAGAGCGCTTTGAGCGACGTTGAGGGTCGCAGCTGCCTTTGTAAAACTGCCGGCTTCGACGACGCCGACAAAGTATCTTAACTGCCTGATGTCCACGATGACCAAATCCAACCGGAGCATGATCCCCGGTGCCTTCTTATCTATCTCGAAACGAGATGGCAGGCAAGACGGGCCATGTCTCGAAACCCAGCGCCTGTCCGGCCACTGATTAAAGGCAGGTCAGTTACTGCTGGCGAGAGCCAGGATCTCGTGGGCGCGCCGAACTACTGGCGGATCAATCATCTTACCGTTAAACGAGAATGCAGATAGTCCACGGGTGGCGGCCTCGTTTTCCGCCGCGACGACACGACGGGCCCACTCGAGTTCCTGTGCGCTTGGCGAGAAAGCCTCATTAAATATCGCCACCTGTGTCGGATGGATCGCCAAAGCTCCGGCAAAGCCAAGCCGCCGCGCATGCGCCGCGGCTTCACGAAGTTTATCAGTGTCCGAGAACTCGCCGATACTTCCTATGAAGCCCAGCGGGAGCAACCCGGCCGCACGGGCGGCAAAAAGAACGGAAAGGTTCGGCGTCAAGAGCAGGTCGAATTCGGGGGCACCGCCAACAGCAGCACTGAAGTCTTCAGGACCAAGCGCCATTGCAACCATCCTGGGATGCGCCGACGCAATGGCCGCGAGGTTTTGCAATGCACCCGGGGTTTCGATCTGGGCAAGAAACCGGATGCATCCCAGCGGAAGATTTCTCTCGTGTTCAAGTTTCGATACCGCATTAGCGACCTCCATCACCCACTCGCCCGACTCCACCTTGGGAAGGACGAGCGCATCCACGCCTGCAACTACCGCCGCCTCGAGATCTGCGGCCAGCGCGCGTAAGCCCCGGTTGACCCGGACCAGCACTGCTGAACCCTTGCGGCCCACCTTTGCCACGGATGCAGAAAGTTGCCGCCGTGCCTCAAGCTTCCGGTCTCGCGGGACCGAGTCTTCGAGGTCGAGTATGACGCCATCTGCACCGCGGTCATGAGCCGTCTCCACAAAGCGCGGAACGTGAGCGGGAACGAAGAGCAAGGATCTCCAGCGGGGTACAGACATCGCGCTTTCAACGGCCGGAATGGTGTCCCTGATCATAGAGTCGCCTCTGTGGTCGATTTTAGCCAGGTCAGTGACAGTGAGCTTGCTGGGCGGCCGCTGCACTGGGGGCCGGGAGCAGACACGCTCTCTGTAAATCGCGAGCGCGCACCCTTACCAACAAGAGGTGTGCTCACGCTGACGCGGCCCTTATGCGCAAACGCGCTAGAACCTCCTCGCGGACGGTCTCCGTATGGGCGCCGAGAGCCGGAACCGGGCGCAGAGAAGGGCGCTCAGAGTTGAAGATCGCCGCCGGCGCTATCGTCTCTATAGTTCCTTCAGGTGTGCCAACCTCAACCCTGCGAACGTGGGGATGTTTTGAAATATCCGCCACTTCGTTCAATCGGCCATATGCCAGACCGGCCGCCTCAAGCTCCTGCATTGCTTCCTGGCAGGACAGTTCGGAAAACCGCCGTTCAATGATCTCATCAAGTTGCGCACGGTGACCGAGGCGGTCCATGTTGTCGGCAAAGCCAGGTGCGCGTGTGAGCTCCGGCTGCCTAAGGAATTTCTCGCAGCAATTCACCCATTCCCGGTCATTCTGGACGGAGAAGATGACCTCTTTGCCATCGGCGCAGCGATAGGCGCCATACGGCGCCAGTGACGGGTGTTTCACGCCCGCGCGTACCGTGTGGTAGCTGCTGTAGTCGTGTTGCATTACCGGTACGTTCATCCAGTCGGCGACGGCATCGAACAGTGACACCTGAATGCTAGCCCCCTCGCCGGTGACCTCGCGGTGATACAGCGCCTGAAGAATGGCGCTATGTGCCGTCATGCCCGCCGAGATGTCGCAAACCGACACCCCTACACGCGCTGGCCCTTGTTGGGTGCCGGTGATCGCGCATAGACCTGTTTCGGCCTGGACGATAAGATCATACGCCTTCAAATGGGAATACGGCCCCTTCTCCCCGAAACCGGAGATGTCGCAGGTGATCAGCCGCGGAAAGCGTCGACGCAGATCCGCAGACCCGAAACCCAGTTTTTCGATGCTGCCTGGCTTCAGGTTCTGGATGAAGACGTCAGCAACGGCGATGAGCGATTCCAGGACATCACGGTCCGCCTCCGACCTCAAGTCCAGGCAAACTGACTCCTTACCCCGGTTGAGCCAGACGAAGTAGGCGCTCTGTCCCCGCACCAGCTTGTCGTAGTTTCGGGCAAAGTCCCCTTCGGGCCTTTCGACCTTGATGACACGGGCGCCGGCGTCCGCAAGGCGAGACGATGCGTAAGGCGCGGCCACGGCCTGTTCCACGGCCACGACAGTGATCCCCTCAAGAGAGTTCTGCATGCGACACCGTTCTTTTCATCCAATTTTTTCGACCTGAGCCCGACGGCGATTCAGCATCGCGAGCAATCGGTTCTGTTCGTTCCCAACGATGGAGAATCCCTCGTCGACACCCATTCCAGGCTTTGCGAGCATCATGTCCGCCTGGGTTGCCACCGATACGTGGACAGAAGCTTGGGCGGAAAGATCTGTTTCGGTACAGCTCCCCCCGACATACGCCCCTACCTTATTCGCCTTGCAGATGAGAACTGCGCGCGCCGTGTCGGCAATTGAACCCACATCCGGGGTCTTGATTTGAACGAGATGCGCGGCCTTGGCTTCGGCAAAGAGCCGAATATCCTCGAGCGTGTTGCACCTCTCGTCTACGACAATGCGCGCGCTGGAATCCCGGTCATCCAGGATCGATACAATTCGAGCGTAGTTATCAATTTGGGCCTGTGTGGAACCAAAATCCGCCGGGCACTCGATGTTGAGTGTAAAACCCGGAACGGCAGCGGCAACCCTGCAGATAAAGTCGGCGATCCGTTGCGGCTCCAGGCCGATTTCCAAGCCGATCCAGCCGTACACATCAAAATGCAGCACCGGCTGATACCCCGAGCGGCCGATTTCGCGCGTGCGCGTTGCAACCCACTTGACGAACTCTATGAAGCTCTGGCCGTCGACGCCGAATTTTGCCCGTGAATTGATTAGGCCGTGGGGAAGCACATCCACCGCCTTCAGAATCATCTTGTCCACGTTGAGTTCGCGAGCGTCACCACTCTGGCAGTAAATCGGGACGCGGCACGTCGGTAGCGGCAGATCAAACTCCGCACATATGATCTCCGCCATCGTCTTGTGCTGAAGATGGGCGGCTGCGCGAAGAAGAGCTTGGCTAACGCCATACTCTACAGCCAGAGGTAACCGCTGATGTTCGACGGGTTCAAAAAGCTTTGTGCAAGAATCACGAAAATGACAGGCATCGACATCAAGAAGCCGCGGTGCGACAACGCGTGACGTTAATTTTGAGATTTGATTTATGTTGAACAGAGGATCGCGTCCACCAGCACCAGAATACTGGACGTTCATCATGTCGCCCCAAACAACGGTGTCGTCAGCAAGGACGAGGCCGACGCTGAGCGAAGATGCCGGAATGCGGATGGACTTGAACCCAGGCGTTGTCGGTGCGCCGACATAGATGAAGCCGTCCTGGATTGCGCCAGACCTAATGGCTTCCTGATCGTCATAGAAAAATGCGCCGTTGCCAGGCGCGATAAGGACGTCTTCGATCTGCACTTCACTTTGCTCGATTTTGTTGGGACGGCGTTGACGGGCGGTTGCGGTTCGGTTTGGCTACCTCCCAAGTATGCGCCACTTGGCGTTGAGTTCACCAATATAATGTTCTGGACGGTGCCATCGCGTTTTCAGATAGCCGCCGCCTGCTCAAGGAAACCGCCACGCCCGAACCGCGAACCCGCGCTAGAGCGTTCTGTCATTGGATTGAATCGGAGGGGATTCCCGAATCGCGGTAATTTTGATTGATCGGGATAGGGGGACGCCTCGCGACGCCGCCCCTCCCACACCACCGGGCATACGGGTCCGTACCACGGCGGTTCGATCGGATTAAGCTTGGGCAGAGACATGGAGTCGAGGGAGGCCGAGAGACTCGAAGTAGTGGTTGCGCAGGGCCTGTTGGACCGCCGGGTGTCCTGACATGCGCCAGAATCCCGTCGGCGAACCGGCGGCAGCCGCAGAACTGAACTTTGGGACGCCACGATGGCGCAGTTCCTTGAAGCGGTTGTGCCCGTTCCCCCATTGCCGCCAGAGATACATGCGTAGTCTTCGGCGGATCCACGCTTCCAAGTTCGTAAGCACCCGTGGGGTCTGGCAGAAGCCGAAGTAACCGCGCCATCCGATGAGGTATGGCTTCAGCTCTTTGATCAACTGCGGCAGACTGATCCCCCGTGTCCGACGTGTCATGTCCAGGATCAGCGTCTTGAATTTGTCGAGGGCCTTCGGCGCGATGCGCCGCTCGCTCCCGTCATTCGAGATGCTGAACCCCAGGAACTTCCGCTCCTCCGGTCGCGCCACCGCGCTCTTTTCCTCGTTGACCTTCAGCCGCAGCTTCTTGGTCAGGAACCGGCTGACGGAAGCCATGACCCGTTCGCCGGCGCGGCGGCTGCGAACATAGATGTTGCAGTCGTCGGCGTAGCGGCAAAAACGGTGGCCACGTCGGGTCAGTTCCTTGTCGAGATCGTCGAGCAGGAGGTTGCTTAGGAGGGGCGAGAGCGGGCCGCCTTGCGGGGTCCCCTCGTCCACCGGACGGACCAGGCCGTCCTCCATCACCCCCGCATTGAGGAATGCACGGATGAGTTTGAGCGCACGCTTATCGGACACCCTGGCGGCGACGCGCGCCATCAGGCTATCATGATTAACCCGGTCGAAAAATCTTTCGAGGTCGAGGTCAACCACGTAGCTGTAACCCTCGGCAATGTAGCATTGCGCTTGGGCTACTGCCTGATGGGCAGAGCGTCCCGGGCGGAAGCCGTAGCTGTGCTCCGAGAACGTCGGGTCCCACTGCTCTTGGAGGACCTGCAGCAGGGCTTGCTGGATCAGTCTGTCGACGACGCAAGGCACGCCGAGTTTTCTGACCCCGCCGTCCGGCTTGGGGATTTCGACCCGCTTGACCGGCTGCGGCTGATAGGTTCCCTCAAGCAATCGAGACCGGATGCTTGGCCAGTGCTCACGCAGGTAGCCCTTGGCGTCGTCGATGGTCATCCCATCCACGCCTGGGCTACCCTTGTTACTTCGAACGCGTTTCCACGCTGTTTCCAGATTCTCTCGGCTACATACCGTCTCCATTAGCTGTTCCGTCCAAGCCGGGCTTTCGGGTGCCGACTTCGCCATGAGTGGTTCGGCCCCTTGGTAACCGCTGACAGGGGCTTCACCCCGGTCCCTCGGTTCCAGGGCCAGTGAATACTGGGTCTTCTGCCGCTTTCCACTCATGAGTTGCCAGTCCTACTTGCCGCTTCCAATCGTTCGGGCCTTCGGTCATCGTTTCCGGCTCGGCCTATCCATTTGCTCCGCCTTTCGGCCTTGGAGTGCCTCACTAGCCTTGCCGACAGCATCACCTACTACGCCCTCTGCTGACTCCTGCATCACGGTCAGGTCACCTTGCGGTTCCCTCAGTTCCGAAGTCGGAACATGACGCAGGCCTCCCCAGGTAAGCTCAATCGCCTTCCCCGCGCACCTGCCGGATCTACAGCCCTGCCCTTTGATGGATATGGACTTCGCGACACGTTGCCCGCTCGTCCGGCCAGGGATGCCTCATATCCGGTTTCTGTTCGTCAGGTCGCGGTTTTGCTCCACGCTTCCTTCAGACACCACCTCGCGGTAATGCCCTTGCGCTTTGCTAAGCCTTCACCTCCATCAGGTTGGCTAGGGGACTTTCACCCCCAAGCGGTTGAACATGCTGGGCACACAACTAAACCGCTGCCGCGGTAGCTGATGCGCGGGGTCTGGCCTGAGGAGGTCCCTGTCTGAGAAGATTTGGTGTCGAGCCAACCTTTCAGACAGGAGAACCCCAGATGGCCCAGATAAGCCCTCTGCGTCAGCGGATGATTGAAGATCTGACGATCCGCAATTTGTCACCGGAGACCCAGCGATCCTACGTGCATCACGTGGCGAAGTTCAGTCGATTTTTTGGACGATCACCCGATCAACTGGGATACGAAGAGGTGCGCGCCTATCAGGCCCACTTGGTGGGTCGAAGGGTCTCGTGGGGCGCGTTGAACCAGACGGTTTGCCCCTTGCGTTTCTTCTACGGCGTGACGCTGGGTCGATCTGATCTGCCTGAGCGGATCGCTTACGCCCGGACGCCGCGCAAGTTGCCGGTCGTGCTGAGCGCCGATGAGGTGGTCGGCTTTCTGCAGGCCGTGAAGGGGACGAGGAACCGCGTCGCTCCGATGACCACCTATGCGGTGGGCTTACGCGCCACGGAGCGGCGCGTCTGCAGGTGACAGACATCGATAGCAGCCGGATGGTCATTCGCATCGAGCAGGGCAAGGGCGGCAAGGACCGCTATGTGATGCTGTCGCCGCAGCTGCTGGAGATTTTGCGCGTCTATTGGCGGTTGACCAAGCCGGGGCGATGGCTGTTTCCGCGGCGCGATGGCCGCGGCCCGATCCACCCACACACCTTAGGGATCGCCTGTCGAGCAGCCTGCGAGTTCCTGGGCGTTGAGAAGCGGGTGACGGTGCACACCCTTCGCCACAGCTTCGCCACCCACCTTTTGGAAGCCGGCACGGACATAAGGATCATTCAGGTGCTGCTGGGCCATCGCAGCCTGGCGACGACGACACTATACGCCCAAGTCTCAACGGCTGTGATCGGCCGGACCGCCAGTCCTTTTGACCAACTCCGCATGGAGATCACGCCGCCCGGCTGAGCCGCGCGCCATGCGCCCGGATCTGGAAGTGGCGGATGTATTCCACCGTCACGGGGCTGATTATCGCCGCGACCATGCCGGCCATCTCGGGCGTGTCGAGCGCCGGGTCATGGCCACGGTGGAGGCGTGCCGGACCGCGGCCCTGGGCGGTCACGCCGAACACTGCACCGACTGCGGTCTCGTGCGGCAAGCCTATAATTCCTGCCGCAACCGCCACTGCCCTGAGTGCCAGGGCCTAGCCCGCGCCCAGTGGCTGGCCGAGCGGCAGGCTGAGCTGCTGCCGGTCCCATACTTCCACGTGGTCTTCACCGTCCCGGCCCAGATCACTGAGATCGCCTTCCAGAACAAGGCAGCGGTCTATGCGATCCTGTTCAACCCCGCATCTGAAGCCTTGAGGGCGGCGGCAGCCGATCCAAGGCATCTGGGCGCCGAGATCGGCATGGTCGCCGTGCTTCATACTTCGGGTCAAAATCTCCACCATCATCCGCATGTCCACTGCGTCGTGCCGGGCGGCGGCCTGTCGCTCGAGCCTGCCACGGCGAAGGCCGGGGACCAGCGATGGATCGCCTGCCGGCCGGGATTTTTCCTGCCCGTGCGGGTTCTGTCGCGACTGTTCAGGCGGCTATTCCTAGAGCGCCTCAGGACGCCTTCGACGCCGGCCAGCTTCGCTTCTTCAGCGATCTTGCCAGCCTGGCCGACCCTGCCACCTTCTGCGCCCAGCTGGCTGGACTGAAGCGGATCGAATGGGTCGTCTACGCCAAGGCTCCGTTCGGTGGTCCCGAACAGGTTCTCGCCTATCTGGGTCGCTACACCCATCGCGTCGCCATCGCCAACAGCCGCCTCGTGAGCCTGGACCAGGGAAAGGTCAGCTTCCGCTGGAAGGATTATCGCCATCACGACAAGTCCAAGCACAAGCTCATGACCTTAAGCGCCGACGAGTTCATCCGGCGCTTCCTGCTGCACGCTCTTCCAGACGGGTTCCATCGCATCCGCCATTACGGCCTCCTCGCCAACGGCCACCGCGTCGCCAAACTCGCCCAGTGCCGTCTTCTTCTGGCAGCGCCCACGCCGCCGCCGCCGTACCCGACCGCCGACTATCGCCAGCCTTACCGCTGTCTCACAGGACGCTCCCTGGACATCTGTCCGGGCTGCGGCGGCGCCATGGCCACGCTCGGCCCGATCCCGCGCAAGGCCCCGACCTGGCCAGACACCTTGTATGGGGATTTCGTTGTCAAGGGGCCTTCACTGATTTCGCGGTAAAGCGGTCAGGATAGCCATAACAGAACGGTTGGTCACTGCCTTGTGCATTGGTCCGCGAGCATCAAATTCGAGGGGAGCCTGCCTTTGGGCGCATCGCATTACGCCGCAACCTTGTATTCGGTGGGTCTGCAAAAGACCCGGACCATGAAGCAGTCATTGGCTTCAGCAGCAAGGCTCCGAGGCGGCGGGCCCATTCTCATGACGGCAAATAACGCCATGGTGTCCATCGGGACACCGCCACCTCGAATCGATACGCGCGGGCGTCATTACGGCGGTTGATCCGTCAGGCGCCCTGCAGTGTGTTCAGTTCATCGGGCGCAATGTGACGCCCATCGGGATTTCGCCGACGGTAACCAATCGCCAGAGCGCGATGAGTAACTTGCGTGCGAGCGCCACGATCATCGTCGTCTTGCGGGCGCCCTGTGCCGCTCGTGCTTGGAACCATTGCGTCAGTTCGCTATTCTTTTGGAATCTCAGGAAGCGCCAGGCCAATTGGATCAGCCCGCGTCGCACCCGGGCGTTGCCTGCCTTGGCCAACCCCTTTTCGCGTCGTTTAGATCCGCTCTCGTCGGGGGAGCCTGTCAGACCGGCGTAACGCGCCACCGCGCGCCGGTCTCTGAGGTTGCGGCTAAGCACCTCGTGGACCAGCATGTCGGCTGTCTCAATCCCGACACCAATCACGCGCGCCAATAGCACAACCATTGCATTATACCCCGACGCGGGCGCCTGCTCAAGCTGGGCAATTCTGGCTTTTTCAATCGTCGTGATCTGATCGCGCACCACCGCAAGCCGAGCCATGTCGCGCCGCATCTCTTCCAGCATATTCGGCGGAAGCGGCTGTCCTTCCGAAGTGCGCAGGTCCGGCAACTTCTTCGGCGCCCGGCGAAGCTCGGGCTTGAAGCCACGGATGCCGAGCCGAGCCAGCGCCCCTTTCATGCGATTGACTATCCGCGTTTTCTCGCTGACCAGGTTCTCCCGCTCGCGGCTCGGCCGCTTGGCATCCTCTTCCGCCAGTGATGGGATCGCCACCATGCGGCAGTGGCCACGCTCGCCACGCAGCCAACCCAGGAACACGCGCATCAGCATGGCCGTGTCTAGCCTGTCGGTTTTCGCCCGTCGGTGTTCACGGTTCACGGCGACGCTGGTTGAATGGATGACGTGAGCGTCTATGCCTCGCGTCTGCAGCCACCGGGCCAGCCAGAAGCCGTCTCGCCCAGCCTCGAAGGCCAGCGCGACCCGGTCTATCGGCATGCCCGCAGCCTCCGCCTCCGATCGCCAACGCGCGATCAAACCGAGCAATGCATTGGGATCGGGATCGAGTTTCTTGAGGGGGTGTCGCTGAACGCCGGGAAGCATTCCGGCCACCAGCCAGTTATTTTGACTCATTTCTACAACGACGAGCACAGTGCGAGCTTGATCCAATACAGTGATTGATCGGCTGAGATCGTCGACTTTGGACATGATAGTCTATCCTTCGGGTTGATCGTACGACGATGGTGCCACCTCGCCGCTCCCCCGCATAGCTTCTCATGACACGCTGCGCACTGACACGCTCGCACCGGCCATCCCGGCGTCTGCTACAGTCGCCGCCGGGCCTTTGCGCGCTGCTAGTCAAAGTCGCAGCCCGGCTGTCGCCAGCAACGCTGCACCTCAGCGTCAACGACCCAATGGCGCCGTCTCTCGCGTCGCAGATGGTCCTGCATCGCGACAACGGGCGACCGCTCAAGAGCGATCGGCGAGCCCGCTCCGGCGCCTCGGACACACGGTCGAGCCCTAAATCCCCATAGCCGCCCGCCATCCCGCGGTTCAGTTCAATCAGGCTTCAATGTAGTCGCGACCCGTGCGTGTCCGCCCAATCGCGCCCGCGACTACACAGAACCCTCCAGATTCAACCTTCTGGCTGGGAAGGAGGCCAGCCAGGATGGCTTCATCATATTCGCAGGACTTGCGGGATCGTGTGATCGGAGCAGTCGAGGAAGGGATGAGCCGGCGTGCGGCGGCGCGGCGGTTCGGGGTCAGTGACTCAGCGGCGATCAAATGGCTGCAGCATTGGCAGTGCACGGGCAGCCGCAAGCCTGTGGGCACGGGCGGCCATCGGCCTTCCGCGCTCAAGCCGCACCGCGACTTCCTGGAGGCGGCACGGGCGGACAAACCCGACATCACGCTGGAAGCATTGAGCCGCCGCCTTTTGGCTGAACGCGGCGTGAAGGCCGTTACCTCAATGCTGAGCCGCTTTCTGCGGCGCGAGGGGATCACATTTAAAAAAAGACGCTGGTCGCGCGCGAACGGGACCGCCCGGACGTAAGCCGCCGCCGCAGCCAATGGCACAATTATCAGAACCGGATCGACCCCGCCCGGCTGGTCTTCATCGATGAGACCTGGGCCAAGACCAACATGACACGCACCCATGGCTGGGCACCGCGCGGCGAAAGGCTTGTCGACAAGGTGCCGCACGGCCATTGGAAGACCACGACCTTCCTCGCAGCGCTGCGCCATGATTGCATCGCTGCACCTTGCCTGTTCGATGGACCAATCAATGGCGAGCGCTTCCTCGCCTACGTCGAGCAAGTTCTCGTCCCAACGCTCCAGCCGGGCGACATTGTCATCTTGGACAACCTTGGCTCGCACAAGGCAAAGGCCGTCCGCCGAGCCATTCGCGCGGCCGGCGCCAAGCTGATCTTCCTGCCCAAATACTCTCCCGATCTCAATCCGATCGAACAGGTCTTCGCCAAGCTCAAGACGCTTCTGCGCAAGGCGGCTGCGCGAACCGTCGAGGCCGTCACTGCCGCCATCGGCCAGATCCTCGATCACTACACGCCGCAGGAATGCGCCAACTACATCAAGAACGCCGGATATGCATCTACCTAAAAACAGAACGCTCTAGCAAGGCCGCGTCCGACCACGGCGCCTGTCCCACGAAATGCAGCAGAGACTGATGCTTGGCCGACACCCGCGACGGCGCCGTGACGGCCGCCAACGGCTCCACGCTCTTGCGCTCCTATCGGCATCAGAAGTCCGAGGCAATAATCCTTCAGCGGCTCAGCTCGGTCGGCGTGGCCGATCCCCCCTCGACATAGGCATCGAACGCGGCTTCACTCTCGGCTGTCCAGTCGGGCATGGCGGGGCGCTTCCCTGATCACGAAGCAGCACCCTAACAAATCCGCGACCAGCGGGAATCCCCTCGCAGCCGCGACTTGACTCAGTAAGACTAGGCAGGGCGGGCCAGCCGTTCGATGATTCTGGCCCAGCTCCGTGCGCCTTTTTGGAAGCATTTTACATTGTACTTTTCGTTTTGAGAGTGGATACGATCATCATCCAATCCGAAGCCAATCGGAAGGCAATCAGTGAAGAGACAATAGGAATTGATCCGCCTGACCCCATGAACACGGTGGGCCGCCCCCATTCCTCCTCGAGAGCTGCTACTCGTCGGGGTCGGGCGCCGCTCTACATGTAAGCGGCTAGATAGAATGCGGTGCGCGCCGAACTGCTATCCGGGTACGCAGAGCGCAGTGCAGCCTTGCATTTCTTCACCATACCAAAGCTGCGCAATTCGGGTAGGTAGTGCGCGATCGTCGTCGCGTCGTCGAGCACACCTTCGTGCGCGAACGCTGCGACAGAGTGCCCGCATACGACGTCGTCACTGAGTGGCACGCATGCGGCAGGTTTGGCTCAAGCGCGCCCAAGTAGCGCTCATAGACGACGCGCCCGCGATGTAGCACTAGGATGCCATCGGTGTAGGTGTCGAAAAGCGCATCATCGACGCGCCAAGTGCGCCATCAATGTCGGCGAAGGTGACCTCGCCAAGGTCGGCGGCCCTGTCGCTGCGATCAAGCGGCGACGGCCCTTGGCGCCCGCGCCGCACGTTCGCAGTCGGCACAAGCTCGCGCATGTGCGACAGCGACCAACGGACGTGCGGGAACTCGAAAAACTTGTCGCCCTCGAGTACGATGCGCTTTTCATTGGCCGGCGGCGCACCGCGCATCAAGCCGAGTTCATTCGGATCGGACGCGCGCCCGTCGAGATATTGCTGTCCACTGAATTCGAGCATAGGCATAGACAGCCGCTCCAACGCCACATTGTCGACATGTGCACGCAGCCAAGTTCTGTCATAACCTTCTCCATGATCTCCGTCTTTCCAACAGTTGCTAGGACGATTGCTAGCGCAGACGTCTAGCCGGCATCGCGCGTTGTCGGCCCATGCGGCAGCTGTCCGAATACCTCCGAGGATTACAACACGCCCAGACCTGCTATCGTCTGTGGCGAAGAATTGGCTGCCACATCCGGCTGGCCCGGAACGTCTGTGGCCGGAGCGCGCACATGACAGGCCACGACGCGCCCGTCTGCCATCGGCACCAAAGGCGGTACTTCGATGCGGCAGCGCTCGACGGCGAGCGGGCAACGCGGGTGGAACGCGCATCCAGTAGGCGGGTTGATGGGACTTGGCATCTCGCCCTCAACGGGCGGCTGCAACCGAACCCGTGTGGGATCCGGCACAGGTGCCGCCGCGATCAGAGCCTCGGTATATGGATGAACCGGCCGGGCGAAGAGCACCTCGCAGGACGCAAGCTCCACGATCCGCCCCAAATACATGACCGCGACGCGATGCGCGATATGCTCCACAACGCCCAAGTCGTGCGAGATGAAGACGAAGGCAATGCCCATCTGCTGTTGGAGATCGAGCAGCAGATTCAAGATCTGTGCCTGAACTGACACATCAAGGGCTGACACCGCTTCGTCGGCGATGATGAGCGAAGGCCGGAGCGCCAGCGCCCGCGCGATACCAAGCCGTTGGCGCTGACCACCTGACAACTCGGACGGTAACCTATGCATCATCTCGGGCGACATTCCGACCTTCTGGAGGAGGTCTGCAGCGAGCATGTTGCGTTGCTCCCGACTGAGACGCTCGAAATTCTCCGCTGGTTCAGTGATGATCTGTCCAGCCGTGAGACGCGGGTTCAGCGACGAGTAGGGATCCTGGAAGACCATCTGCATCCGACGACGCCACGCGTGAAGCGCTTCCCTCTTCAAACCTGCGATGTCCGTCCCGTCGATCAGCACGCGCCCGCCCGTCGGCTCCACGAGCCGCATCAAGAGCCGCGCGATGGTGGACTTGCCGCAGCCGGATTCGCCGACGATGCAGAGCGTCTCGCCCGCTTCGACAGAAAAGGATACATTCTCCACCGCCCGGATCACTGGGAGTGTGTTCCTGAAGATTCCCGAGGCGAGTGGATAATGCTTCGTCAGATTCTCGACTTGCAGCAATGGCTCGCTCATGCGCCCACTACCTCTTCCGCTCGCCAGCAAGCCGCTGCGTGGCCCGGCCTAACATCACGCAGACCGGGCGTCTTCTCGCGGCAAATGTCTATCACGAACGGGCAGCGAGGCGCAAAGGTGCAACCCACAATGGGCTCGCGAAGGCTTGGCACGATGCCCGGGATCTCCGGCAGGCGACGCTGCCGACCGCGCCGCCGATCGGGCACCGAGCGCATCAGCCCTTGGGTGTAGGGGTGCGAGGGCCGGGCGAAAAGATCAATTACGTTGGCTTGCTCCACGATGCGGCCGGCATACATTACGATCACGCGTTGGCACGTCTCCGCGACAACGCCGAGATCGTGAGTTATGAACATCACCGCAGTTCCGGTACGCTCTTTAAGATCGACGATAAGCCGCAGGATCTGCGCCTGGATGGTGACATCGAGCGCAGTCGTAGGCTCGTCGGCGATCAATAGTTCCGGTGAGCAGGCCAGCGCCATGGCGATCATGGCGCGCTGGCGCATGCCGCCCGACATCTCATACGGATAGTTGTTGACCCGACGCTCGGGGTCGGCGATGCGGACGAGACGGAGCATCTCCTGAGCTTGGGCCATAGCTTCTGCCCTGGAGGCATTGCTATGGATCTGCACCGCCTCGGCGATCTGGCGGCCGATCGTATAGACCGGGTTCAGACTCGTCATGGGCTCTTGGAAAATCATGGCGATCCGGTTGCCGCGGATCGCTCGCATCTCCCGGTCGGAAAGCTCAAGGAGATCGCGTCCGTGAAAGCGGATCTCGCCGCCAACGGTTTTGGCATTAAGCTTCGGGAGCAGACGCAGAATGGAAAGCGCGGTGACGCTCTTGCCGCATCCCGACTCCCCGACCACACCGAGCGTCTCGCCTTTCTTCACTTGGAAGCTGATTCCGCCTAGCGCACGAGTGACACTTTCTTCGCCGAAGAAGTGTGTCTCGAGCTCTCGAACCTCGAGGAGCACGTCTTTTCCAATGTTGGTATGTATTTGCATATCAGCGCCTCCGCTTTGAGCGGGGGTCGAACAGGTCGCGCAAGCCATCGCCGAGCAGGTTGACGGCCAGGACCGTGACGGCAAGGCAGATGCCGGGGGCGAAGACTGTCATCGGGGCGATACCGAGATAGAGGCGCGAACTGGCGATCATGTTGCCCCAGCTCGGGATCTCGGGCGGCACGCCGGCACCCAGGAAACTCAACCCGGCTTCTGTCAAAATCGCACTGGCGCAGACATTGGCGCTTTGGACCATAAGTGCTGGAATGGTGCTCGGCAGGACATGCCGCCACAGCACCTTCGGCAGGCGCGCACCGCCGCAGATCGCCGCCTCCACATAGGGCCGCTCGCGAACCCCCAGAACCACCGAACGAACCAGCCGCGTGACGCTTGGTGTCTCGGGGATCGTAATGGCAACGATGAGGATGCCGATCCCGGGGCCAGTCAGGGAAATAAGCGCGATGGCCAGCAGGATCGTCGGGATCGACATCAGGCCGTCCATGAACCGCATGATGATATTGTCGAAGCGGCGAATGTAGCCGGCGAGTATGCCGATCAAAACTCCGCACAGAGAGGCGCTCGCCGCCGTCGTCAGTCCCACCATCAGCGAGAGCCGGGCGCCGAACACCGTTCGCGCAAACACGTCACGGCCGAGATCGTCGCTGCCAAACCACATCGCGGCGGAGGCCGGCTGAAGACGGTTGAACGGGTCCATATTCAGGGGATCGCCTGCGTAAAGCGGTGCAGCGAGCGCCAGAACGATCAGAAGCGCCAGGAGGCCCCCGCCGACAAAGATCAGTGGATGCCGCCTTGCCATACGGGGAACATCGGAGAGCTGCAGTCGGCCCACTGGCACGGCGTCAACGGGAGCGGAGAGAAACGTCATGTCAGTACCGGATGCGGGGATCGACCAGGGTATAAGAAAGATCGACCGCGAGATTGATCAGGACGTACAGGCCCGAAACGAGGATGAGCACGCCTTGGATGATGGGATAGTCGCGGTTGTTGATCGCATCGACGACGAGGCGACCGACACCAGGGATGTTGAACACCGTCTCGATGATCACAACGCCGCCGATTAGATACGCGAAGCTTATACCGATGACGGTCAGGATCGGGGCGCCAGCATTCTTCAGGGCGTGGTGGAAAAGCAAAGCGTAGGAGGAAGCGCCCTTGGCAACAGCCGTCCGCATATAATCTTCCGACAGAACTTCAAGAATACTCGCTCGTGTGATCCGGGCTATGAAGGCAAGGTAGGGGACGCTCAAGGCAACCGTCGGGAGGATCAGGTGCATAAGCCATGGCCCGGAGCCATGATTGATAGGCCGGTATCCTTGGACTGGTAGCCAATGCATCCTGATAGCGAACAAGTATACGAGAAAGAACCCGACGACAAACACTGGGACGGAGAAGCCAATCGCTGCGAATGCTGTCAGGACGCGATCAACAAGACGGCCAGCCCGCCACGCGGCAAGAATGCCGAGGGAGACCCCAATCGTCACCGACACGAACATCGTCAGCAGTGCAAGGGAAATGGTCGGTTCCAGCCGCAGTGAAATTTGCTCAAGAACGGGGCGCTGAGAGAAAATTGACGTCCCGAAGTCGCCGCTCAGGATGCTGAGGGCCCAATTTACGAATTGAACCGGCAGCGGCATGTTGAGTCCCAGCTGCTGACGGATGTTGGCGACCATTTCTTCCGTCGCCGTGTCGCCGGCGAGGATGTCTGCCGGATCGCCGGGCGCCAGCCTGAGAAGCAGGAAGACGAAAATCCCGACCATCGCCATGACAGCGATGGCCGAGACCATTCGACGAAGGATGTAGGCAGCCACTAGGCTTCGGCTTTCTGCATGTTCCACATCGGGAATATATCTGGCATGCCGATGAGCCCGGTGAGCGTCTTCCGGCGCACGGTTGGTGCGAAATATTGACCCAACAGGACGGTGCCGACGGAATCCCAATACACTTTTTGCATGTTGCGAGCGAGCGACTTGCGTTCGTCGAGCGTTGCGACATCCGCCCATTTGGCCCGGAGGGACTCGTATTCATCGTTCTTAGGCCAGCCGTACCAGGCCTTCTCGCCATTGGCCGTCATAGTGACGTTGGTATGAGGCTCGCCGCGTGAATAATCGGAGTCGGACGTAATGAAGATGCTCCAGCCGCCCGTTTCGACGGGGTCCTTTTTCGCGCGGCGCTTGCGAACTCCACCCAAGTCGCTCGGAGCGAGCTCGGCATTCACTCCAATCTTCCGCAGCTCGGCCGCAAGGAACTGCGTGGCATTGCCGAATAACTGATAGTCCGTAGGCTGGAGAATGACGACCTTCTCGCCGGAATAGCCGGCCTCGTTGAAAAGCTGCTTAGCTTTTTCCGGATCGCCACCCTTTTTGAACCATCCAGTATTCTCGTCGTTTGTATAGGGTGTACCATTTCCAAACCACGAGGTGACCGTCTTAAAATATTCGGGGTTGCCAATTGCGGCCCGCATGAACGCCTCCTGATCAATCAGATAGAGCATTGCCTGGCGCGCCTTCACATTAACGAACGGCTTCTGCAGACAATTCATACGCAGGTACATATCATAACCCGACGTGTTCAGCACTTCCAATACAAGTTCGGGGTCGCTCTCGATGACCGAGAGAAGATCAACGGACGGCTCCTCAAAGTAATCAATCTCACCTTCTTGCAAGGCGGCTAAAGCGGTCTGCTTATCGCGGATATTCTCCCAGACGACACGATCAACCTTGACGACCTTCCCTCCGGCCAATCCGTCGGAAGGCTCCTTACGCGGCACGTATTTCTCGTTGCGATCATAAGTGAAGCTTGCGCCCGGCCTTGCGAGCGCCTCATTGAACTTGAAGGGCCCCGAACCGATATTTGTAGTGACCTGCTCGCTTGCCGGCAGATTGGCGTCCTTTTCACGCATAATGAACAGGCACGGGCCGATAGGCGTCGCTAAGATGTCGAGTAGAAGCCCCATCGGCTCCTTGAGTGCGATTGTAAAGGTCTTGTCGTCCTTCTTCGAGATGTAACTGGCGCGCGCCATCAGCATTTGTCCACCGGCCGACACCTCGCCCCAGCGACGAATCGAGGCAACACAGTCCGCCGCGGTGACGGGCGTGCCATCATGCCAGCCTAGCCCCTCCCGTAGCTCGAATGTATAGATCTTCTTGTCGTCGGAAACGCCCCATTTCCCGACCATTTGCGGCTGCGGCATGAACTTCGCGTCGGGCGCAAACAGCGTGTCGTAAATCGCCATGCCATGCTCTTGAGTGATGTTAGCCGCCGAAAAGATCGGATCGTAGGTGCTGAGATCGCTTGATTTGACCATGCGGACCGTTCGGGCGGCGGTTGGCGCCGTCTGCGCCCGCAAGGCCGAGGGGACCGACAAAGTCGACATAGCCGCTCCGGCAGCCAGGCTCGCCTTCATAAGATCGCGTCGAGAGATTGTCATGTTTCAATTCCCCTTTTTGCGCGCTGTTCGTCCGCGCTTGTCTGATAGATGAATACCGAGAGGAGCATTCATTCGGTCTATGAATAGTCGCGCGGCGACCTACGTCAAATTCAGTTTGCGTATCGTTGCCATCTGGTTTTGAGATAAGCTCAGAGCGGCCTAAGATCTTGACTCAGCAGGGGGGTATCGCTGTGTCCCCTGCGGGAGACCGGTGATTCTGCTGGGGTTGGCGGTCGGTGCTTCGGGTCGGTCAGCTACAACAGGCAGCAGCCGAAATGGTGATCGATGTGTTCACCGAGAAAATACGGCGTGAAGTACGACAACGCGGTCGACTGCCTGAAGAAGGATCGCGAGACGTTGCTGGCGTTCTATGACTTCCCCGCCGAACACTGGGATCGTCTGCGAACGACCGGGGTCATGGCTTCAGTCCGCCGATCGTGCTGTTCAGATACCCGACACGTCGATTTCCGGAAGGCGCGTCGCTCGTGAGCTGACGGAACTGATCGCCCAGCGCGGCAAGCCAGGCATGATCGTCTCCGACCACGGCAGCGAGTTCACCTCGAACGCCATCCTCGCCTGGGCGGATCAGAACCGCGTCGAATGGCATTGCATTGCGCCCGGCAAGCCGATGCAGACGGATGTTGTAGAATAGCCCCTTCTTCTCATTCGGCAGCTTTTTCCACAGCCTCCTGCCTCTTCGGCCTCGTTCGCCATCGGGAAGTCGCTGCTGCGTAGGCAGCTTCCGCCTTCTCGACCCGAGATCGTTCTTCGGCGCGCTTGGCCGGGATGTTGTAGTCGAAGGCGGTGCCGCGTCTGGCATGGCTGGTCGGAAGGCCGGCACGCAGCTCGACCGATCTGAACTTGCGGGCGAGCAAGGCCGGCCGGGCCCAGATGTAGTCGGTATGGCTTGCTCAGCATGTGCCAGATGATGATCGCGAGCTTGCGCGCAGTGGCGACAGCCGCGATGTGTTTCCCGCGGCGCGAGGCGATCCGCTTGGAGAAGGCATGCAGAGGTCCGGGCGAGCGCACAGCCGCCCATGCCGCCTCAACCAGCATTCCCCGCGCATGGCCGCGGCCCTGCTTCGTGGATGCGCCCGTGATAAGCTGGCCCCTCACCGGACTGCCGCACGCTCGGATTGAGGCCAAGATAGGCGACGAGCTTCTGTGGATCGCTAAAGCGCCGTATGTCGCCGATTGCCGCGGCAACGCTCGCAGCCACGGTGGCGTCGAGGCCGGGCAACGATGGCGGCGCGCTCATCCGCAGGCAATATTTGCCTCGTCAGCCATTTGCGCCCGCTGATCCCGACGAGGTTCCCATGCGGACACGGCGGGATCAGGTGGGCGTGGAGGATCGACTGGATCAGGTTCTTCAGCCGCGAACGCTGGCGAACCAGCTGTGTCCGCCTGGTGACCTGTCTTCGGAGGGTAAGGGTCCCCGGATCCGGAACCCAAACCTCGGCAGAAAGCCCGAAGCGTAGAGCTTCGCAAGGACAGTGGCGTCGATCGTGTCAGTCTTCACCTTCGCGTGCGCGATCATGTGCACCTGCTTGGGATTGGCGATCACGATCCGATCGACGTAGGGCGACAGCACTTCAGCGACGGCCGCAGCATTGCCTGTCGCCTCGATCACCACATGATCATCGTGGGTGAGTTCCTTCCTGGCGAACTCCTCGAGCTTATTGCGCAGCATTTGAACCCGGCCGAGCTTGACGATCTCGCCATCAAGCAACGACACGACCTCGGCGGTTACGCGGTGTATGTCCATGCCGATAATACGCACGGTTCCCTCCATCGTTGGTCACGAACAGGGAGCCAGCGGGCAACACGACAAATACGGATCCGCGCTCGCAGCGCATCCGGGCGAGTCGTAGGGCGGCCAGATAACGTGCTCGAACTCGCAGTTCATCTGCATTCGACGGCCTGCCCGCACTTGCGTGCTCCCGGTGCCCGTGGCCCGGATGCGCCAAGCTTAACGAACCTGGCGACCGAGGATGCCGGCAATCAGATCATCATTGGCGATGAGCACCAGTTGGCGGACGGCCGCGATGATATCGCCGGACGTGCTGTTGCGCTGTCCACGGCGCCGCTTCGGCAGGCGCAGTTCAGTATGGACGCCGCCAAGCCAATGGATCAGGAGAACGATCTCTGACGCTTCGTCATCGATATCGGCGACCACCTCCCGGATGCCGGTGCGAACGATGCGCTTCTTGAGCCTTGCATCCGTCGTCGGCGCCGCCCACACAGCCTTGAGATCGGCGGCGAGCGCGGTGACGTTTATTGGCGACAGAAGTGATGGCTCCGATGTCGAGGCATCATGCGCGGCAATCCTGCTCTCGATCTCGCCGACACGCGTAAGCGCCCGGTTCCATCGCAACTCCAGTTCCGCCGCGACCAGCCGGTTCTGGGGATCGATGGCGTCGTATTGCCGGAACGCCCGATCGGCGTTGTAGCGTGCCGCCTCGCGATCGCGCATCAGAGCATCGCGGACCT
>NZ_JAMYOC010000033.1:0-55879 GCF_040319475.1 Mesorhizobium sp. M0904 | reverse complement strand
GTGGATTGGCGCGAAGCGCCAAGACGGATGAGGGGTGCCGGAAGAAATGAGGCGTCGGCGTTCCCTGGAACACCCCTCATCCGACCGAGCTTCGCTCGGCCACCTTCTCCCGCAAGGGGAGAAGGGAAAAGGAGCCCTACTCCTCCGGCTCCGTCGTGAACATCAGCGGATAACCCTTGGCCTTGCCGGCATCGGTTGCCCGCGCCGCCTTGGTCTCGGCGACATCCCTGGTGAAGACGGCGACGACGCAGACGCCGCGCCGGTGCGCAGTGATCATTATCCTATGCGCCTGGTCTTCGCTGAGCTTGAACTCGGCCTTCAGCACAGTCACGACGAACTCGCGCGGCGTGAAATCGTCATTGACCAGGATAACCTTGTAGAGCTTCGGCCGTTCGACTTTCGGCTTCGTGCTGGTACGGGGTTTTGTCGTGATTTCAGGCATTGGACCGGCAATTGAGTACGACGGCTTTGCGGTCATTTTGACATGGGCAAAAGCGGTCGTCCATTCAACCGCGCGCGAGCGGCTTCCCGGCGGACGCAGTTCAAAAATCCGTGCCTATGTGGGAACTGCCGTCTGGCGTTCAACGGGGGGTGTGGGCCGGGACTGCCCGTATTGTCTGCACGCAACAAAAAAGACGACCGCTCCAGGCAAATCGCAACTGGAGCGGTCTTCTCATAGGGTAGAAAGATGTCGCTTGATCAGGCCTTCGGAGCTGCCTTGACCACGTGCTTCTTGTGCTTCTTGACGGTCTTCTTGGCAGCGACCTTCTTCACGGCCTTGGCCGGCGCAGCGGTCGTCGTTGTCGTCGCAGCCGGGGTGGTGGTCGCGGCATTGGCGCTGCTGGCGCCGAGAACCGGCATCGAGACGGCCAGCGCGATGGCGAGACCGAGGGCGGAGAGGAGGGACTTTTTCATGGCTTCACTTCCTTTTTGTGCAGATCGGATTGAGTGTCACTGAACGGGATCGATCGGTGTCACTCCAAGCAGCTTCAAAGCGTTCGCGAGCATCCGGATTCCCTGTGCCTGTTTCTTGTTGGCGCAGAACCGGTTTCCCTTTCTTTGAAGTGCTTTCGCCGCGGTGACCTGCGTTGCCGCGGCATGGGTTTCGAGGGCTTCGTCAAACTGGCGGTTCAGATCGATGCAACGCTCGCTGCGGGTGGTCGCCACCTTTGCATCGGCCGCCTTTGCATTGGCCACCTTTGCATCGGCCAGTTTTGCCTCGGCATGTTCGACCGCGGCCGTGACGAGCGAAATGGAAAGCAACGCACCCATCAGACTGATCGAGAACCTTTGCATTGGTCTATCCGTGATCCCGTAACGCGTGTCGCAGCCGATGACCTGACCGCCACGGCACCACTTATGACCTTGATTTTTTTCGGCAGTTTTTCCGGATTGTAGAATTTTGTTTCTGGATTGTTTCTGGGCAGCCCGGATCGGGCCGCCGACCTTCACTGGCCAACTTATGGCCTGAATTCTATCGTCTGGCTGACGGCCGAAGCACCGCTTGGGCGATCCACAAATGATAGGTTTCCTGTGAAATCCGACCCCCACATACTCATCGTCGACGACGACAAGGGCATTCGTGACCTGCTTCAGGAATTCTTCCAGAAGCGAGGGCTGCATACATCTGTCGCCGCCGACGGCACCGAGATGGAGACCGTCCTGCGCCGCGCCCAGGTCGACCTGATCGTCCTGGACGTCATGCTGCCCGGCAAGAGCGGGCTGGAGCTCTGCCGCGAGTTGCGCGCCAATTATTCGACGCCGATCATCATGCTGACCGCGGTTACCGAGACAACCGACCGCGTGGTTGGGCTGGAGATGGGCGCCGACGACTACGTGCCGAAACCCTTCGATCCGCGCGAGCTGCTCGCACGCATTCGTGCCGTCTTGAGACGCAATGGCGCCGCCGAGCCGCGACGCGCCGCCTCGCGGCAGATCTACCATTTCGCCGGTTGGACGATGGACTGTTCGCGCCGCCGGCTGATGGCGCCCGGCGACGTCAGGATCGAGCTGACGATGGCCGAATTCAATCTCCTGCAGACCTTCGTCAAGAGCGCGCAGCGCGTACTGAGCCGGGAGCAGCTGATCGAGCTGTCCGGCGGCGACAGCGGCTACAGCTTCGACCGCAGCGTCGACATTCTGGTCAGCCGGCTGCGGCGCAAGATGGAGGACGACCCGAAAACGCCGAAGCTGATCCTGACCGTGCGCAGCGGCGGCTACCAGTTCCTACCTGAGACGACCTCCGAATGAGACGCATCCTGCCGCAAACGCTGCCGGTCTGGGTGCTGCTCATCGTCATCGCCGGCCTGCTGATCAGCCAGATCGCGACCCTTTACATCGTTTCGCGCGACCGTGCCGCCGCCGATGACGTCGTCGATCTCTATCGGCTGAACGACCGCGCCTTCTCGCTGGTGCAGCTGATGCATGATGCCACCCCAGAACAGCGCAAGGCGACGGCCTCCGGGCTGTTCAATGCCACCTATGCGCTCACCGTCTCCGACACGCCCGCCGTCACCTCGTCGATAGCGGGCGACGACGAGCTGGCCGAACTGGAAGACATATTGGTCGGCCGGCTGTCGAAGTTCGGGATCACCGATGCACGGGTCCGCCGCGACCCGGCAACGCACGAAGCCGACGCTCCCGGTGGGACGGTCGCCGGTCCCGATATCGGCCAGGTCGAGCGCGACCTGCTCGTGCTGGCGGCCGATTTCGCCCAGAGTGACAAGCTGACCGCTTCGCTTCGCTTTGCAGACGGCCAGTGGCTGAACTTCACCGAACCGAACACGCCGGCCGGGCCGATACTGAGCTTCGATAGCCTGCCGCTCTATGCCTTGATCGCCGGGCTGGTGGTGGCTTCCTCGATCTGGTCGCTGCGCCGGCTGACGGCGCCCTACAGGATGATGGAGACCGCGGTGAAGCGGATCGGCGAGGACCTGAAGAGCCCGCCGATCGCCGAGAGCGGCAGCCGCGAGGTGCGTACCGCGGCAAAGGCGGTCAATGCCATGCAGGCGAGACTGCGCGCCTACGTCGAGGACCGCGAGCATCTTGCGGCCGCACTGGCGCACGACCTGCGCACGCCGCTGACCAGGATGCGGCTGCGCCTCGAACTGCTGAGGAATTCGTCCGTGCGCGCCGCACTGGCGCACGACCTCGCCGACATCGAAGGCATTGCCAGCTCGGTCATCGACTTCGCCACTTTCGAGGTGACCGAGGAGAAGAGCGAGAGGATCGATTTCTGGTCGCTGGTAGAATCGATCGCCGACGGCTTCGACGAGGTCTCCTTCGAGAATGAAGACGGGCGCTCGCGCGGCTTGATCTGCATGGCGCGGCCGGTCGCGCTGCGGCGCTGCGTCACCAACCTCGTCCAGAACGCGGTGACCTATGGCAAGAGGGCGCATCTCAGCCTGCGTCAATCAGGCAAGACAATCACGCTGGCGATCCATGACGAAGGGCCGGGCATACCGCAAGCCGAGCTCGACGCCGTGTTCGGCTCGTTCGTGCGCCTGGAACAGTCGCGCAACCGTCAGACCGGCGGCCTCGGCCTCGGCCTGACCATCGCCCGCAACATCGCCCGCGGCGCCGGCGGCGAGGTCATCCTGTCCAATCACCCCGATGGCGGCCTGTTGACGGAACTGAGATTGCCGCTGGCGGTTTAGCTTGCGGTATCGGGCTAAGCCGGCGTTCCTTCGCGCCGGCGTTTGGTCTCGGTTCTCGCCAAGGAGAAAAATTATCTTCGCAGCACCGCGCTCAGCACATCCCTGACGCCGATGGCGCCGACGAAGCGCGACTGGTCGTCGAACAGCGCCACCGGTGCGGTCTGCGAGCGATGCATGGCCAGCATCACGGTCTTCAGCGAGGTGCCGGGATTGGCCCAGAACACCTGCGCCGTCTCCTCCGGCTGTGCCTCGACATCGGCGCAGGACACCCATACCGCCGGCTTGCCGTCGCGCTCGGCCGCCGCCACCAGCCCATGCTCGTCGATCTTGAAGCGCGTCGTCTTGCGCCGGTCGAGCCACACCCAGCCGTTCTCGCCATGTTCGAGGTCGCGGCGGTCGCGCATGACGTTCCACGCGGTCAACACCGAGAGCGGGTTCACATTGGCGATGAAGTCGCGGACATAGTCGTTGGCGGGCCGCAACACGATGTCTTCCGGCGCACCGGTCTGCACGATGCGCCCGCCCTCCATGATAGTGATGTGGGTGCCGATCTTCAGCGCCTCCTCGAGGTCGTGGCTGACGAAGATGATGGTCTTCTTCAGCTCGGCCTGAAGCTGCAGCAGCTCGTCCTGCAGCTTGGTCCGGATCAGCGGGTCGAGTGCCGAGAACGGCTCGTCCATCAGCAGGATCGGCGCCTCGGTGGCGAAGGCGCGCGCCAGGCCGACGCGCTGCTGCATGCCGCCGGAAAGCTCATGCGCGTATTTCTTCGACCACTGGTCGAGATGAACCAGCTTCAGCTGTTTGGTCACCCGCTCCTTGCGCTCGGCTTCAGGCACGCCGGCGAGCTCGAGGCCGAGGCCGACATTTTCCTCCACTGTGCGCCACGGCAGCAGGCCGAACTGCTGAAACACCATTGCCACCTGTTTCTGCCGCAACCGCCGAAGCGTCGCCTCGTCGCAGGTCACGACGTCGACCGTGCCGTCGCCGTCCTTGACCAGCACCTGGCCGCGCGAGACCACGTTCAGCCGGTTGACGGCCCTGAGCAGCGTCGATTTGCCGGAGCCGGAAAGCCCCATCAGCACCGAGATCTCGCCCTCGTTCACGGTGAGGCTGGCGCCGGCGCAGCCCAGTACGTTGCCGGTCTGTTCGAGGATCTCGGCGCGGGTGGCGCCGCTGTCGATCAGCGCCAGCGAGCCTGCCTGGTCGGCGCCGAAGACGATGTCGACATTTCTGAAATCGACGGCGACGGTCATTTCTTGCCTCCCACGCCGATGCGCGTCATTCGGTCGAGCACGATGGCAAGCACGACGATGGCCAGCCCTGCCTCAAGCCCTAGGTCGATCCGGCGCGAACCGAGCGCGCGGTTGATCTCGGTGCCGAGGCCGCCGGCGCCGATAAGGGCGGCGAACACCACCATCGACAGCGACAGCATAATCGACTGGGTCAAGCCGGCCATGATGGTCGGCAGCGCCGAAGGCAGCTCGACCTTCCACAGCAGCTGGCGTTTGGTGGCGCCGAACGCCTCGCCCGCCTCGACGATCGATTTCGGCACCGAGGTGACGCCGAGATGGGTGAGCCGAACCGAGGTCGGAATGACGAAGATGATGGTGACGATGAGGCCGGGCGCATTGCCGAGGCCGAACAGGGTCAGCACCGGGATCAGGTAGACGAAGGTCGGTAGCGTCTGCATCAGGTCGAGCACCGGCAGCATGACGCGATACACCTTCGGCTTGTGCGCGGCCCAGATGCCGAGCGGCACGCCGATGGCCATCGACACGGCGGCGGCGGCGACCACCAGCACCAGCGTCTCCACCGTCTGCTTCCACAGGTTCTGGTTGAGGATGAACAGCAATCCAATGAATACCGCCAAAGCCAGGCCTTTCGAGCGCTGCAGGAAATAGGCGAGCAGAGCGATCAGCGCGATCAGCAGAACCGGCGGCAGCAACAGCAGCCCGTCGACGATGCCGTCGAGCAGGAAGTTGAGGGTGTTGGAAAAAGCCCTGAAGATGGTGTCGAAATTGTCGGTGAGAAAGCCGAAAAACGCCTTCCCCCATGCCCCGATGGGAATCTTGTAACTGACCAGGAATTTGGAGATCGGATCCATCTAGCCCCTCTTCTGCCGGCGCCGTCCTTCGCCGCACGGTCATCTTGTCACAGGATATGAAAAAGGGCAGCCATTTCTACCGTGGCTGCCCCTTGTCTCGTCATGCCAGATGGTCGGGTCAGCTTCCGAGCGCCGTTTTCACCCCAGCCGCCGCATCGCCGCCGTCGAAGGTGGTGACGCCGGCGATCCAGGGGGTGATCGCGTCAGGGTGTTTCTTCAGCCAGTCGGTCGCGGCGGTATTGGCGTCGGCGCCCTTCAGGATCGCGTCCATCATCTCGCCTTCCATGTCCAGGTTGAACTTCAGATTGGCGATGAACTTGCCGGCGTTCGGGCATTCGCTCATGTAGCCCTTGCGCACATTGGTATGCACGGTGGCGGCGCCGAAGCCGCTGTCGCCCATCCCCTCGAGATAGGTGATCTTCATGGCGCCCATCACCGGATGCGGCGTCCAGCCGAGGAAGGCGATCCATTCATTGTTCTTCATCGACTGCTCGGCCTGGGTGAGCATGCCGGCCTCGGAAGACTCGACCAGTTCGAAGCCTTCGAGATTGGTCTTCGGATCCTTGATCATATCGAGGATAATGCGGTTGCCGTCATTGCCGGCCTCAATACCATAGATCTTGCCGTCGAACTTGTCCTTGAACTTGCCGAGATCGGTTAGCGTCTTGACACCGGCATCGGCGACATAGGTCGGAACGACGATGCCATAGCCGGCACCGCTGAGATTTTCGCTGACGGTCTCGACCGAGCCTTCGGCGGTATAGTCCTTGATGTCGTTGGTCATCGACGGCATCCAGTTTCCGAGGAACACGTCGAGGTCTTTGTTCTTCAGCGACGCATAGGTCACCGGCACCGAAAGCTGGATCACCTGCGGCTCGTAACCGAGCGCCGTGAGCAGCACCGAGGCGACGCCGGTAGTCGCCTGGATGTCGGTCCAGCCGACATCGGACAGCCGCACCGTCTTGCAGCTTTCCGCATCACCGGCGAAGGCCCCAGTCGTGGATAGAAAAGCCGCCAGGCCGAGACCGGCGACGAATGAACTCATGCGCGACATAGAAATTCTCCCATTTCAGTTCTCGGTGAAGCGAAGTGGCGGTTTTATTTCCACCTTTGTTCCGTCAGCCAAACACCATTCTGCTGCGGTTTCAAGCACTAAGGCAATCACGAACAACGGCGCAGGCTGGCCGATCGGCGACACGCCCGCCGCTTTACGGATGGAAGTCGTCTTTTCCCGGTGGAATGTAGGCGCTCCCCCTCCCCGCTTTGTTGCAACTCGGCTTAAAAGGACGGCATGGCCAAGCTGTACTTCCATTATGCGACGATGAATGCCGGCAAGACGACGATGCTGTTGCAGGCCTCGTACAATTACCGCGAGCGTGGCATGACGACGATGCTGTTCATCGCCGGCCACTACCGCAAGGGCGATACCGGGCTGATCTCGTCGCGTATCGGCTTGGAGACGGAGGCCGAGTTGTTCCGCGACGGCGACGATCTGTTTGCCCGGGTCGCCGAGCATCATGACCACGCCACGGTGCATTGCGTCTTTGTCGACGAGGCGCAGTTCCTCGAAGAGGATCAGGTCTGGCAACTCGCCCGCATCGCCGACCGGCTGAACATTCCGGTCATGTGCTATGGCCTGCGCACCGATTTCCAGGGCAAGCTGTTTTCCGGCTCGCGCGCCCTGCTGGCGATATCAGACGAGCTGCGCGAGGTGCGCACCATCTGCCGTTGCGGCCGCAAGGCGACGATGGTGGTACGCCTAGGGGCCGACGGCAAGGTGGCGAAACAGGGTGAACAGGTGGCGATCGGCAAGGACGTCTATGTCTCACTCTGCCGCCGCCATTGGGAAGAGGAAATGGGCCGCGCCATGCCCGACGATTTCATCGGCTTCATCAAAACCTGACCAGCGCGTTGCGTCCATCCGTCCGCCCAGCCGACATTCGTTCCGCGATCGCGTCATCGTGCGGCGCTTGTTAAGGCTTGCTTCCTATTTTCAAAACCTCTCAGCCAGAGCCGTCGGGGAGTTCCCATGCTTCGAGCCATTTCGTCTGCAACTGCTTTCCTCATCGTCGGAGCTCTTGCCGCGCATGCCGACGGCGATGCCGCTCTCGGCAAGAAGGTCTTCAACAGATGCATGGCCTGTCACGAGGCAACGAGCGAACGCGACAAGGTCGGCCCGCATCTGCTGGGTGTCGTCGGACGCACCGCCGGCACCGCGGACAGTTATCTCAGCCGCTACTCGCAGGGGATGAAGGACGCCGGCGCCGCCGGCCTGGTCTGGGACGAAATAAGCCTTGCCGAATACCTGCGCGCGCCGCGGCAGAAGGTCCCCGGCAATAAAATGGCCTTCTCCGGCCTGACCAGCGACGAGGACATCGCCAATGTCATCGCCTACCTCAAGGCTGATCCCAAGCCCTGAGCGTGACCCCAGTTGCCTCGTTTCCTGGTGTCGCCCGTCTTCCGTCTTTCATTCGCCAAACCCGGCACATATAGTCACGGCGGTTCGCGACACGAAAACCGATGCCGAAGCGGGAGGCCCCAATGGCGACATTGCAGAATTTCGATGCCGAGATTGCCAAGACCAAGCAGGTCGTAGAGGACATGCGCACCAAGATCGAGCAGTCCGGTAGCGTGCTCGACACGCTCGCCACCGCCGACAAGAAGATCGGCGACGCCAATTTCGACATCGAGAATGCCCGCATCGAGGACGTGCTGAAGCAGCAGAAGGTGATGGAAGGCAATATCGCCGACCTGATCATCGGCCTGGAGGACGCCACCAACGTCTTCGGCGCCGAATTCGAGAGCATGAAGAACTACACCGGCTGGGAGAATTTCGTCGGCGTCTTCTCCAGCCAGCGCAAACAGCGCATGCGCACCGACCGCGTCCGCAACATGTCGCTGGCCGGCAATTTGCAGGAGCTGTTGGCGAAATCCGACACCATCGTCGGCATCCTCAAGGCGCAGAAGCAGGTTCTCGACACGCGCTACAAGACCTCCGAGGCCAGCCTGTCGCAGGTGATCGAGCGCCGCAAGACAACCATGTCCAATCTCGAGACCGTGCAGAAGCGCATCGAGGAACTCAACCCGATGCTGCTCGACATCGAGAACAAGATCGCCGCCTCGACCAGCCAGAAGGAGCGCACGCAGCTTGAAGGCGAACGCTCGAAACTGGCCACGGAATACAACGAAAAGCAGGCCAAGGAGCAGGAATTGCTGGCCGAGAGCCAGACGCTGGAGCGCTACACCTCGATGTTCCAGACCTTCGTCGATTCGCTCAACAATCAGATCGCGGCGCAATCGACGCTGATCAACAAGCTGACCATCGATACCGAGCAGCGCATCGTGCTGTACAAGGCCCTGGAAGATTCGCTGAAGACCGCCGCCCAGCAGGATGTCGCCCATAAGATCAACACGCTGGGCAGCCAGGTCGACAACACCGCCGAGGAGACCATGGCCGGCATTGGTGCCGCCTCGCAAAAGCACATCGGCGATCTGCTTGAAATGCACGAGAAGAACATGGTCGCCACCGCCGACATCCAGCGCCGCAAGAAGCTCGCCGACGACGCCTTCGCCCGCCGCTTCGACGATGTGATGAAGAAGCACAATTCGGCAAATTACGTGCAGTCGTAATTGCTGCACGTGCACTGCTCCCAAGGGCTGGCAGCATGACCCCCGAAAACGAAGCCGCGGCGCGCTATTTCTCGGCGATCGCGGCTGCACTTGGCGGCCTCGAAGTGTTCATGCGCGACGATCGCTCGCCGCTCTATCGGCACGGCATCGTCGCCAAGGTCGTCGCCGAATATATTGCGCGGCTCGAAAAGTCGTTCTCGTGCTGGCGCAACCGGCTGGGTTTCACCGAGACGTTCCGCATCTCGCGCGCCGAAAGCGGTTTTCCGGTTTTCCAGAACCTGCTCGAACTGGAAAACGACCGCCTCCAGGCCGACAGCCGTCTCGCCGTCATCCCTTCGGCCAGCGAGCTGCGCGAGGAAATGGCCGACTTCATTCTGCGCCACAAGGAATTTCCCGAAGCGTTGCAGAAGTCGATGGCCGAGCGGCTTTACCTCGAAGACGTCAAGAGCGGGACCACCTTCGGCCCGTTCACGCTCGCCCAGACGGCCAAGGTTTCGGTCAACCCGAAGACGCTGCGGCCCTATTATCTGGTCCACTGGGCCTGCTTCGACGGCAGCGCCAACCTGCCGCTGGTCTACATGGCGACGGTCGAGGATTCCTCCGACGACATGATCCGGCAGCTGGTCGATAGCAGCGGCAAGCTTAATGAGAGGGTCGACATTCCGCTGCCGGTCGACGGCTTGCTCAATCCCGAACTCGCCCACCGTTTCGACGATTTCACCGAGAAGAATTCCGCCTACACGCTGTCGCCGGCGACGATCGCGGTCAACCTCGACAAGGATTTCGAGACGCTGCATCCCAAGCAGCTGCGCCGCGTCGTGCTCGGCCCGTTCTATTCTGCCGGCATTACCGACAACAATTCGACGGTGAACGAAGTGCTGGCCAAAGTGCGCAAGCCGGAAAACGCCTGGCTGCTGACCTGGACTATCCAGGAGGTCTTTTCCAAGGCCGAGAAGCCCGGCCGCAAGGGGCTGTTTTCGAGCGAGAAGACGACGCAGGAATTCTTCATCAACACCGACGATCTCGAGGCCGCACGCCAGGGCGTGTCGAGCTACGAGAACCACGCGCTGATTCCGCATGAGGCCTATCAGTCGCTTTACGCCGCCGGCGAGGCGCAGAAGATCTTTTCGGGCTACAAGGTCCATATCCTGTCCAAAGGGCAGGTCATCAGCGACGTCTGACCATCAAATCGCGGAGTATCCTCCATGGACACCGGTCTGACCACCATCCCGGAAGCGGCAATCGAAAAGCACCGCGCCACTGCGCAAAGTTTCATCACCCGCATCGTCGTGCTGGAGGACCCATCGCGCGAATCCGGTACCGCGCTTGCCGGCACCAACCGCCGCTTCGTCTCGACCGTTTCGGTGGGCTCGGTTCGCCGCACGCGCGAGGTCGAGCTCGCCAAAACCGTCGCTGCCGTCCATCCCGACGACCAGCTGCTGACCATCCCGCAGCACATGCTGCTGTTTCGCGCCCGGCGTGGGCTGGCCATTGCGTTGGCAATATCCGATGTCTTCGCCGAAGGCTCTGACCTCGAAAGCCTGCAGGCGAAAAACGCCCGCGCGCCGCTCGAAGGCGACGAGGCCGCCACATTCAAAAAGCTGCTGTCGGCTTCGGCCTATATTTCCGCCTTCAGCTTCGCCTCCTATCTGTTCCAGCTGATCGATAGCGACGGCGAGGCGCCGAACGACACGCCCGAGCCGGACTTTCTGTTCGACACGCCCCAGGACGCGGTGAAATCGATCGTGGCCGGCCTCGACAGGGCGATATCCGGCGCGAAGGACGACGCCGACCTGATGACCCGGGCGCGCGCCTTTGCCCGCATTGCCATCGATGGGCTTTTGGCGCGAAAAGGCCGCTTCGACGGCATCGGCCCGTTCGAGAACGCGCATATCCGCATCGACGTCGACGATTTCACGCTCGATGGTTTCGACGTCGCGCCGGGCAAGCGGGCAAAACCGTTGGTCATGACCTTCAAGAAGCCGGAGGAGGTCGTCGGCAACCACATCGCCAAATACCAGTCGGTCAAGCTCGCCAAGATGCTGATGGCCTACGACTTCGAGCGCGAGTTGAACCCGTTTGTCGAGCTCGGCGGCTTCCTGTTCACCTTCATCGGGGACGGCGCGCCCGGCACCGGCAAGACGACGCTGATCCAGATGATCGCCGGTCTCGTCAACGGCTACTGCCAGGTCGCCGGCTATCCCTTTGCTTACGAGAATTTCGGCGTCGACCAGATCTCGTCCTACCAGGGCAAGTCGGGCCAGAACTGCCGCCAGTTCATCAACAATGTGCTGAACCCGCGCGTCATCGGCTTCGGCACAATCGACGATATCGACCAGGTCGCCGCACGCCGCTCAGACGACCGTGCCTCTGCCGGCCAGCAGGAAATCACCGGTGTGCTTATGGACGCGTTCGGGGGTGCCGGCACCGTGGTGCGCGGCAATTGCTCGTTCGGCATGTTTTCCAACTATCCCGAGAACGTCGACGACGCATTGCGCCAGCGCGCCGGCGCGCGCTGGCTGGTCGATGGCCCGCAGAGCCGCGACGACTACATCGACATTTTCGTTCTGCTCGCCGGCAAGAACCACAAGATCCCGCTCGGCGATCACAAGCTCTATGCGGCGCAAGAGATCCAGCGCGCGGTGATGGAAGCCTATGAGGAGCATGAAAAGCCGCACGAAGACGGGCTGATGAAGGTCTACGAGCGCTATATGAAGGAGAACGGCGCACCGAAGACGATGGCCGACATCGGGACTTATCTGCACATGATCAAGGATGCCGAACCGCGCTTTACCGGCCGCGCCATCAAGAACGTCACCGACGCGATCAAGATGCGCGCCATGGACATCGAATTGCCCGACGAGTGGTTCGAAAAGCCGGAAGCCTTCATGCACAAGAGTTACGACGACAAGAAAGCCATGATCGAGGAACTGCGCGGGCCATTCTCGATGGACATGGTCATGCAGGAGATCAATCGCTATGCGGATTCCGAATTCCGTTATTCCGACAAGTCCGACGACGCCGCGGTGAGCAAGATGATCCGCGATACTCGGCTGCGGGAACGTGCCGTCCGCGAGATCGAGGAGATGAAGAAGAAGGGGCTATGGAATGCGTGAGATGCGCCGACGCCCCCTTCTCCCCTTGTGGGAGAAGGTGTCGCCGAAGGCGACGGATGAGGGGTGCTCCAGCTTGGCGCCGATGGCGCTCCGTCCAGCACCCCTCAACCGTCTTGGCGCTGCGCGCCAATCCACCTTCTCCCACAAGGGGAGAAGGGGCGCTCGCACCCCTCATCCGCCGTTCGGACACCTTCTCCCCGTGAACGGGAAGAAGAAAGCATGAGCCCCGCCAAGAAGCCCGATCTGTTGCGCGACAACGAGCTGATCTACGGCCGGCTGCTGACGATCGACGAGCCACACCTGATCCAGCGCTATAACAAGGCGATGATCGCGTTCGGTTTGAAGCCGACCAAGCTGAAAAGCTTCGAGATCGATCGCACCGGCTTCTCGCCGCAGGTCGCCGAGGAATGCGGCGACTACAGCTACCTCGATCCGAACGAGGTCAACCGTCGCTTTATCATCCTGACGCCGTCGCAGATCGACCTGCCGGTGGTGCACACGGCATTCTCCAACACCTCGCTGCTGATGTACGAATTCATGTCGAAGAACCAGCGCGCCATCGATGCGCTGACGATCAAGGACGTCATCTACGGCGAGATCGAGGATTCGGTCCCCAAGGTCGACGACATCGAGGACCTGCTGTCGATCAACCAGGTCGAATTCAAGGTGCTCTCGGCCGAGGATGTGCTCGGTAAGGCCGCCGAACTCGGCAAGCTGGTCGACCGGCTGAAGCAGGAGCCGGATGCCTGGCGCGACAACGCCATGCTGGCCCACATGGTCGAGCTGGCGAAGATCTGCGGCGACATCCGCGAGAATGCGCTGGTGCCGGACCAGGTGATCTTCCGCCACAATGCCTATTGGACCAGCCATTTCGGCGGGCTCTATGTGTTTGTCGATCCGGACGTGACGACGGTGATCAGCGACCCGGCAGCGCCGGGCTTCCGCCGCTCGCGGCCATGGCAGGTGAGTTACCTTTCGATCCACGACGCCGACAAGGTGTTCAAGTTCCTCGCCTCGACCGGGCGCATCGAGCTGCCGCGCGCCTCATGGATCGAAACCTCCGGCTATCTCGAGCATCGCGCCGAAATGGTGGTGCGCGCGCTGATCCGCGACGCCGAGCCCGACCGCAATCTGACCGATGTCGACAAGGTCTGGCTGCAGACCTGGATCCACGGCCATGCCAATCTGATCACCAGGGACGGCAATTTTCCCTTCCTCAACGCTGCCAAGCGCGAGATCGCCCAGCTCGGCCATCTCAAGATCGAGGATGTGTTCCCGCAGCAGCGCTTCCTGGTCATCCGCGCCAAGCCGGACCATCCCGACGCCTGGCTGACCAACCAGCTGATCTCGGACTTCGTGCCGCAGGACTTCGTCTCGCGTTACGTCTTCAACAAGCCGGGCTTCGACAGGGATTATGACGGCTTCAGCGACGCCTGGCGATCGCATGTTGTGGACGTTCTGAAAACCACATATTTGAAGGACAAGGTGGCGTTTCGCACACGCCTCTACGGCTTGACTGACTGAGGGGGTGACATCGCCATGCTTGATCCGATCGTGAATTTCTTCACCCGGATTTTCCAGTGGATTGGCCGCGGCATCGGCCTGCTCATCGGCGCGATTCTGTGGCCGTTCCTGTGGGCGGGGCGCTGGTACACGCAACGCGGCTGGATCCTGAAGGCGGTGCTCGGCCTGGCTGTGCTCGTGCTGATCGGTCTCTATGTCAACTTCTTCTATGCCACCCAGTGGTGGAACAATTTCGACCCGAATTACGTCGACAAATACACGTTCGAAAAACGCAACAGCTCCGCCGGTGAACAGGTTTCCGCCGGCGCCGGCACCGACACGGCCAAGACCTGCGGAAATTCAGCCATTGCCCAGGTCGCTGCCGACCTGACCGACTTCAACGTCAACCAGAATGCCTGGGTGTCGTCGATGATCCTCTACAAGCTCGGCCTGTTCGGCATCGACTGGGACCACACGCCGTTCATGGACAACAAGGCGTCGTTCCAGCGCGGCATCAACCAGGCGGTGCGGCGCACGGCGACCGAGCTTGCCGACAATCTCGGCCGCGTCCGCACCACCTCGCAGATCGACGCCGACCTGCAGGACGCCCGCGGCAATCTGCAGTTCGATGAGGAAACCTGGTATTTCGGCTTGAACCCGTTCGGGCCCAAGACGCCGACGCCGAGCTACTATCGCGACGCGGTGCGCAAGCTGCGTTCCTTCAACGCCCGCCTCGCAGCCTGCCAGGCGACGTTCGATGCCCGCGCCGACAATCTCAAGCAGTATATCGACCGCATTTCGTCCGATATCGGTTCGACCTCGGCGATCCTCAAGGAGCGTGCCGAAAACCACAATAATGGCTGGTTCGACACACGCGCCGACGACCGCTTCTGGTTCGCCTATGGCCAGCTCTATGCCTATTACGGGCTGATGAAGGGCGCACAGGCCGACTTCGAGGACGTCATCAAGGAAAAGCACCTGCAGAACCTGTGGGATACGATGGACGCGCAATTCGTCTCGGCGCTGCGCATCCAGCCCTTCATCATCGCCAATGGCCGCGAGGACGGCTGGCTATTGCCGACACATCTGACGACGATGGGGTTTTACATACTCAGGGTGCGCTCGAACATGGTCGAGATCAGCAACGTGCTGACGCAGTAGCGGATCGTCCCGCACAGCCGGCGCTGGTGAATTTGCGCCGTTGCTTCTGTCGCTTTTCGCGTATTACGCGGCTGTTTTGAGACGGCGGAACCGCGCCTGCTCTGGCTTCTATACGGCGCTGCAACCGGCGCAAAAAAGAACCTGTAGCAGAGCGGCCGGCGGCAGAGGTATTTTCTTCGCAGGAAACATAGTTGCATGAAAGTTGACGCCGGGGCAGCGACAGGGGTAGAACATGCTCGCGCCTGCAATGCCGGGCTGTTCTTGCGACCACACTAGTCAAATCCGTCCAATCCAGAGGGAAGCCGTCATGGCCGAAGTGAAGTCCGACATCGAGATCGCGCGCGGCGCCAGGAAGAAGCAGATCCAGGAGATCGGCCAGAAGATCGGCATTCCGAGTGAACATCTTCTGCCCTACGGCCACGACAAGGCCAAGATCTCGGCCGAGTTCATCAAGTCGGTGAAGGGCAACAAGGACGGCAAGCTGATCCTGGTCACCGCCATCAACCCGACACCGGCCGGCGAAGGCAAGACGACGACGACAGTGGGCTTGGGCGATGGCCTCAACCGCCTCGGCAAGAAGGCCATCGTATGCATCCGCGAGGCTTCGCTCGGACCGAATTTCGGCGTCAAGGGCGGTGCCGCCGGCGGCGGCTACGCGCAGGTCGTGCCGATGGAGGACATGAACCTCCACTTCACCGGCGATTTCCATGCCATCACCACTGCCCATAACTTGCTGTCGGCGCTGATCGACAACCACATCTATTGGGGCAACGAGCTCGGCATCGACACCCGCCGTGTCGTCTGGCGCCGCGTCATGGACATGAACGACCGGTCGCTGCGCGAGATCATCTGTTCGCTCGGCGGCGTCGCCAACGGTTTCCCGCGCGAGGCCGGTTTCGACATCACAGTCGCCTCGGAAGTTATGGCCATCCTGTGCCTGTCGACCGACTTGAAGGACCTGGAAAAGCGCCTCGGCGACATCATCGTCGCCTATCGTCGCGACAAGTCGGCCGTCTATGCCCGCGACCTCAAGGCCGACGGCGCGATGGCCGTACTCCTGAAGGACGCCATGCAGCCCAATCTCGTGCAGACGCTGGAGAACAACCCGGCTTTCGTCCATGGCGGCCCCTTCGCCAACATCGCGCATGGCTGCAACTCCGTGGTTGCCACCACGACGGCGCTGAAGCTAGCCGATTACGTCGTCACCGAAGCCGGTTTTGGTGCCGATCTCGGTGCCGAAAAGTTCTTCGACATCAAATGCCGCAAGGCCGGCCTGAGGCCGGCAGCGGCGGTCATCGTCGCCACGGTTCGCGCCATGAAGATGAATGGCGGCGTCAAGAAGGAGGACCTCGGCAAGGAGAACGTCGAGGCGGTCAAGAAGGGATGTGCGAATCTCGGCCGCCACATCGAGAACATCCGCCAGTTCGGTGTGCCGGCTGTGGTCGCCATCAACCATTTCTACTCCGACACAGAGGCCGAGATCCAGGCGATGAAGGACTACGTCGCCTCGATGGGCGAAGAGGCGATCCTGTGCAAGCACTGGGCCCAGGGATCGGCCGGCATCGAGGAACTGGCCAAAAGGGTCGTGGCATTGGCCGAATCCGGCGCGTCGCAATTTGCCCCGCTTTATCCCGACCCCATGCCGCTGTTCGAGAAGATCAACACCATCGTCCAGCGCATCTATCGCGGTTCCGAAGCGATCGCCGACAAGTCGGTGCGCGATCAGCTCCATGCCTGGGAGCACGCCGGCTACGGCCACCTGCCGGTCTGCATGGCCAAGACGCAATATTCCTTCTCGACCGATCCGAATCTGCGCGGCGCGCCGACCGGCCACACCGTACCGGTGCGCGAGGTCAGGCTGTCTGCCGGCGCCGGCTTCGTCGTCATCATCTGCGGCGAGGTCATGACCATGCCCGGTCTGCCCAAAGCGCCATCCTCGGAAAAGATCTTCCTGAACGAAATCGGCCAGATCGAAGGCCTGTTTTAGGGATAATCAGTGCTCGTACGGCAAAGGGCGCCGCAACACTGCAGCGCCCTTCTGCCTGTTCGCAATAGTCTCCTACGCTGCGCTCCGCGCCAGCGCGCGCTGGTTGGAGGCATAGGGTGTGTCGTGCTGGGGTACCGCGCCGGTCTTCAGGCACTCGATCCATTCGGCGGTTTTGAGAACGGCCGCGAAGCGCGACTGCAGGACGATCGTCAGGACGCGATGGATTTCCTCCCCCGAAGCGTAGCCGGCGCTGTTGGCGTAGGGCAATGACCCCGTTGCGTCCGATAGGAACTCCACCTCGAAGCCCATATGCACGGCGTGGATGACCGTCGACAGGTCGCAATTATGTGTCATGTAGCCGATGACAGTGATCGTATCGATAGAGTTGGCGCGCAGCCACTCCTCGAGGTCGGTGCCGGTGAAGGCGCTTGGCAGGTGTTTTTCGACATAGTGGTCGCGGTTTCGCCTGGCGATTTCCGGGTGCAACTCGGCGCCGTGGCTGCCCTTGGCGAAAACCGGTGAGGTTTCCGGTGCCAACTGCTTGATGACCACCACCTTGACGCCTGCCTCGGTGGCCGCGTCCATCGCTCGCGCCACATTGACGACGCTGTCGCGGAAGGGCGGATGCTGGATGGCGAGGTTCCCGCCGTCATAGTCGTTTTGAACATCTATGACGATGAGGGCGCGGCGTGGAGCTTTGCCTGTGGCTGGTTGCGACATGGGGTTTTCCTTTCCCGTTGGACAGTGATGGGTGGACGATAAGCTCGGCGCCGGATCGCAAAAAGTGTCCCAATTGACATTATTCGAAAGAATTGGGACAATCGGCCTCACCCGTTGCTGGAGCTCCCATGACCGATCCTGCCGTTGCCGCCATCGCCTTCGATGGCATCAGCCCGTTTCATCTCTCCGTGCCGTGTCTCGTGTTTGGCGCGGATCGCACGGAGCTCGGCCTGCCGCGCTTCGACTTCCGGGTCTGCGCGATTGAGGACTGGCCGATCCGTACCGATGCTGGGCTGACCATCAGCGTCCCGCACGGGCTTTCCGCGCTCGATGACGCCGACATCGTCATCGTGCCAAGCTGGAAGGATCTCGGGAGCTCGCCTCCAGCCGCATTGATCGACGCGTTGCTTGGCGCGCACGAGCGCGGCGCGCTGATCGTCGGACTGTGCTTGGGAACGTTCGCTGTTGCGGCGACCGGACTGCTTTCGGGGCGGCGAGCGGCGACGCACTGGGCCTACGCGGATCAGCTGCAGGAACTCTATCCCGACATTCTCGTCGAACCGGAAGTGCTCTACATCGACAATGGCGATGTCGTGACATCCGCCGGCGTCGCCGCCGGGCTCGACTGCTGCCTGCACGTCGTACGGGCTCGTTACGGCGCGGAGGCGGCACTTCGCCTGGCCCGGCAGATCGTGCTTTCTCCGCATAGGCAGGGCGGGCAGGCTCAATTCATCGAACGTCCCATCGCCAGGACCGGCAATGCGGACCGCTTCACCCAGGCTCTCGAAGCGGTGCGCAAAACCCTGGGTGAGCCGCACAGTCTGGACAGCGTTGCCGGTCTCGCCGGCCTTACCCGCCGGACGTTCACGCGCCGTTTCCAGAAAACGATCGGCACCAGTTTCGGTGACTGGCTGACCGACCAGCGCGTCCAGCTGGCGCAGCGGCTGCTGGAGGCAACGGAAAAATCGATGGACACGGTTGCCTTCGAGGCCGGTTTCGGCAGCGCCACCTCGCTGCGCCAGCATTTCGCGGCGCGGCTCAGAACCTCGCCGGCGCAGTACCGGCGCGAATTCTCGAAGAGTGCTCAGGCGGAGCGCGTGGCGCACATGCCGAGGCGAAATTAGGCTTGCGCTCGATTCCAGGGCAATCGCTTCAGTGCCAACGTTGGACTGCCATCTGGCCCGAGCAGGCTATCTTTTCTCTCGAAGCGATTGCCCTGCTCTCGAGCCTGTCGTGCTTGAAAGGCTCTGCGTCATCTGTCATATATTAAAGCGACAGATGACGCGAAGAGGGCTCGCCGTAGCGATGGCATTGGAAAAGGCTGCGCCAGCAGCAAAAAACAATGAACTTCAGAAGGTGGCGAAATTGCTAGGCGGCAGCCGCATTCTGGCAAGGCGCCTCAGCAGCGCTCTGGATGCCCACGAGTTGCTTCTGCACGGCCTGCCGGCTTCAGCGCTGGACCATCTTATCGGGCAACTCGTCTTCATCCAGAAGACTGATTCGCTGGAGAAGGCCGTCGGCATGAGCCTGCGCACCTACCAGCGCCGCAAGGATGCTCCTTCCAAGCCTCTCAGTCAGGACCAGAGCGGACGAACCTGGAAGTTCGCGGAGATCCTGTCGAAAGCGACCGACGTGTTCGGTTCGCAGGTGCAGGCAGAGCAATGGCTGGAGCGCCCGGCGATTGGGCTCGACCAGCGTCGTCCAATCGACCTTCTGGCGACACCGGCGGGGATCGAGCTTGTAGAAGACTATCTGGAACGGCTTGAATATGGCGTTTATGCATGACGCCGCTGCCGGCGGCGCTCGGTGGCTCCGACCTCATCGGATGGCGCCTCGATCAAGCCGCGTTTGCGCCTACATGGGATAGTGGCGAGGGCGCATACAGGGTGGGCGGACGCTGGAACAGCAAGGGCGTGCGCGCCGTCTACTGCTCGATCGATCCGTCGACTGCGATCATCGAAGTTGCGGTCCATAAGGGCTTCAGGGTGCTCGACACGATTGCGCATGTCATGACGGCAGCGATCGTCAGCGATGTCGCGGATGTGCATATCGTCGACCCCGCCGCCGTGCCCAACCCCAATTGGTTGCGCCCGGGCATCCCGAGGCCCGGACAACAGGCGTTTGGCGACGATCTTCTGCAACGGCACCGTTTTGTTGTGATTCCGAGCGCCGTATCGCAGCATAGCTGGAACCTGATCTTCGACGCGAGCCTCGCCAGAGGGGCATACGCCATGAAGACCCAGGAGGCGTTTGCGCTCGACACACGGTTGCATCCACCTCCGGCCAAGTGACACAGCCGCCCCCATGTCCATCAAAACGACGACATGACCGGCGACAGAAGCACGGTGCTCAGCTGTTGCTGATTATCCGTGCCGGATTACCAACCACCGTGGTGTTCGCCGCCACGTCGCGCGCCACCACGGCACCGGCGCCGACGATGGCGCCGTCGCCTATCCTGACCCCGCCGAGGATGATGGCACTGCCGCCGATCCAGGCATTGTCGCCGATCTCGACGGGCCTGGCGATTTCCAGCCCTGCCTGCCGCCCAGCAGTCTCTCTGTGGTGCTCGGCGCAATAGATCTGCACATTGGGGCCGAGCAGCGTTCCCTTGCCAATGCGGACGGGCGCCGTGTCGAGGATGGTGCAGCCGGCATTGAGGAAGACGCGGTCGCCGAGAAAGATGTTGAAGCCATAGGCACAGTGGAACCGCGCTTCGATCCGGGCGCCCTCGCCCGCAGCGCCGAGCAGCGTCCGCAATCCAGGCCCGATATCGCCACGCTGCCGCGGTGGTAGGCTGTTGTGCTCGAACACCGCGTCGCGCGACGTAATGCGCAGCGCCTCCAGTTCCGGATCGAGGCAGCAATACCACTCGCCCGCCGCCATTTTCGTGCGTTCGCTCGCCGTCATGGCCGCAACTCCAGTTTCAACTTTGCCAAAGCACAAGTGGTGAAAATACGGAAGCGCCGGCGGCGACACCACCTCTGGTCAAATACCCGACCTATGGTAGCTTGCTCTCTCGGACCTGTCCCAAGCCGGCCATCGAGGGGATCGATCATGCTGTACATTCTTGCACTCCTGATTGGCGTCGTTGCCGGGCTTCGCGCCATGACTGCGCCCGCCGCGGTCGCCTGGGGCGCCTGGCTTGGCTGGTTACCGGTCGCCGGCACCTGGGCGAGCTTCATGGGCCACTGGATCGCCGTCGGCATCTTCACCATCCTGGCCATCGCCGAACTGGTCACCGACCAGCTGCCATCGACGCCGAGCCGCAAGGTGCCGCAGCAATTCGGCACGCGCATCGTCCTGGGCGCTTTCACCGGCGCGGTGATCGGCGCCACCGGCGGCGCCATCATCGGCGGCCTGATCGCCGGCGCCATCGGCGCGGTGATCGGCACGCTGGGCGGCGCCGAGGCGCGCAAGCGCCTGGCCACCGGCTTCGGCAAGGACCCGCCCGCCGCCTTCATCGAGGACGCGGTGGCGATCGCCGGCGGGCTTCTGATCGTGGCGGCGGCGGCATGACGGCAAAGACATTCGATGCCATCATCGTCGGTGCCGGGCAGGCCGGCCCGCCGCTCGCCGGCCGGCTGAATGCGGCCGGCATGAGCGTGGCGCTGATCGAGCGAAAGCTGGTCGGCGGCACTTGCGTCAACACCGGCTGCACGCCGACCAAGACGATGGTGGCAAGCGCCTATGCCGCGCATCTCGCCCGCTCCGCCGCGGATTACGGGGTGACGCTCTCCGGTCCCGTCGGCGTAAACTACAAGGCAATCAAAGCGCGCAAGGACAAGGTCTCCAACGACGCCCGCGGCAATCTCGAAGGCTGGATTGCCGGCATGGACAAATGCACGCTCTATCGCGGCCATGCGCGCTTCGTAAGCGCCAACACGGTGCGCGTCGGCGACGATCTGCTGAGCGCCGAAAAGATATTCCTCAACACCGGCGGGCGCGCCTCGGTGCCCGAGCTGCCCGGCATCGACGGCATTTCTTACCTGACCAACTCGTCGATGATGGATCTCGACGAGCTGCCGCGCCATCTCATCGTTGTCGGCGGCAGCTATGTCTCGCTCGAATTCGCGCAGATGTTCCGCCGCTTCGGCTCCGAAGTCACGGTCATCGAAAAAGGCCCGCGTCTGATCGGCCGCGAGGACGAGGACGTCTCGGACGCCATTTTGTCGATCCTCGAAAACGAAGCCATTGCCGTCCATCTCGGCGCCGACGACATCCGCTTCGCCAGGCGAGGCAACGAAATCGCCGTGACCTTCGCGCCAGGCAAGGCGGCTGCGGTCGGCTCGCATGTGCTGCTGGCGCTCGGCCGCACGCCAAACACCGACGATCTCGGCCTCGACAAAGCCGGCGTCGAGGTCGACAAACGCGGCTTCATTGTCGTCGACGACCAGTTGCGCACCAGCGTGCCCGGCATCTGGGCGATGGGCGACTGCAACGGCAAGGGCGCCTTCACTCACACCTCGTACAACGATTACGAGATCGTCGCCGCCAACCTGCTCGACAACGATCCGCGCAAGGTCAGCGACCGCATCGAGGCCTACGCGCTCTATATCGACCCACCACTCGGCCGCTGCGGCATGACCGAGACAGCGGTAAGGAAATCCGGCCGCCGCGCCCTGGTCGGCCAGCGGCCAATGACCCGCGTCAGCCGTGCAGTCGAAAAAGGTGAGACGCAAGGCTTCATGAAGATCCTGGTCGATGCCGACACCAGGGAGATCCTCGGCTGTTCGGTGCTCGGCCCGGGCGGCGACGAGGCGGTGCACTGCGTGCTCGACCTGATGTATGCCAAGGCGCCGGTCAGCACGCTGGCGCGCGCCGTGCACATCCACCCGAACGTCTCGGAGCTTCTGCCGACCATCGCCCAGGAATTGAAGCCGCTGGTGTGAACCGGGCGTATCGCGCGACCCCACGCGCATCCCGCAGGGAGGCTCATTGCGCCCATAGCGCCGCTGGCTGGACCAATCGACAAGCACGCCGGCGACGGGCATGTCTTCCGAACTCTTGACGGAGGACAGCATGCAGAAATCCATCGAACGCATCGCCGGCGACAGCGAAGGCGTTTCCTACGAATTCCCCGTCTTCCGCTTCGCCGGGTCGGACAAGACGGCGCCTTCCGCCTATCTGCAGGCGGCGCTTCATGCAGGCGAATTGCCGGGCGTCGTCGCCATCGACACGCTGATGCCGATGCTCAGCAAGGCGGAAGCCGAAGGCCGCATCACCGGCAATATGACCATCGTGCCCTGGGCCAATCCGATCGGCCGCGCGCAATATCTTTACGGCGACCATCAGGGCCGCTTCCATCTGGGCACGCGCACCAATTTCAATCGCGGCTTTCCGCGGCTCGCCGCGCCCGACGTCGCCCTGCTGCCGATGCACGGCACGGTCGACCAGCGGCTGAAAACGCGGCTGCTGCAGCTCTCCATCGGCCACGACATTGTGCTCGACCTGCATTGCGACGATGAGGGCCTCGCCTATCTTTACGTCCACACCAGCCTGTGGCCGGCCATGGCGGATTGTGCAGCGGCCATGGGCGTCGATGCGGTGATGCTGTGGCACGAAGATCCCGACGGCACCTTCGAAGGCGCCTCGATCATGCCGTATCAGAACGTTCCAGCCGACGTGGCGCGCCTGGACCGGCGTGTCGCCACCACGGTCGAATATCGCGGCATACTCGATGTCGACGGCGCCCTGGCCGGCGCCGATGCCGAAGGGCTTTACCGGCTGCTGGTGGCGCGCGGCGTCATCCAGGATCAGGCGCTGCCCGCGCTTGGCAGCTTCGTTGGGCCCAGTTTTTTTACCGGTATTGTCGCGCCGCTCGAAAACATCGAGATGATGCCGGCGCCCCGCTCGGGCGCGATCCTCTACGACGTGAAGCCGGGCGACCGCGTCACCAAGGGTGTGCGCCTTGCCACCATCGTCCACGCGCCCGGCGAGCCCGACGGCCGCACGGAAGTGTTGGCGCCGCAGGCGGGCCTCATCCTCACGCGGCGTTCCCGCCGCATCATCCGCGCCGGAGAAGACCTCTTGAAGCTGGTGGGGGATAAGAAGAGCGCCGAGGCAAGGTCGGGGACGCTGGAGGACTGAGGGCTTTCATTTGAATCCAGTTGCGCGGCCGTCCAATCGCCGCTATGGGAATCGCCATGAATATGCGTTCGATCAAGACCATTTGGTGGTGGGCTCGCTGACAGCGGCCTGTTCGAACGCGTTCGCGTGACAATAGAGGGTGGCCGCAGCGGAATGTCCGGGCGGCCATTTGTTTTTTCAAGCCATTCCCGGGTCCGTTGCCCCAAAGACGCTGATGGAGACGGCAATGACGACGAAAATTCTGGAGAATGGAGCCGAGCGCTTCGTCACCGCCGGCGGCGTGGCGATTACCCGCCAGCGCCACGACCGGCCGTATGAGGGAGCGATCGATGGCTATGTCGACGGGCTGAATTCGCGCCGCGGCGCTGTGTTTTCCTCGAATTACGAATATCCCGGCCGCTATACGCGCTGGGACACCGCCATCATCGATCCGCCGGTGGTGATCTCGGCACGCGGCCGCGCCATGCGCATCGAGGCGCTGAACCGCCGCGGCGAGGTGCTTTTGCCGGTAATCGGCACGGTGCTTGCCGGCCTTGACGATGTCACGATCGCCGAGACGTCGAACAAACTCGTCCGCCTCGAAGTCGCCAAGCCCGGCCGTGTCTTCACCGAGGAGGAACGCAGCCGCGTTCCCTCCGTCTTCACCGTTCTGCGTGCCATCACCGCCTTGTTCAAGACCGAGGAAGATGCCAATCTCGGCCTCTATGGCGCCTTCGGCTACGACCTCGCCTTCCAGTTCGATCCGGTCGACTACAAGCTCGAGCGCAGGCCAAGCCAGCGCGATCTCGTGCTGTTCCTGCCCGACGAGATCCTCGTCGTCGACCACTATTCGACCAAGGCCTGGACCGACCGCTACGACTATTCCGGCGATGGCTTCTCGACCGAAGGCCTGCCGCGGGACGAAATCGTCGAGCCGTTCAGGACCGCCGACCGCATCCCGCCGCGCGGCGACCACGAGCCCGGCGAATATGCCAAGCTGGTGCGCAAGGCGATGAAGAGCTTTGAGCGTGGCGACCTGTTCGAAGTGGTGCCGGGGCAGATGTTCTACGAACGCTGCGAAACCCAGCCCTCCGAGATTTCCCGCAAGCTGAAGAGCATCAACCCTTCGCCCTATTCCTTCTTCATCAATCTCGGCGAGGGCGAATATCTGATCGGCGCCTCGCCGGAAATGTTCGTGCGCGTCAACGGCCGCCGCGTCGAGACCTGCCCGATCTCCGGGACCATCAAGCGCGGCGACGACGCCATCTCCGACAGCGAGCAGATCCTGAAGCTGCTCAATTCGAAGAAGGACGAATCCGAACTCACCATGTGCTCGGACGTCGACCGCAACGACAAGTCGAGGGTCTGCGAGCCGGGCTCGGTGCGCGTCATCGGCCGCCGCCAGATCGAGATGTACTCCCGCCTGATCCACACCGTCGACCACATCGAGGGGCGGCTGCGCGAAGGCATGGACGCCTTCGACGCCTTTCTGTCGCATGCCTGGGCCGTCACCGTTACCGGCGCGCCGAAATTATGGGCAATGCGCTTCATCGAGCAGAACGAGAAGAGCCCGCGCGCCTGGTATGGCGGAGCGATCGGCATGGTCAATTTCAACGGCGACATGAACACCGGCCTGACGCTTCGCACCATCCGCATCAAGGATGGCATCGCCGAAGTGCGCGCCGGCGCCACGCTGCTCTTCGACAGCATTCCCGAGGAAGAAGAAGCCGAAACCGAACTGAAGGCATCCGCCATGCTCTCCGCCATCCGCGACGCCAAATCAGGCAATGCCGCCAGCACCGAACGCAGCACCGCGCGTGTCGGCGACGGCGTCAATATCCTGCTGGTCGACCACGAGGACAGTTTCGTCCATACGCTGGCCAACTATTTCCGCCAGACCGGCGCCAATGTCTCGACGGTGCGCACGCCGGTGCCGGACGAGATCTTCGACCGGCTGAAGCCAAACCTGGTCGTGCTGTCGCCCGGTCCCGGCACACCGAAGGACTTCGACTGCGCCGCCACCATCAAGCGGGCCCGTGCGCGCGACCTGCCGATCTTCGGCGTCTGCCTCGGGCTGCAGGCGCTGGCCGAGGCCTATGGCGGCGAGCTGCGCCAATTGCACATCCCGATGCACGGCAAGCCGTCGCGCATCCGCGTATCGAAGCCAGGCATCATCTTCTCCGGCCTGCCCAAGGAGGTGACCGTCGGCCGCTACCATTCGATCTTCGCCGATCCGGTGCGGCTGCCCGATGGTTTTGTCGTCACCGCCGAGACCGAAGACGGCATCATCATGGCCTTCGAGCACCGCAAGGAGCCTATCGCTGCGGTGCAGTTCCATCCGGAATCGATCATGACGCTCGGCCACAATGCCGGCATGCGCATCATCGAGAACATTGTCGCGCACCTGCCGCGCAAGGCCAAGGAAAAGGCCGCTTAAATTCGAGGGCTCAGTGTTGGGATTTCTTCCCCAGTGACCGCGGTGGATAACAAAGCCGCCGCCAGGCAGAAGGTCGCCAGCCTCGCCTTCTGGTCGATCGTCGTCGCCTTCGTCGTGCTCGGCCTGAAGCTGGTGGCCTGGTACGTCACCGGTTCGGTTGCGCTTTATTCGGACGCGCTGGAATCGATCGTCAACGTCATTGCCTCAGCGGCCGCCTATTGGGCGATCCAGGTCAGCTACAAGCCGGCCGACCAGGACCATCCGTTCGGCCACCACAAGGCCGAGTATTTCTCGGCCGTCCTGGAAGGCGTGCTGATCGTCCTTGCCGCGCTGCTCATCCTCAACGAGGTCTGGTGGTCCTGGCAGCATCCCGCCCTGCTCGAACAGCCGTGGACCGGCCTTGCCATTAACGGCGTCGCAACGGTCATCAACGCCGTCTGGGCCTTGACGCTGATCCGCACCGGCCGAAGCGAAAAATCACCGGCGCTGGTTGCCGACGGCAGGCACATCATGACCGACGTGGCGACCTCGGTCGGTGTGTTCATCGGCCTGGTCGGCGCCGTACTGACCGGCTGGCAGGTTCTCGATCCGGCTCTTGCCGTGATAGTCGCGCTCAACATCCTGTGGCAGGGCTGGCACGTCATCGGCTCGTCGATGAACGGACTGATGGACCGCGCCGTCGATACCCAGGAACATATCCGTATCCGCGACATCATCTCGGCCAATTGCAAGGGCGCGCTCGAGGTCCACGACCTGAAGACGCGTATCGCCGGCCGCGCCACCTTCATCGAGTTCCACTTGGTCGTCGACGCCGACATGTCGGTCGGCGCCAGCCACGTCATTTGCGACCGCATCGAAGACGCGCTGAAGGCCGAAATCCCTTCCGTGCGGGTCATCATCCATGTCGAACCCGACGACGAAGCGAAACTGCCCAAGGGCACGACGGCCGTGCCGTTCGCGTGAGGCGATAGCGGGACGCCGCCATCCAAAACCTTGAGGTTGGCGGGACAGCACCCCCCTCTGTCCTGCCGGACATCTCCCCCTCAAGGGTGGAGATTGGATGTCGCTTCGGCTTTCGCCAATTTTCAAAGAAGAACGCTGTCGGCGAAGCTGCCGATCTCCCCCCTTGAGGAGGAGATGTCCGGCAGGACAGAGGGGGGCGCTGTCCCGCCGGCATCGCGGTTCTCAACTGCTCAAAGCCCGCAGGCAGCCTGCGGCATCGGCTGCAGCCGATAGACCTTGTCGTCGGACATTGTGTCGCCTTCCGCCGCTTTCGAGCACAGATCGACGATCGGCAGGCCGCTGTTCGGGTTGGCCAGCATCATCGTGCCGTTGGCGCCGCGGCGAAGGAAGACCTCCTTTTGCGCGATGTCGCAGGAGGCAGCACCCGTCTTCGCGCTCGCCGCGCAGCGCCACTGGTCGCCCTCGCCCTGGCAGTTGTAGACCTGCGTGACCTTGGCCGATTTCTGCCGCGTGGTAACCGAAACGGCGATGTCGGCGCCGCTTGGCCAATTGACCGGATCGCCCTCCTTGGCGAAAGACGCCAGCTCTACCGGTCCGCGGAAAACCCTGATCGACTGGGTCAGCTGATCGGGATGCGAGCCGAGATGCGCGGCATCGTAGTCGCGTCCGTAGCAGAAGGCCTGGTCCGGCTTCAGTCGCTCGCGCAATGGCGGGCCAAGCGCCGGGTCGATCGCGTCGATGCGCGCGAACTCCGCCTTGCAGGTCGCGGCCGGCATCGGGTCGAGCCTGAAGCCGTTATCGTCCTTGCCCAGCGCCTGCCTTTCGTACTCCGCCTTGCCGAGCTCGTCTTCCGAGCCGGCGTCGAGATAGAGGTCGGGCTGCACGTCCGAGACAATCAGCCGGCCTTTGTCGTCGACCTTCAGCGAAGCCATGGTGCGATCGCAGTCCATGCCGCAGCGGATCGGGCCGGTCTTGCCGTCCTCCGACTCGTGGCTGCACCAGCCGCCGAGCCATTCAGGCGCCTCGGCGCCGCGCACCGTCGTCGCCATGAAGCCATTGTAGGAGGAATCGATGCCGGTGCTTGGCTCCTCGTTCGGCCGGCTGACCGGATCGCGGCCGTAATAGAAGAAGATGCGCGTCACCTTCTGCTGCGGATGCGACTTGAGATGCGCGGCGTCGTAGACGCGGCCGAAACAGGCGTCCTTGCCGTCGGGGCTGAGCTCGGTGAGTTTGAGCGTGTCATCGGCGAAAGCAGAGCCGGCGACGGCGGCAAGCAAGGCAACCCCAACTCCGGCGCCCACAATGGTCCCCATTATGGTCCTCGACGTCATGCTACCCCTCCATTGCCCCGACAAGACGTGGCGTCAATTTATGCTAGGATCGCGGCCGAGGCCACGCAATTTGCGCCGGCCGGCCAAATGGGAGATGAAGCCATGCGACGCCGCGATATTTTCCGCGTCGGTCTTGCCGGAGTTGCCGGGCTTTTCGGGCTGCGCCCGACCAAGGCGGCAGCCATTGAAGTCAAGGCCGTCGAAGAGGAAAGGCAAAAGGTCGCCTATCACCTCAGCGACCTCGACAAGGTCAATTTCGTGCTCGGCAACATCAAGAACCACTTCGAAGGCACCGACGGCAAGGTCGACATCGCGCTTGTCGTGCACGGCCCAGCACTTGCCGCCTTCAAGTCGAAGGGCATATCCGCCGCCATTTCCGGGCGGTTCGCCGGGCTTGTCCAGGACGGGCTCAGCCCGCACGCTTGCGCCAACACCATGCACGGCATGGACATCGGCCTGGCCGACCTGCTCGACGGCTTCCATGCAGCCGACAGGGGCGGCGTCGTCAAGCTCGCCGAATTGCAACGCCAGGGCTACGCCTATCTCAGGCCATAGGGCAATTCCAGGAAAAGTGTGAAACGGTTTTCCGTCCGGAATTGCGTCAAGACAAAGAGGGAGCGGTTCGCCGTCTCCGTGAAACAGTGAACCGCTCTAAACTTTTACGGACTTGAATGCGAGGACTGCGAGGGCCTACGAAGAGCAGGCAGAGTCCCCCGGAGGAATAGACGTGCCAGCCACCACCACCCTTGTCAGGCCCTCTCTGGTCATCCCCGACCTTGCCGGAAAGGCGGTGCTGGTCACCGGCGCCTCGACCGGCATCGGCGCGGCGCTTGCACTTGCCTACGCCGCGCAGAAATGCCGCGTCGCGCTGCATTACAATTCGAGCCGCGCGGCTGCCGAAAACCTGGCCGCGACCATTCGCAACGGCGGCGGCGACGTGTTCCTCGCCCAGGGCGATTTCTCGATCCCTGCCGATGTCGAGGGCGTTGTCGAGGACAGTGCGCAACATTTCGGCCGGCTCGACGGCCTCGTCAACAATGCCGGCGGCATGCTCGGCCGCGTGCCCTATGCCGAGCAGACCGAGGCGCATTACGACGCGGTGATGGACCTCAACGCGCGCTCCGTGCTGACAGCTTCGCGCAAGGCGATCCCATGGCTGAAGCGGCAGGGCGGCTTCATCGTCAACACCTCCTCGATCGCCGCACGCAACGGCGCCGGTGGCGGCGCCGGCCTCTACGGCTCGGCCAAGGCCTTCGTCTCCAACGTCACGCGCGGCATGGCCAAGGAGCTGATCGGTTTCAACATCCGCGTCAACGCAGTGGCGCCTGGCACCATCGCCACCCCTTTCCACGAGCGCTACTCGACCGACGAACAGATGAGAAGCATGATCGCCACCATCCCGCAGGGCCGCGCCGGCACCGCCGAGGACTGCGTCGGCGCCTATCTGTTCCTCTCCTCCGATCTGTTGAGCGGCTACATCACCGGCCAAGTGATCGAGGTCAATGGCGGGCAGTTGATGCCGTAGACGGCGACCTGCATACTCCTGGTTGCGTCATCTCAACGGAGCAAAGCGAATGTACGGACTGATCGGCAAGATGCGGGCGATGCGCGGCCAGCGTGACGCAATGATGGATATCCTGCTCGCCAGCACCGGCGCCATGCCCGGCTGCCTGAACTACATCATCGCCACCGACCCGGCCGATGCCGACGCGATCTGGGTGACCGAAGTGTGGACCGACGCCGAAAGCCACAAGGCTTCGCTGCAGCTGCCCGAAGTCCAGGCGGCAATCGCCAAGGCACGGCCGATCATCGCCGGGTTCGAGTTCCAGGTGGAGACGCATCCTGTTGGCGGGTTCGGCTTGCCGGTGAAGGCGGAATAGAGGGAGAGGCCGGCGGGACAGCGCCGCCCTCTGGCCTGCCGGCCATCTCCCCTCAAGTGGGGAAATTGTCCGTCATCTCGGCTTTCGCCAATCGCCAAACGCCACAGGAATGAGCGGGGCCCTGGAACAGCCGATCTCCCCCCTCGTGGGGGAGTGTCCGGCAGGACGGAGGGGGGCGCGAAGGATCGCCACAGAAGCCGTAGTGCAGTCGTCACCAAGGCCAACCCCGCAAAAAGGGTTCGCATTTTTTCGCGGCCGGTCTTAGAGCCCATCTATGGATTCTTCCTCAAACCCGCCGGCCATCGAGCACCTGGCGCGGATCCACAAGGCCTGGCAGTGGCCGGTCCTGGTGGTGGTCTCGGTGCTGTTTGCCGGCGCGCTGGAACTCGCCGCCCTGCCGGCCGCGCTCTTGATCGGACCGATGCTGGCGGCCATCGTCGCCGGCACCAACGGCGCCACGGTGCGCGTGCCGCGGGTCCTGTTCGGCTCAGCCCAGGCGGTCGTCGGCTGCCTGGTCGCCAGTTCCATCTCGGCCGATATCTTTCCCGTCTTCTACAAGGAATGGCCGCTGTTCCTTGGGGTCGTGATGGCGACGGTCGCGGCATCCAGCCTGCTCGGCTGGCTGATCAGCCGCTGGCGCATCCTGCCCGGCACCACCGCGGTCTGGGGCTCGTCGCCGGGCGCCGCCACCGCCATGGTGCTGATGGCCGGTGCCTTCGGCGCCGACCAGCGCCTCGTCGCCTTCATGCTTTATCTGCGCGTCATCTGCGTCTCGATGACGGCAGCCCTGATGGCCAAGCTCTGGGTCGACACCTCGGGCATCGAGGTGCCGGCCATCGTCTGGTTCCCACCGGTCGACCCGCAAGGCTTAGCCGCGACTTTCGGGGTGGCGCTCGTCGGCGGCCTCGCCGGAAAGCTTTTCCGGCTGCCGTCGCCGTTCTTCCTCGGCACCTTCATTTTCGGCACCGTGATCCATCTCGGGCTCGGTGTGACCATGCAGTTGCCGCCCTGGCTGCTTGCCTTGAGCTATACGACGATCGGCTGGAGCATCGGCCTGAATTTCACCAGGGCCATTTTGCGCCACGCGGCCCGCGCGCTGCCGCAGATCGTCGGCTCGATCATTGCCCTGATCGGCTTTTGCGGCGGCCTCGCCTTCCTGATCAGCCGCCTGCTCGGCATCGATCCGCTGACCGCCTATCTGGCAACCAGCCCGGGCGGCATGGACAGCGTCGCCATCATCGCCGCCGCCGCGCAGCATGTCGACATATCCTTCGTCATGGCGCTGCAATCGGCACGCTTCCTGATCGTGCTGCTGGTCGGCCCAAGCGTGGCGCGGCTGGTGGCGAGAAGCCTGCGGGAGTAAAGACCAGCTGGGCTGCGTCAGCTGATCACCAGGCTCGATATACGCTCGCCGTCCAGCGTGAAGACCATATCGCCCTCGCCGTTGAAACCGTTGCCTTCGACGGCGATGCGAACGCGGCAGGTGCCGTCCGCTGCTGCGATGCCGAGGATGCTGAACCTGGACTGCACGCCGATATTGTCCGACTGGTTCCAACGCGCAATCTGCTCGCGGCCCCGGAACGACCGGCCCCAGTCGCTCAGAAAGGCATCCGGCGTGAAACTGTCCAGGAAGGCTTCGGTGTCGCCGGCATTGGTGGCTTCGACAAAGCGGCGGATGGGATCGGGCGTGTCCATGTCTTTCCTCCTGGACCGGATTCCGGTGCTCTGGAAGGAGCGGCCGGATGAGACGATAGGGTAGTCCTCGAAGCATGACGCCGAAATAAAAAACCCGCCTCGGGAGGCGGGTCGTTGGAGCCAATTAGCACCATACGCAAATTAGTAGCATAGCTGCCGGCACAAAGCAAGAACAAAATGTGGCTGCCCCGGACAATCGCGACAGGTTTGCGCCACCCTGCGTGAAGGGCAGCGTCGGCATCGGTCATCCGTTTGATTGATTTCCCTGGCATCGAACAGCCCCAAGCCGACAGCGAGGCTCCCACTTGCCTCGCTTTGCCCGCTCCTGTATGAAAACCGCCATGAGCCCGCGCGCCACCTCTTTTGCGTCCCGTCCGACCGGCATTGCCGGCCAGACCGTTCGCGCGCTTGCCTCCACCCTGCTGCTTCTCGGCCTTATCGGCGATCGCCGGGTTCGCTGAAGGAGCGCCCGGCGGTCGAATTCGCCGCTCACGCGCACGCTCCTTGGCCAGTCTGCAAATTGGCACGTCACATCGAGCGAACGAAATTCTGGTAAAGGCGCCGCTCGCCACCAATCCGCCTGAAGCTGGATCCGCGAGCCGCCGGGAGAAAAGACGATGAACGCACGAGAAGATATCCGTCTGAACGTAGAGGAAACCACCAAGCCCGCGAGGGGCATGCCGGACGCTGCCCGCAAATACCAGCCCTATCCGACCGTCGGCCTCGCCGATCGCACCTGGCCTTCGAAAGTGATCGACAAGGCGCCGATCTGGTGCTCGGTCGACCTGCGCGACGGCAACCAGGCGCTGATCGATCCGATGGGCCAGGAACGCAAGGCGCGCATGTTCGCCCTGCTGCTCGACATGGGCTTCAAGGAGATCGAGATCGGCTTCCCGTCGGCCTCGCAGACCGACTTCGATTTCGCCCGCTGGTGCATCGAACAAGGCAACGTGCCCGCCGACGTCTCGCTGCAGGTGCTGGTGCAGTGCCGGCCCGAACTGATCACCCGCACTTTCGAGGCGCTGAAGGGCGCCACCAACCCGATCGTCCATTTCTATAACTCGACCAGCGAGCTGCAGCGCCGTGTCGTCTTCGAGAAGGACGTCGCCGGCATCAAGCGCATCGCCACCGATGCGGCCAAGATGATCACCGACATGGCGGCGAAGGCCGGCGGCGGCTACCGTTTCGAATACTCGCCGGAGAGCTTTACCGGCACCGAGCTCGAAGTGGCGCTGGAGATCTGCAACGCAGTCACCGAGATCGTCAGGCCGACGGCGGAAAACAGGCTGATCATCAACCTGCCCTCCACGGTCGAGATGTCGACGCCCAACATCTATGCCGACCGCATCGAATGGATGTGCCGCAACCTCGACAACCGCGAGAACCTGTTGATCTCGCTGCATCCGCACAATGACCGCGGCACCGGCATCGCCACCACCGAACTCGGCCTGATGGCGGGCGCCGACCGCGTCGAAGGCACGCTGTTCGGCAATGGCGAGCGCACCGGCAATGTCGACATCGTGACGCTGGCGCTCAACATGTACACGCAAGGCGTCGATCCCGGGCTCGACTGCTCCGACATCAACCGCATGAAGGACGTCTACGAATACTCCAACCAGCTGAAGATCCCCGAGCGCCATCCCTATGTCGGCGAGCTCGTCTACACCGCCTTTTCCGGCTCGCACCAGGACGCCATCAACAAGGGCATGAAGGCGCTGCGCAAGGCCAACACGCCGCATTGGGAGGTGCCCTATCTGCCGATCGACCCGGCCGATGTCGGCCGCAGCTATGAAGCCATCATCCGCATCAACTCGCAGTCCGGCAAGGGCGGCATCGCCTATGTGCTGCATGCGGATTACGGCCTCAACCTGCCGCGCAACCTGCAGATCGAGTTCAGCCAGGCCATCCAGGCGATCACCGACGCCGAAGGCAAGGAGGTGCCGGCCAGGCGCATCTACGAGCGCTTCCTCGACACCTATGTCGACCAGCCCGGCGCGCGGCTGAAGTTCCTCGACCACCACACCTACCCCGACACCGAGGTCAAGGGCCGGCGCGTGATCGAAGCGGTGATCCTCGACAAAGGCAAGGAGGTGACCATATCAGGCACCGGCACCGGCCCGATCGACGGCTTCGTCGATGCGCTGTCGCGCCATGTCGGGGTGCCGATGTCGGTGCTGGATTATTCCGAGCATTCCATGCAGCGCGGCTCGAATGCCTCGGCCATTTCCTATGTCGAGATGGAACATCCGGGCGGCAAGCTGTTCGGCGCCGGCATCAACACCAACATCGTCGCCGCCTCGCTCGAAGCCGTGGTTTCGGCCGCCAACCGCATCGTCGGCCGAAAGCTCGGCTAGCCGAGACTGCCAGACTCGCGCCATCGGCCCACCGGACTTTTATCCGGTGGGTACGCTATCGCACCATAAGCACACGCTTGTAAGCCGCCGCCAGCGCTATATGATTGTACCTCAACCTGTGCCGAATTCGAAGGGATCGACACTTGCAGCATACCACGCCTGCCGCCCCCGCAGTGCGCGAAACGCTGGAGCGATTGCTTGCCAGCGAAACGTTCGGACGATCCGAGCGCGCGCGCAAGCTGCTCCGCTATCTCGTCGAGCGCGAGCAGGCAGGCGAAGCCGACCGGCTCAAGGGCTTCTCCATAGCGATGGACGTCTTCGGCAAGGACGGCGATTTCGATCCGTCGACCGATGCGGTGGTGCGGGTGCAGGCCGGCAGGCTGCGCGAGCTTCTGCAGCAGTATTTCGCCAATGAGGGCGTTGCCGAACCGGTCCGCATCGCCATTCCGCGCGGCGGCTATGTTCCGTCCTACGAACTCAACGCCATTCGCTTGCCGGCGGAGGTGGAGGCAAAGAGCAAGCCGCAGCCAGCGACAGAGGAGGCGGCGACGACCGCCCCGCCCGGATCGCTGGAGGACGCCCGCAACCGGACACATCCGGCTGCATTGCTGAGCGTTCCAGCCGTCGCCCCTGCTGCACCTTCGCTGCAGCGCCATTTGCAATTCTTCTGGCTGGCGATCGCGCTAGTCATCCTCATGCTGGGTGTGCTGATCCTTCGCCAGGGCAGCGTGGTGTTGCTGACCGGCGGCGACACGGCGGTCGAGACCGCGGTGGCGACCGCCAGCATTGCAGCGCCTCCGGTTGAAAACCTTCCCCAGGTCTACATCGCCATCAAGGCCGACAGCGACGTGGCTCGCCGTGTCGCCGCATCGCTGCGCGCCGGCCTTAGCGGCTTCGACACCATCAATTTCATCGGCCGTGATGCCGACAGCCCGCCCGATCCAGTTACCGACGCCGCCAGCTTCGTATTCGATGTCCTGCCCGGGCCGCGCAGCGGCGACATCATGCTCGAGCTGCAAAGCGTGGCAACAGGCCGCGTGCTGCTGTCACGCAACCTGACCGCCGGCGACAGCGCGAACACCGCCATCGAGGACCAGATCTCCGGCATTTTGAGCTCGGCTCTTCCCGCCTCGGGCACGATCTACAACTACATCGAGCAGAGCGGCATCCAGACCGGGCTGACGGCGTGCCTGGTGCTCAACGGCAAATATTATCTCGACCAGAACGCCCAGACGCACGAAGCCGCCTACCGCTGCCTCGAAGATCTTGCCAACGGGAAGGCGAAGTCGTCGCTCGTCTATTCGGAACTCGCGTCCTTGCATCTTGAAGCGGTCACCGACCACTATCCCTACCCCGCCGACGCGACGATCGACAAAGCGATGACGTTTGCCCATCGCGCCATCCAGATGGGCCCGACCAGCCCCTACGCGCACCGCGCCCTTGGTTATCTCAACTCGCGCATGGGCGATTCCGCGGAATCGATCCGCTGGATGCGCAAGGCCTATGAGCTCAATCCCTACGATCTCGCAATGGCCGCCGCCTATGGCTACGGGCTGGTTTTCGCCGGCAGGTACAGCGAGGGCACCCCGATCATCGCTCACGCGGTGGACATCGCCAGCGCCCATCCGACATGGTGGGATTACGGGCTGTTCGCCGGAGAGTTCATGATGGGCGACGTGAACAAGGCGACGCTTGCCGGCGACGGCTTGCGAACGACGGAAATGAAATCGCATTATCTGGCCGCGCGGCTGATCGGTGCCAAGGCTGCCGGCCGCGAGAAGCTGGCGAGCAGGCTTCTGCAGGAACTGACCACCAAATTCCCGAAATTCGCAGCCGATCCGCGCGCAACCTTCGTCGAACGAAGATATCCCGCCGATCTGACCAACCGGCTGGTGGAAGCCCTGCGCGCCGCCGGGCTTGGCGGCGCCAGCTGACGTCTCCGGGCGCGTGCACAACGTCAGGTGATCGCGAAGATTTTACTGGCCATCCGGACGGCCAAAGCGCAATTCAGACACAATTTGAACCGGCCAATCCGATCCCACATAGGTCTTATCGCGCATAAGACTGATCTCCGCATAAGTCTGACCTCCCACAAAGACTGATCCGCATAAGACCGCCCCCGGCATCCTGACTGATCCCGGCACCAAGCCATAAAGTTTGCATGACCCCATCCCTGTACGCCGCCGAACGGGGCACCGGCCCGACAATCATCGCCTTGCTGCATGGTTTCGGTGGCTGCCACGACGATTGGCGCGAGGTGGCCGCGTCCCTGGCACTCGGCGCGCGGACGTTGGCCTATGATCTGCCGGGGCATGGGCTGTCACTCGATTTTCCGGGCGGCGGTCCGGCCAGGATTGCAGCCAGTGCCGTCCTTGCGGATTTTTCCGCTCGCGGGATTAAGCGGGCCCATCTCGTCGGCCATTCGATGGGCGGCGCCGTGGCCGCCCTGATGGCATTGAACGAGCCGGAAAAAATAGCCTCGCTGACGCTGCTGGCGCCGGGCGGTTTTGGTCCTGAGATCAATGGTCCGCTGCTTCGTCGTTACGCCGCCGCTGCCGGCACGGATGAAATCCGCGCCTGTCTTGCCGCCATGTCGGGACCACAAAGCCGGCCTTCGCAGCATAGGGTCGATCTCGTCAACGAGATGCGGCAGCGTCCCGGTCAGCTACGGACACTTGTCGAGCTCGCGGCCGCCATGACCAGGGATGATCGGCAAGGCGTCATCCCAAGCGAGCGGCTTGAAACGCTGAATATGCCAGTCATGGTGGTTTGGGGAACCGACGACGCGATGCTGCGCGTCAGCCAGGCGGACGGCCTGCCGAAGCATTTTCATCTGCACCACGTGCTGGAAGCCGGCCATATGCTGGTCGAGGAAGCGCCCGGCCTGGTCGTCGAGGCTGTCCGTTGCAACATGCGGCGCCGAAGCAGGCGACTTCGTCCAGAATTGGCTGCGGCGGCGAGCTGATCCGTCCTCGCGCGGGACGGCCGCGGCGCAGGTGCTCCTTCCACCGAACCCTTGCCGGCCCGTCGATCTGGCAAGTGCATTTTGCCGGCGGCTGTGTTAATTCGGTGTTAACCAAACCCGCGAGGCAACGCCGATGAAGGACGCAGGCGAGAACATCACCCAGATCGATCAGCCGCGAAAACTGTCCGATGCCATTCGCGACGTCAAGAACGCCTTCGCCGACCGCGACGATGTCGTCGTCGACATGCGCGAAGCGCATCGCATGCGGCTCGATCTGCTTGCCGCCGAACTCGCACCGGTCTTCGGCGACGTGCCCACCGACATGGACAGTTTCGACTTCGCCGTCTCGTCCGGCCTGCAGCCACGGCTGTGGATCGACGCCGTCAGCCATGTCGCCATGGGACGCGACCGCCGCACCTACCGCTTTCTCAAGGACACACGCATCGGCCGCGTCGTCCTCGCCGAATCGACCGACATGAAGGTCGTTGCCGACCAGGTGACGCGCTATGTCGCCGAGCGCGTTGTCGAACGCCAGAGAATGATGGAAGGCGGCATCGAGCAAGCCGTCGCCGGCCTCAAACGCGCCCTGGTGGCGGAGGCCGAGCCGCCGCTGCAGATCGCCGCGCGCAGCAACGGCTGGTCGGCGTTCTTCTCGGGCCTCGGCCTGATCGCCGCCGGCGCCCTGGTCGGCCTGGCGATTTCGCTCGTACTGTTCTGGGATCGCATCGTCGCGATGAAAATCAGCTTCTAAAGCGGTTCAGCGTTTCACCGAAATGCTGAACGGCTCTATCTCTTTGTTCTGACGCAATTCCGAAAAACCGCTTCACACTTTTCCTGGAATTGCTCTAGCCATCGACGCCTCGGCCTCGACGCCAAGCTCCAGCGTCTGCAGGTCGCTGGGCGGCAATGCCGGCCCGGTCAGGCCGCGGCGCGTCAGCCTGATCCGCCAATTGTCCTTTTCACCGTCGATGTCGAGCAGATTGTATTGCGCCGGCGCATGCGAACTGCCGGGGGCCTGCCCGGCGGCGGCGACGCCGACCACCGGGATTTTTGTCTTGCGGGCGCCGATGAAGAACAGCGACGGCACATGCGAATGGCCATGCAGCACAAGTTCGGCGCCGTGCCGGTGAAGCACCCTGTGGAAGCGCGAGATGCCGAACAGCCGCTTGTTCTGCGAAACGGCGCCGCGCATCGGCGGGTGGTGGATCATGATCACCCGGAACAGGCCGCGCTTGCCTGTGGCGTCGAGCATGCCGCGCAGCCGTTCCGCCTGGCCTTCCAGAAAGAAGCCGTTGGCCATGAACGGAGCCGTGGCGCGCGCCGTGGAGACGCCGATCAGCGCAACATCGCCGCGTACGCGCAGATACGGAAAGGTGTTGCGGTCGACCGGCGTATTGACGCCGTCGCCGGTCATCCATGCCGCCCACGACCGGCAGGTCTTGTCGAAGGCGCCCGGCACATAGGCGTCATGGTTTCCCGGCACCACCGACACGTCGTTGGGCGAGCCCAGCGTCTCCAGCCAGTGCTTGGCCATCTCGAGCTCACCGTCGAGCGCCAGATTGACCAGGTCGCCCGTGATGGCGAGATGGTCCGGCCCGCTGGCCTTCATGTCGGCGACGATCGTGTCGATGACGGCGTCGTGCATGTGGCGGCGGCGGTTGCGCTGCCAATTGACGTAGCCGACCACGCGCTTGGAGGCGAGATCGCGATAGGTTACATCGGGGAGCGGCCCCAGATGGACATCGGAAATATGCGCGAGCCTGAACATCTTTTCTTCATAGGCGAGGCGCGCGCCGCTTTCCACTCACGGTTTCGCGGACGATGACGACGCCGGATCCGGAGCAAGCGCTGCGCCAGACCGGATGGCCGGGCCTCAGGGCAAGGCTGTTTCACCTGTATTTCGTACTGCGGCGGCCGATGACGCTCGGCGTGCGCGGCTTGATTCACGACCGCCCCTCCAATTCCGTCTTCCTCATCCGCCATACCTATGTTCCTGGCTGGCACCTGCCCGGCGGTGGCGTCGAGTTGGGCGAGACGATGATCGAAGCGCTGACACGCGAAGTCTTCGAGGAAGGCAACATCGCGCTGACCGGACCGCCGGTGCTGAAGTCGCTGCATTTCAACCGCCGCGCCAGCCGCCGCGATCATGTCGGCCTTTATCTGGTCGAGGAGTTCGACCAGCCAGCACCCAAGCTGCCTGACCGCGAGATCGCCGAAGCCGGCTTCTTCCCGCTCGACCGCTTGCCTCAGGGAACGACGCCGGCAACTTTGCGACGGATTGCCGAGGTTTTTGATGGCGCAGCGGTATCGCCTTACTGGTAAAATCAGGCAGCCTTCCTGAACCTGTCGCGGTCATGCGGCGCGCCATAGTCGAGCTCTGGCCCGACCGGCACGATGCGCGTCGGGTTGATCGTCTCGTGGCTGCCGTAATAATGCGCTTTGATGTGGTGCAAATTCACCGTGCCGGCAACGCCCGGCACCTGGTAGAGGTCGCGCAGATAATTCGACAGGTTCGGATAGTCGGCGATGCGGCGCAGATTGCATTTGAAATGGCCGACATAGACCGGGTCGAAGCGGACCAGTGTCGTGAACAGCCGCCAGTCCGCCTCTGTGATGCGGCCGCCAACGAGATAGCGCTGCTTTGACAGGCGGTCCTCCAGCGTCTCGAGCGCCGAGAACAATTCGCCGAACGCCTCCTCGTAGGCTGTCTGCGTGGTGGCGAAGCCGGCACGGTAGACGCCATTGTTGACCGCGGGATAGACCAGCGCATTGACCGCATCGATCTCGCCGCGCAACGGTTCCGGATAGAAATCGAGCTTGGCATCGCCCCATTCGTCGAACGCCGAATTGAGCATGCGGATAATCTCGGAGGATTCGTTCGAAACGATGGTCTGCTCGCGTTTGTCCCACAGCACGGGAACGGTGACGCGGCCCGAATAGCCGGGATCGGCCCTGGTGTAGATCTGGTGCAGGAAATCGAGGCCGTAGAGCGTGTCGCCGGTGGCGCCGTCCTCGGCCAGGAACGTCCAGCCGTCGGCGCCCATGAAATGATGGACGACCGAGATGGAAATCACGTCCTCGAGTTTCTTGAGCACGCGAAAGATCAGCGTCCGATGCGCCCACGGGCAGGCGAGCGAGACATAGAGGTGATAGCGGCCGGGCTCGGCCTTGAAGCCGCGTTTTCGTCCTTCGGCCGGCGCGCCGTCGCGGGTCACCCAGTCGCGCCACTGTGACTGCGCGCGCACGAATTTCCCGCCGCTCTCCCCGGTATCGTACCAGCGGTCCTGCCATTGGCCTTCGACTAGCAATCCCATGAAATATCCTTTCGCGTTCCTACCCGATGTAGGGCAGCAAGCGGCCCCGCGGAAATCCTCGACGCTGAACAGATCGTCAACGGCTGCGTCGAGTGCGTGTCGGCTGCGCCGGCCGATTGCGGCGGCTGAAAATTGGTGGTAGCGGACATCCACATGTTTGACTTTGCCGTGATCCGGTTCGACCGACGACGAAAGAGCGCCCGCGCTTGATGAAGCGCTGACTGGCGAACGCTGCCGCTTGCAGCAAACCTTTCCTCGTATACCGGAACGCAAAGACCATGAGCCTTGCCGACGTGAAATACCTGCCGGAAACTCCGGCGCATGATCCTGAAATCGAAGCCATCAACAACGAGGCTTTCGGGCCGGGCCGTTTCGTGCTTGCCGCCTACAAGATCCGCCAAGCTGGCTCGCACGAACGCGCTTTGTCATTCGTGGCCGTCGACGGCGCAATCGTCGTCGCCTCGGTACGGATGACGCGTATCGCCGCCGGTGCCGGCCGCGCGCTGATGCTCGGGCCGCTCGCCGTGCGGCCGGCCTTCAAAAATCTCGGCATTGGCCGCAAGCTGGTGGCAATCGCGCTGGAAGCCGCCGCCAAGGCCGGCGCGCCGGCCGTGATGCTGGTCGGCGACGAACCCTATTACGGCCCGCTCGGCTTCAAGAGGCTGCCGCGCGGGCAGATCTCGATGCCGCGTCCGGTCGATCCCGATCGGCTTTTGGCGCACGAGATCATGCCGGGCGCGGTGGCAAGGCTGGTGGGCGAGGTTTGCCACGCCGACCAGGCAAGGATTGCCGAGCACATCGCCGCGATGGCGTGACCGTGCCGGCGCTGTTGCACGGTGGCTTCGCAGCATTAGTCTGGGCAGGGAGGCGAACGTCAAGATGAACCCGAACGGCCAGATTGCGATCGTCACCGGCGGCGGCTCTGGCCTTGGCGAGGCGACGGCGCGCGCTCTTGCCGTCCGTGGCGCCAGGGTTGCCGTCCTCGATCTCGGCATTGACCGGGCGGCCAAGGTGGCGGCCGACATCGGCGGCATCGCCGTCCAATGTGATGTGAGCAACGCGGAGAGCGGTGCCGCTGCTGTCGCGGGAGTGGGTGAGACGCTCGGCGAGCCGCGCATTCTGGTCAATTGCGCCGGCATCGCCATCGGCTTGAAGACGATCGGCAAGGATGGAGCGCACCCACTCGATCAATACCGCAAGGTGATCGAGGTCAATCTGATCGGCACCTTCAACATGATCCGCCTGGTCGCCGACCGGACCGCGAGGCCCGAACCGCTACAGGGCGGCGAGCGCGGCGTGATCGTCAACACCGCATCGGTCGCGGCCTATGACGGCCAGATCGGCCAGGCGGCCTATTCCGCGTCCAAGGCTGGCGTCGTCGGCATGACGCTGCCGGTGGCGCGCGATCTCGCCCGCTTTGGCATTCGCGTCTGCACCATCGCGCCCGGCATCTTCAGGACGCCGATGATGGCCGGCATGCCGCAGGAGGTGCAGGATTCGCTCGGCGCCGCAGTACCCTTCCCTTCCCGTTTGGGCGAGCCTTCGGAATACGCGGCACTTGTCTTGCACATCGTCGAGAACCAGATGCTCAATGGCGAGACCATTCGCCTCGATGGCGCCATCCGCATGGCGCCGAAATAAAAGCGACGGTGGTGCTTTGGACGAACCCAGGAAAGACGTGATCCGCGCGACCGACGCCGAGGCGATCAGGCTGGCAAAGACGCTGATCCGCAGCGCCCGTTTCGGCGCGCTGGCGGTGCTCGAACCAGGGACCGGTTCGCCGCTGGCCAGCCGGGTCGGCGTCGCCACCGACATCGACGGTACGCCATTGATCCTGGTCTCGATGCTGTCCGCCCACACCGGCGCTATCCTTGCCGACCCGCGCTGCTCGTTGCTCGTCGGCGAACCCGGCAAGGGCGATCCGCTGGCGCATCCGCGACTGACGCTCGTCTGCCGCGCCGTCCGGCTCGAACGCGGATCGAACGAACACGCCCGCGCCGAGCGGCGCTACCTCAACCACAATCCCAAGGCGAAGCTCTATGCCGGACTCGGCGACTTCTCGATCTTTCGGGTCGAACCGGAGCGCGCCAGCCTGAACGGCGGCTTCGGCAAGGCCTATCTGCTCGACCGCACCGATCTGGTCGCGACGGGAGCGATCGTCGAAGAGCTTGCCGTCGGCGAGCAATCGGCACTCGACCATATGAACGCCGACCATCTCGATGCGATTGCCCTCTACGCAAGTTATTTCGGCGGGGCCGGGGGCGACGGCTGGATCGTCACCGGGTTCGACGCCGACGGGATGGATCTCGTATCCGGCGACAATGTCTGTCGGGTTTTCTTCCCCGAGCCGCTGGCAGCGGCACGCGACCTCAGGCCTGTCCTGGTCGATATGGCAAAGGCCGCCCGATCGGCAAATTAATCACAGCGGGGCAGTTAATCGGCTTGCATGGAAAGCAAGCCTTGAGATTTGAGCGAAATGTTCTACCTTTGCGAGTGACGCTGAATCGCTGGCGTGCATCTATAGGGAAAGTCTATGGAATCCGACGCTATTGCCCCCATAGCGGCGGATGAGCAAGAAGGCATGGGGGATCTATGGTCTCGAACAAACTAGTCGCCAACGCCGGAACCGCGGCTGCGTTTCTGACGCTGATGGGCAACGAAAAACGTTTGTTGATCATGAGCTATCTGGCCGAGGGCGAGATGTCGGTCGGCGCCATAGCCGAGAAGGTGTCGCTCAGCCAATCCGCCCTGTCACAGCATCTGGCCAAGCTCAGGGCTTCCGACCTTGTCGAGACCCGCCGCGATCGGCAAATGATCTATTATTCCTGCAAATCCGGGGCGGTGCGCGAATTGCTGCATATGCTGGACGGCATTTTTGGCGAAGGTGAACTGTCGCAGATGGCTCACCGGCTGCGTCGCGCCGGGACTTGAGCGGCCGAGGCGGAGAACGCCCCGCCAAATCCGCTTGCCGCCAAATCCGCCTTGCTGCCAAATCCGCCTTGTTGCCAAGTCAGCCTTGCTACTGAACACGCTCGTCGGCGGCCTGCGCAATCTCCTCCTTGAACTCGACCTTCGTGCCCGGCTGCACCATCGAGGCAAGGTCTTCGGCATCCCAATTGGTCAACCGGATGCAGCCATGCGAAAAGGTCGTGCCGATCTTGCCGGGTTCGGGCGTGCCGTGGATGCCGTAGCTTTCGATGGAAAGGTCGATCCAGACCGATCCCACGGGATTGTTCGGCCCGGCAGCGACGGTGAAGGGCCGCTTGGTCTTGACCCCCTTGAAAGCGAAGTCCGGATCGTAGTGATAGGTAGGGTTGTGCACCACGCGCCTGACCTCTGCCATGCCGCTTGGCGCCGGCTTCTCCTCGCTCCCAATCGAGGCGGGGTAGACCGCCAGCCATTTGCCGGCACGGTCGAGCACACGCACCAGGCGAGCGCCCTTGTCGACCTCGATGGTGGCGACGCCGGCGGGAGGGTCGCCCCTGTCGACATCCGGCACCACCAAGGTCCTGCCGGGCTTCCTGAGGCTGGTGCCCGGATTGAGCATTCTCAGCAATTGTTCGCTGATATGGAAGCGCTCGGCCAACCTCTCCACCGCATTGCGGTAGCCGAGCCGCCGCAAGCGGGCCATCCTCTCCAAGCGGGCGGGAATACGCCGGGTGAACGGTCCACGCACATCCTTGCGCATCACCTCATAGGTCGCCAGCACCGGCTTGGCGGAGGTTGCGATGAGTTTGCTCCAGGTCTGTGGACTGAGCTTGCCATCGGGCGGAAGTCCGTTTGCCGCCTGAAACGCGGCGACGGCCTTGGCGAAGTTCTGGGAAAGGCGACCGTCGATCAGGCCCGGCGAGAAGCGGGCGCGATCCAGAAGGATCTGCGCCTTCAGCAGCATCGGATCGACACCCTTCGGTTCGCCGACAGTGAATTGGGCCTGATTGACGGTGGCCGGATCGAGCTTGGCGGCGCGGGCCACGCCGCATGCAAGGGCAAGCGTGGCGGCAAAGACGACGAGGAGCCTGATCATCGATGTCCTTCCAGGACCGCAGCAGGAGCCCGCTTCTATGACGCGGCATGGCCCTGTGCGGTTCCCTCGCCCCATCGAAATTCTGCAGAAGCGGCTTTGCCGAAGAGCCGTGCCGCGGGAATCAATATTCCCCGTCGCCAAAGCCCGGGCAGATTCCATCCTGGCCCGGCGCCCGGTGACTGGATAACCGTTAGAACGGCGTGCATCCATTTGGACGCTGAGATACGGTCTGAGCTTCGGATCCGGCATCATGCCTTCCGAAACCGAATCCCGATTCGTGGCCGACGCCATGGTCCGCCGAGGAAGCCATGGATCCGATCCGCATAGACGACCCGCACGATCCCCGCGTCGCAGCCTACCTCGACATCCGGGAGCGAGATCTTGCCGGCCGGCAAGGCCGTTTCGTCGCCGAAGGCAAGGTGGTGCTCGACACGCTGCTCGCCGCCCGGCGCTTCGAGGCAGAATCGGTGCTGGTACTCGAAAACCGGCTGGCTGGCCTCGATGACGTCTTGCGCAAGGCGCCTGCCGGGCTTCCGATCTATGTCGCATCCGGCGAAATCATCGACAGGATCGCCGGATTCCACATGCATCGCGGCATATTGGCGATCGGCCGCAAGGGTGCGGCCATCTCCGCCGAAGCCTTGCTTGGCGCGCTGCCCGCCCGCGCGCTGATCGTGGTGCTGGTCGGCATCGCCAATCATGACAATATGGGCTCGATCTTCCGCAATGCCGCGGCCTTTGGCGCGGATGCCGTGCTTCTCGACCCGACCTGCTGCGATCCGCTGTACCGCAAGGCAATCCGCGTTTCGGTGGGTGCGGCCTTGAAGGTCCCCTTCGCCTGCTTTGCCGATACCGCCGGCTGCACCGCAATGCTCGACCGGCAAGGCTTCAGCCAATTCGCCTTGTCGCCGCGCGGGCAGATCGACATTCGCGATGCCAAGAGAAACGAACGGCTGGCGCTCTATCTCGGCACCGAGGGCGAAGGCCTGCCGGAAAGCCTGCTTGCCCGCCTGCAGACGCTGCGGATCGGCATGGCGCAAGGTTTCGACAGCCTGAACGTCGCCGCCGCGTCAGCCATCGCGCTGTATCATTTTTCCGGAGCCTAAGGCATGTCAAATTGCAGCGGCTTTGCGATAACGACATGCATCAAACAAGAACTCAAAGCGCGTCGGATGAGGCCGGTCGAACGCGACGCGCTTCAGAGCCGGAGGGCCCGCTCTTGGATCTGCGGAATCTCAGTCGGTCGAAGCGGCCTTCTGCAGCGCCCGCACCCGATCGGCAAGGCTGCGTCCGCCGCTCCCCGGCGGCGCATCCTCAGCCGCTGCAAGCGCCCGGGCGATCGGCGAATCCGGCCCGTCGAGCTTTGCCGTCAGGACCACGACTTGCGCCGCCAGATCGTTCATCTCTTCGCGCAATGCCGCGCCGGCGCTGCCGGCATCATCTCCGGCCCGTGATTTCGACGTTTCAACGGCAGCAAGATCTGTCTTCAGCCGCCTGTTCTCGCGTGCCAGCGATGTCAGCCTGGCCTCCAGCCGCTCGCGGTCGGCGTCGAGCTTGGCGGTTGTCTTTTCGATGTCGCCGTTGGCGGCCACATTGACCTGACTGCCTGGCACGCCGGCAAGACCCCCCGCAGGCGCCCTTTCAGCGCCTTTCGGCTTTTCGCGAAGGCGCACCAGTTCCTTCTCGCGGCGCTCCAGCCTGTCCTCGCGATCGGCCAGCGTGGCGAGCAGGCGTTCGATTTTCTTTTCGAGGTCGCCGGTTCTTTTCTTCTCGGCCTTCAGCGCGTCCCGCAAAGCCTTGCTTTCGGCTGCCAATTCCTGGCTGCGCCTGTCCGCCTCCTTACGCTGGCCGCGCAGCAGCGAAATGTCGCTCGCCAGCTTCTGCAGCTCGGATTCGCGCGCCACCAGCTCGATCTGCCGGCTGCTGGATAAGAAACTGGCGTCGTCATACATGTGCTCCAGTTTCCGCAGTTCGAGCCCGCGCTTTTCGAGGGCGCGCTCGGTCTCCGCAAGCCGCTCCGACAGCTGCTGCAGCTGCTCATCGCGCTTGCGAAGCTCCTCGCCCCTGGTTGTAAGATCGGCGACGACCCGGTTCTTGTCCTGCCGCTCGGCCGCCAGTTCCTTCAGGGCTTCGCGGTCGCGGCCGATCTCGACCAGCTGTTCGGCGGCCTTCTCGCGCAATGACTTGACGGTCATTTCAAGCCGGCGCACCGAAACCGCGAACTCGGCGCGAATGCGATCCTTGTCCGCCTGGATCTCGGCCAGCGTCAACGGCATTGAACTCTCGACGCGCTTGCGCGTCAGCGCTACCGCCCGCCGCCACACGGCCGGAGCAATCATCAGCGCCAGAAAGCCCGCGCAGAGAAAGCCGAGAACAAAGAACAGGATCGACTGGACCAAGATGACTATCCGTTGTGCATGGCAACCGCCAAAGGTCGACTTTGCCATCTTCGCATGACGGAAATCCGGCGCCACGGCAAGAGTATGCCGCGGCAAAGCTCGGACCGCGGGATCACAGGCCCAATCGCCGTCGCTCGGTCATGCCGGTCAGAACGGATTCCAGGTCGCGCGCTGGGTGAGCTTGAGGTAGCCGAGATTGACGCCGAGACGGGCGCCGACGCCGGTACGGATCGGCACGAGCAGCACATTGTTGTTCTTCAGCACGTTGAAACCGACGCCGGCGACGACATAGGCGGAGCCGGCGACGCCGCCAAAACGGTTATAGAGGCTGCTCACATCGTCCAGATTGTAGACCAGCATCATGACGCGCGAGCCCTCGCCGCCGAAATCCCAGCCGAGCGACGGGCCTTGCCAGAACACTTTGTGATCGCCGGCATTCTTGGTGTAGAGCGTGCCTTCGCCATAGGTCAGGCCACCGATCAGCGCCCCGGACCCCTCCTCGCCGAGCAGATAGCCGTTCGGCAGGCCATAGGTGGCGAAAATCTTCTCGACGACGGTGGCGAGCCCGCCCGATGTCGCACCGAAGAATTTATGACCGGAATCGACGATCTCCTGGGCCGTGTATTCCTGCGCCCGCGCCGCCGATGCCGAAAAGGCGACAAGGCCGATGAGCGCGATCGTCATTGAGATGACACGGAAAAAAGTCCGGTCGTAGAATCGGGAAACCATGCTTCCAATCTCCGTCAGGGAGCACTTTCGCCGACGCCTCGCATCCGTACGGCTCTTTGGCGGCCGTTAAGGATGACTGTTAGGGGCAAACTATGCCGTAATCCTTTTTCAACCATTAAACTCTCACATGAAGATGGCGGTTCGAAGGCTGTTTTGCATCGCCCGCGCAGCACCCTGCTGCGTGAACACACCATTTTCGACAATCAAAATTTTGGATTTGTTGCTGCACGCATAAGCGCTGTGTATTCAGAATGCTTGGGAGAGAGCGTGATTCGTGTTGACAGGCGTGATCATGATCGCCCGGTCATTGTGTTGTGAAATTTGCAGGGATTTTTGCCGATGGCCGAGCTTTTCACCCTTTCCGCACCCGACCTGGCGGCGCTTTTGTGCAGCCGGGTCTGCCACGACATCATTTCGCCGGTCGGCGCCATAAACAACGGGCTTGAGCTGCTCGACGAGGGCGGCGCCGACGAAGATGCCATGAAACTGATCCGCCAAAGCGCCAAAAACGCTTCCGCCCGCCTGCAATTCGCCCGCATCGCCTTCGGCGCCGCCGGTTCCGCCGGCATGCTGATCGACACCGGGGATGCCGAGGCCGTGGCCATCGCCTTCCTGAAGAACGAGAAGCCGGAACTGGTCTGGAACGGGACCCGTGCGCTGTTGCCCAAAAACAAGGTCAAGCTGCTGCTCAATCTCATCCTCGTCGCCAACGCCGCCATTCCGCGCGGCGGCAGGCTGGCGGTCACGCTGGACAACCTGGAGACCGAGCCGCGCTTTGCACTCGCGGCGAGCGGCCCGATGCTGCGCGTGCCGCCCAAATTCCTGGAATTGCATTCCGGCAACAGGCCGGACGAGCCGATCGACGCGCATTCGGTGCAGCCCTATTACACGCTGCTCCTGGCCCGCGAAGCCAACATGACGATTTCGATCCACGCGACCGCCGACGAGATCGTCCTTTCCGCAGCCTGAAGTTCTCCGAAAGAGCGGGGAAAGTATTTCTCCAAGTCATATTTACGGCCTGGTCTTAATATCTGTGAGACGCGCTTGCAGATTGATTGCGTGAAGCATTGCGAAAGAAGATTTCACTAAAAACACCTTCGGGAAAATTTTACCTAACGGCTTTTCGGCTTCTTTACCAGATCGGCCTATGTTTCCCGGCAGATGCCACGACGCTGCCGGTTCGCCAAACGGCAAGAGGGTCCGGGAATGAAACGCTGCATGTTCGTCGATAATTCGAGCGTCATCAGGAAGGTCGCAAGGCGTATCCTGGGCGGTTCCGGCATGATGGTGATCGAAGCCGCCAGCGGCCATGAGGCGATCGAGATGTGCGCGGCCGACATGCCTGATATCATCGTCGTCGACGGCGCCTTGCCGGACATGCAGGCGCAGGACCTCATACGCCGCGTGCGCGCCATCGAAAGCCCGGTATTGCCGCAGGTTTTGATTTCGCTGGTCGAGGTCGATGTCGGGGCGATCATGCGGGCAAAACGAGCCGGCGCCCAGGGCTACCTGCTGAAGCCGTTCAACCGGCCGCAACTGCTCGAGTGCTTCCGCGCCTTGAAGGTTGCCGCCTGATCAGAGCTGTTCCATTCCGACGAAAATCGGATCGGCTCTATCTTGTTGTTTGCCAGGTCTTTCCGAAAAAACCGGCGCCCACCTTGGGATCACGCCCCTAGTTCAGGCGCTGACGCGGATATCCTCGGGCTCACGCAGCACATAACCGCGGCCCCAGACGGTCTCGATGTAATTCTGCCCGCCAGACGCGGCGTCAAGCTTCTTGCGCAGCTTGCAGATGAAGACGTCGATGATCTTCAGCTCCGGCTCATCCATGCCGCCATAGAGATGATTGAGGAACATTTCCTTGGTCAGCGTGGTGCCCTTGCGCAGCGAGAGCAGTTCCAGCATCTGATATTCCTTGCCGGTCAGATGCACGCGCTGGCCACCGACCTCAACGGTCTTGGCATCGAGATTGACCACCAGGTCGCCCGTCGTGATGACCGACTGGGCGTGGCCCTTGGAACGCCGCACGATGGCGTGGATGCGGGCGACCAGTTCGTCCTTGTGGAAGGGCTTGGTCATGTAATCGTCGGCGCCGAAGCCGAGGCCGCGCACCTTGTCCTCGATGCCGGCCATGCCGGAGAGGATGAGGATCGGCGTCTTCACCTTGGACAGGCGAAGTGTTCTCAAAACTTCATAGCCCGACATGTCGGGAAGATTGAGGTCGAGGAGAATGATGTCGTAATCGTAAAGCTTCCCTAGATCGACGCCCTCTTCACCAAGGTCGGTCGTATAGACATTGAAACTTTCCGATTTCAGCATCAGCTCGATGCTTTGTGCGGTTGCACTGTCGTCTTCTATCAGCAGAACGCGCATTTCATTCCCCTTTTCTGCTGCCGGACCATTTCACGACCCGTCCAGGACCGGAGCAGTGATTGCCTGAGCAGAGGCTGCCATCGAATGGTTAATAAAACCTAATTCCCCTCCATGACGGTATCAGATTTTTTAACCCCTTTCTACACCTTGTTGAATCCAATAATGAATCACAGACCCAAACCGTTAATGCAGCACATTAATAAGCCAGACTAAGTGACTCTTCGGACTCGTTGGCCGGGTTTCGCGACGAGAAGCAGAATTTTTACCCGCCCTTAAGTCCTGAGCCGTATGATTAACAATGCCCGTAAACGAATGGTTACCGCCGGCAAAAAACTTTAGGAGTTTGTTTCCCATAGTTCCGGGAAAGCCGGTGGAAACGGGTCACGCCTGGGCCTTGCCGGGTGAATTGGACGATATGTGCAGGTGTGCGTTTCCGGGAGTACCGAATCATGAAGTCACGTGAAAACCTCGTTCGGCTGAAGCAATTTCAGGTGAGCGAGAAGCGGCGGCAGCTGCTGCAGCTCGACATGATGATCGCCGAATTCGAGCGCATGGCCGTCGAGCTGGAACTTCAGATCGCTGCCGAAGAGAAGAAGGCCGGCATCACCGACATCAATCACTTTGCTTATCCGACCTTCGCCAAGGCGGCACGTCTACGCCGCGACAACCTTAGAAATTCGCAAAGCGACCTCGCCCAGCAGCGAAATGTCGCCGAATCACTGCTGAGCGAAGCCGAAGCGGAGCTTTCCAAGGCCGAGATGCTGGAATCGCGCGACACCAAGGCGCGCGACACGGAAGCCGGCGGCCGCAGCGCCATGATCGGCTGAAAACAAGACTTTAACGCGCGTCGCGCTTGCGCGCTATTGCTGCGCACCGAACTGTGCCCACCTCAGGCACTCAAATCTTCTTGCTGTTCCGCCGCCCGTGCGCGCGCATTTTTGATGTCGGGCACATGCTGCTCCGACCAGGCTCTGATCTGATTGAGCAGTCCTGCCAGGTTCTGGCCAAGTTCGGTCAGCTCATATTCGACCCGCGGCGGAACGACCGGGAAAACCTCGCGCCGCACAAGCCCGTCGCGTTCCAGGATACGCAGCGTCTGCGTCAGCATTTTCGGCGTGATGCCTTCGAGCTTGCGCGCCAATTCGCCGTTGCGGAGCCGGCCCGGGCGCAGCGCACAGATCACCAGGTAGACCCATTTGCTGGCGAGCGTCTCGAGCACGGCGTGTGACGGGCACGACCGCCGAAAGGCGTCATAGCCGAAAGGGGAAACATCTTCACTATCCATGAGGTGCGTATATATCAAAAAGGTACATACTAGACAAGAGAATGTAACTATCCAAATGATAGCGGCACATCAAAACCAGCAGGAGAGCCTTCCATGCGTGCCATTGTCCAGAATTCCTTCGGCGGACCCGACGTCCTCGTCATTGCCGATCGCCCCGCGCCATCACCCGAGGCCGGCGAAGTGCTCGTCCGCATCGAGGCGGCCGGCATCAATCCGGTGGATGGTGCGGTGCGCGGCGGCCACTATCCGCTGCTTGGCGAGCCGCCTTTTGTCCTTGGCTGGGACGTCTCGGGAGTTGTCGAGGCGCTGGGCTCCGGCGTCTCCGGCCTCAAGGTCGGCGACGCCGTGTTCGGCATGACGCGTTTTCCCAAACAGGCGGCAGCCTACGCCGAACTCGCCGCTGTCCCGGCTGATGAGCTTGCGCCGAAACCTGAAGGCATGGATCACGCGCAAGCCGCCGCGCTGCCGCTGGCCGGCCTGACGGCCTGGCAAGGCCTTGTTCGCCATGGCCGGCTCGAACCTGGTAAGCGCGTGCTGATCCACGCCGGAGCCGGTGGCGTCGGCCATCTGGCGGTACAGATCGCCAAGGCGCACGGCGCTTACGTCGTCGCGACCGCAAGCCCGGCAAAGCTCGATTTCGTCGGCTCGCTCGGCGCCGACGAGGTGATCGACTACACAAGGGATGATTTCACCGGGAAGGCCCGCGACATCGATCTGGTTCTGGACCCGTTCGGCGGCGTGCATACGGAGCAATCGCTGAAAGTGCTCACCACTGGCGGCGTTCTGGTGTCGCTGCTCGATGTCAGCGACGCCACCAAGGCAAAGGCCAGGACGCGAGGCATCCGCGTCGAGCGCATGTCCGTAGTGCCCGACCGTGCCGCCCTGGTGGAGCTCGGCAAATTGATCGACGCGAAAAAGCTGGCCGTCCACGTGGCAAAGGCGTTTCCGCTCGAACAGGCCGGTGCAGCCCATGCCTTTCTCGCCACCAGGCCGATCGGCAAGGTGGTGCTGACGGTCTGAAATTGCAGATCGTCGCCCCTCGCAAACGTAAGGGCGCTGATCAGCGCCCTTATCCGCCTAATGCCGGTATTGCTGGATGCGCGTGGTACGCAGGCCGGCAAGGCCGTATTCGTCGATCGACGCCTGCCAGGACAGGAATTCCTCGGTGGTGAGCTTGTAGCGCTGGCACGCCTCTTCGAGGCTCAAAAGCCCGCCACGCACCGCCGCCACCACTTCCGCCTTGCGCCGGATAACCCAGCGACGTGTGTTTGTCGGCGGCAGATCGGCGATGGTAAGTGGGCTGCCGTCTGGCCCGATAACATATTTGACTCGCGGTCTAATTAGATCGGTCATCGTACTCTCTACAAAAAACTCAAAGACCCAATCCCCACCACATTACCGCCACAGCTTTAAAATTTGCCTAAGCAGACCCTAATGGTTAGGTAAGGATCATGAACGCGGCGTTAGCCTTTTCATCGGCATTTGAAACATCTGCCGGCATGCGCGTTGAACCCGGCAGGAAAAATGAACCGGCCCGGCAAAGCTGGCGCAGTCGAGATGCTTGACCTATATTCCGGCCATTGGCACTGAAGCGCCGCGCAGAACGAAAGAACCATGAACAGCCTCGATCTTCCCGGACGCCCCGAAAACACCCGCGTCGTCGTCGCCATGTCGGGCGGTGTCGATTCGTCGGTCGTTGCCGGCCTCCTGAAGCGCGAGGGCTACGACGTCGTCGGCGTCACATTGCAGCTTTATGACCACGGCGCGGCAACGCACCGGGCCGGCTCATGCTGCGCCGGCCAGGACATCGACGATGCCCGCCGCGTCTCCGAGACGCTCGCCATGCCGCATTACGTGCTCGATTACGAGGAGCGCTTCCGCAAGGCGGTGATCGACCCGTTCGCCGAGAGCTATGTCGCCGGCGAAACGCCGATCCCTTGCGTTTCCTGCAATCAGACGGTGAAATTCGCCGACCTTCTCGCGACCGCCAAGGAACTCGGCGCCGATGCGCTGGCCACCGGCCACTACATCCGCTCCGGCGCCAATGGCGCCCATCGCGCGCTTTACCGGCCGGTCGACGCCGACCGCGACCAGAGCTACTTCCTGTTCGCCACCACCCAGGCGCAGATCGACTATCTGCGTTTTCCGCTCGGCGGCCTGTCGAAGCCTGAGGTTCGCGCCATCGCCGAGGAGATGGGACTGACGGTCGCCGCCAAGCAGGACAGCCAGGACATCTGCTTCGTGCCGCAGGGCAAGTATTCCGACATCATCGCCAAGCTGAAGCCGGCTGCCGCCAATCCGGGCGATATCGTCCATATAGACGGGCGCGTGCTTGGCCGCCACGAGGGCATTTTGCGCTATACCGTCGGTCAGCGCCGCGGCATCGGCATCGCCTCCGGCGAGCCGCTCTACGTCGTCCATCTCGACGCCGACCGGGCCCGTGTCGTCGTCGGCCCGCGCGAGGCGTTGGAGACCCACAAGATCTTCTTGCGCAACATGAACTGGCTGGGCGATGGCCCGCTGACCGATATCCCGGCGGCCGGGCTTGAGCTTTTCGCCAAGGTACGCTCGACGCGGCCGCCGCGCCCGGCGGTGCTGCATCACCGCGCCGGCGTCACTTCGGTGGAGCTGGTTGACGGCGAGTCCGGCATCGCCCCCGGTCAGGCCTGCGTGCTCTATTCCGACGACGGCAACGAGGCGCGCGTGTTCGGCGGCGGCTTCATCGAGCGCTCCGAGCGCGGCGCCGAAGCCGAGGCGATGCTGACGCGGCTTGCCGTCCAGCCGGCGCGGGTTCCCGCCGAATAGACGGCGTTTTCTCTTTAGGGTCTGGTGTGGGCAACGGTGCCGGCGGTCAGGATGCGCAGCACGCGGATGGCTTCCTCACCGCTGGTGCGCGGTTCGGCCCGTGTCTCGATGCAGTGGATGAAATGCTCCAGCTCGCGCGTCAGCGGCATGCCCTCGCCGACCGCCACATAGGACGGCTCGTTGGCGGTGAACGCCCATTGGCCGCTGTCCTGCCACACCGCATGGCGGTAGACGGCAAGCTTGCGCTCCCACGGCTCGACATCGTCGAACACCGCCATCGCCTTGGTGCCGACCACGGTCAGCCGCCGTTCGCGGTAAGGGTTGAGCCGCGAGGCGAACAGATGGCCGCGCAAGCCGCTGGGAAAGCGCATATGCAGATGCGCAAAGTCGCTGAGATTGTCGAGAAGGGCAGCGCCTTCGCCGCGCACCTCGACCGGTTCGGTGCCGGTGATGGCGAGGATCATCGACAGATCGTGCGGCGCCAGATCCCACAACGCGTCGTTTTCGGTGTGGAACTTGCCGAGCCCGAGCCGATGCGAGTGGATGTAGCGGACTTCGCCGAGTTCGCCATTGTCGATCAGCGCCTTCAGCATCTCGAAGGCGGGATGAAAGCGCAGCACGTGGCCGACCATGAAGACACGGCCATTATCGGCGGCCGCCTGCACCGAGCGTTCGGCATCGGCCACCGTCAGCGCGATCGGCTTCTCCACCAGCACGTCCTTGCCGCCGAGCACGGCGCGCACCGCCATGTCGGCATGGAACTGCGGCGGCAGCGCCATGACAATGGCGTCGACATCGTCGCGGACAAACAGCGCCTCCGGCTCGATCGCCAGGCAATCCTGCTCGCTGGCAAAACCCTCCGCACGCGCAGGGTTGACGTCCGAAACCGCGTGCAGCGCGCCGAGCGCCTTTAGGGTGCGGATGTGGTTGCTGCCCCAGTATCCGCAACCGAGGACTGCAATGCGCGGTTTCATCAATTCATGACCATGGCTTTCGTGGCCGAGACATAGCGACGTGCCTCGCTGAACTCAACCCCGGCCTGTGCGCCCAAATGTCTGCCCGGCAAAGCTTTAGGCGCCAGCAATATGCCGGCGCGGCAGCCACTTCGATGCTTGACAGGCTTGGCCTCGCAACCTTATATCCGCGCGACCTTGGCGAACGCGCCGATATGCCTGCCGATTTAAGCTGGATTTCGGGCCTTCGCCGCCCTGGCGGGGTAGCTCAGTTGGTTAGAGCACGGGAATCATAATCCTGGGGTCGGGGGTTCAAGTCCCTCTCCCGCTACCAAAAATCGAATGGTACGACCCGGAGACATGGGTAACAGAATGTACCTAAGACATGGGTGACAACCTCGTGCCGAACGGGTTGTCGATGGTCTGCAA
>NZ_JAMYOC010000032.1:0-60037 GCF_040319475.1 Mesorhizobium sp. M0904 | reverse complement strand
GCAACGCCATGGCGGTGGTGCGGGTTCTGTCGCCCTATGTCGGCCGGGTGATTGTCGCCAACCCGATGCAGGTGAAGGCGATCGCCCATGCCAGGATTAAGACCGACAAGATCGATGCCGGCGTTCTGGCGCAGCTCCATGCCAGCGGGTATGATCATGACGGTGCCATCCGATCCCCGCTGGAGATGAGCGATTTTCGGCGTATGGTGCGACCATCCGGAACAGGGGCACCGGTAGCACGCCAAGTGCGGGCAGGTATTCGATGAGCTGAGAGCTCGCGTTAGTAGCTGGCCGCCCCTGCGACCTGCCCGGTTGTCCCTGACCTCAGCCGCAGTGATCGTGGTGGACCAACCATCTCGTTCATCTGGCGGGCGAATCCGTAGAGTCTGGACAGCTCGGTGGCGAGGTCAATCAGAGACTGCTGTTCTTGCGGCGTCGTCGGGGTGCTCGGGCAGATTGGTCAAGTGAGCGTATCTGCTATGGCAGCAAGGTGCGAACAACCACCACCTCGTTGCCAATAAATGAGTTAGGGTCCAGCGACGGCGACTCCAGAAAACCGGCTGTTCTGAAAATAGCTTCGATCGCTGCCCGATCGGCTCCTGGTGCTATATGCACCTCCGCCAAGTCTAGTTGGCATACCGGGTTTGGTTCTCCGATTGGAATTGGCCAATACCGGAATGCACCGTCACTGCAAGTCAGATCGACACCACCCTGATGACGCTTAACGAGCAAGCGGACCTCGTCTTCGATGACCACAGTGGACTTCAGATAGAAGGCGCCGATCTTGGAGATGGTCCAAGGATTGAACGGCGGCTCTCCGGCCGCTTGAGGGCGTCGTTGATCTCTCGTAGGACGGTGACCGAGCCGCTTTGTTCATAGTGGATCGGGCGAAGTTCTGCCACACCAGGGTGAATCTGGAACTGCAGACGCGCGCCATTTCCCTTTGCGAACGCGCCCCACATGAGTTGCGGATCTTCGGAGGCACACGGGTCATCGAAACGTGGAGTGCGCCCCTCGGACCGGACAGGATGCCTTGCTTTGTAAGATGCTATGCAGATATCTATTCCGAAATATTGGCGGGAAAGATGAAGAAAATGGCTAGCCGGAAGAAACGCGGGGCAACGAAAAGGCCGCTCGATGAAGAAGTTCTGCTTCGGCATATGCAAAGCATAGTAGACAGCGAATTCGAGAATCTTGTAGGCGAGGCGCTGTCAGAAATCTGTGGGAGACGCTTCTTTTGTTCGCGAAGCGGAAGCCAGTACGGGGGTGACGGAAGTGCACGAGGCCCGTTTGAAACGGTTTTCGAAGCCAAGCTCTATCGAGACACTACTTCTTTAAATCAGCGCAATGTACTCGGTGGCTTCGTTGAAGCGACCCATCGTGAGCCGAAACCTGATCTTTGGGTGCTCGCTGCTAGTCGGCCTGTCCCAGAGCAACTTGAACGAGCACTCCGCCGCGAGGCGGAAGAAAAAGCAATCGGCCTTCTCACGCTCGACGCTCCGCCCACGGGCGGCTCAGACCTTGTCCAACTGATTGCTATGGCGCCAAAGGCCGCTGCCCTACGGCTTCCGGCAGAAGCCCAAGCCGCAATCGACCGCCTTAGACGGGAGCCAAATTTCTCTGGGCGGGCTCTTGAGCTTCGCCAAAAACTCTCGGGACCCGATTTCACGCTTGCGACGTTGCGTGCGGCAGTCGATGCCTGGTGGCGAGAGACGATGTCTGAACCGCAGAAACTGGTCCGTCGCCTCAGGGCTAGACCCGCCCCTGGACGGTTGGGTGACCCGTGGGCCGAATTCGTTCGCCGTGATGTGGTCGATGCTAACAGCGCAAGCATTAAAGCCGCGGCGACAAAGGGAAATCCCTGCTTTTTTGTCGGCGACGAAGGAGTTGGCAAGACTCTCTCCGCTCTTCATTGGCTTTTGGAGAATGCCTCTGAGACCCTCTTGCTTCCGGTTACCAAAGCGGTTTCCGTTTCGAAAGACCCCATAACACTCATGAGTTGCGCGCTCAGCATGATGTTGGGTCGCTCCCCTGCGGAATGGGTCAAGAAAGCCGAGATGTTGCTCAGTTATGACGATATCCAAGCCCCTATCGTGACACTTTTTCTTGACGGTCTCAACGAACGACGAAAGAGCGATTGGACCGAGTTGCTGACGCGACTGCAAGACCAACCCTATCGCCAGCGCGTTCGTGTTCTTGCTACGTGTCGTCCCTATGCGTTCGAGCACGATTTCAATGAGTTTGTTGGACTGAGCCAGAAACCGCAGGTTATCCGTATAGGCCTCTTCGCAGACGCGGAACTCGACCGAGGTCTTAAGAACCACAAAATTCCCCGATCCTCTTTATCCGATGAAATGACGGAATTGCTACGCCGTCCGCGACTTTTCGACCTAGCACTCCGATACCGTGAAGAGCTTGAAAAAGTGGGCGAGTTCACGCCAGCTCGCTTGTATTGGGAGGACTGGAAAGACCGCCTGGCACGAAACCGTGACATCCTTGCGGAACCCGATTTCAAGGAAGCACTCCGGCAAGTTGCAAAGGCAATCGATAAGGCATCGCCGAATCCTTCGCGAATAGCGACGGCCGACCTACATCACGCCGTCCGGAACGCAAACCCTTTTGCGGACAATCCAGAGCGCGTCTTGCAAACACTTACGGAACTGGTTGACGGCGGGCTTGCCGAACGGTCCGGGGAAGATACCCGTCTAACATTGTCATTCGCGGCATTTGCACTTGGCTGGGATCTCTGGCGCCGAGCGCTAGAACTTCCTGCGGATTGGACGATTGGACAGATTGTCAGTGAAGTTCGAAGCTGGATAGAGCCGTGGGGCGGGGCCTCATTCGATTGTGAAGTGCTTCGAGTTGCCAGTTGGGCCGCCGCATTAGCGGACGGTAGGAGAGCAGCCCAAGCCGCGATATTCGCCCTTTGGCTCGATAGGCCAAACCTTTCCGACGAACACGAAGACGACATTCTTGCTATTTCACGGCGCATAAACACAGCTCTTGTGGATGTCGCCGAATACGTCTGGTTCGCAGGCGACGCAGAGGCGTCCGAACGCCTTGCTTATATTATTAGACCCCTCACTGGTGCGAGCGAATTGAGGGTAGCACTGATTGAACGTGCTCGTCATTGGGCCGGCTTGATCGGTCTAATGGAGTGGCCATTCTTGGGGCAAACAGACGACCGGTCTGCTTTGCGTGAAAAGCGACTTGAGCGACTGCGCAAACGCCTCGGCGATCGCTTGGTTTTGAATAAACCGTTCAAGGAGGCCGATGAAACTCTCACCATAGCAGATGGCGAAGAGCCTGATGGATCGCACGCCTTTGGCTACGCCGTTAGCGTTCTTGCTTTTCACAGTCGTGATGACCTGATGCCTTTGATAAGGGTTTGGTCCATAGCCGGGTCTGTTCGGTACGGAGACCATGACGATAAATATATCGCAGCGCTGCTGCGCGGTGCCGAACCCTCCGAGATCGCCCTAGTCGATCAAGCGTTGTCACAAGCGCAATCTTTCACCTTGGGCAATGACATTCTGATCGCGCATGCCGCAGGTTCACTTGGATGGGCAATTGGGACGCCTCAGGCCATGACCGTCGTTGCAGACGCCTTTGACAAATCTGGGCTTAGAGACGAACGACAAGAGTTAATCAAAACAATTTCAGTATGGGAAAGACCTGCAACCGTCGAGGAAGCCATTCAGAAGGTCGCCGACCAAACCGAAAAACCTCATGTTCGCTTGTCATATGCGCGGGACTGGCTACTCCATCCTAAGATGAGACTACCGGAAAGCCTTGTTCGCGAGGCCACGGATTTTGCAAGAAATCTCGACGTTACGGCAATCTATCAATCAAGGGGCCACACTTCCGAATCCCTTGCATTAGAGCATTGGATGCCCGTTTTGGCCCGGGCAGCGCGCGATGATAGAGCAGCCATTACGCGCCGACTTTCGGGTCACGTCGCGGCCGGCCAAGTGTCGCCGGAAAGAGCCATGTTTGTTATCATCATGGAAATGTCGGTACTTGATGCAGCCGACCTTGTGCCGCTTATGTCGATACCTGGAGACGATCCGGATAGCGCGAATCTGCGGATGGCGGCCCAATTTTTGTTGGCAAAGGACGGCGACGAGCAGATTAGCCTGCTCCTGAGCTTGGAACCGTCGCAAGTTATCTATCGTGATTTGGCGCTGACGTTCAGCATTCCGAGTGCCACTGGGCTCGATGCATTGGCGAAAGCTATTCATGGCGGCCTCGAACGAAATCGATTGCGAAGTGCGCTCTTTTTGGTGGCTGCCACGGGTGTGGATTTGACCAATGCCCTGCGCACTGCATTGCTGGAGCGCCTGAGACAATCATCTCCGCATTGCCGAGCGCCCGAACTGGAGATTTTGGCTAAATCCGATGCGCCTGCGGCGGCTGCCGAGTTGATCGCCTTGGATTGGACTGTCGGGAATGCCCGAGACGATGATGAAGCCTTCTGGGGAAGTTTGGTTCTCGCAAAGGCGTCGCTTTCCCTCAATGAGGTGGTTCGGCGTCTTCATCCTCGCCATCTTGTGCGCGCCGCCGAGAATACAAAGGATGGGCCAGCGGTGATCAGTGCCATTTTGATCGCCAAACTGCGGTCAGTCTTGGACGCAGAGAAGCGACCATTGCCGGCGACGTCCATTTCCAATTTTGCAACCGATGACACTCAACTGGAAACTCGGAGTGTCACGCTTCAGCACGGTCTCAATAAATCGGCTCTCACGCTGGCCGAACGATTTCGATTGGGGTTCGATGCCGATGCGCGCCAAGAAATCATTGACCAAGCAATTGAGGCTGTTCAGCGTTCGGATCAATCGACCCTTGCAAGCGGCAGGCGGCGTCCCGACTGGACCATTCCGAGCGCTGGCCTTGAAACGCTCTGGACCGCAGAGCCGACCGCCTTTGAGGCTATTGCGGATTTCCTCTCGATTCAGTCTGCTGACAATCTGAATCAACTCGCTGTCCATGAGCCTGGTCTCCTATATCCGATGGTCTCCGTTGGACTCAAATGCGACCCAATTCGTTTTGCCTCGATATGGCGTAACCTCCTGTCTACGAGACATCATACTGTATATCGAACGAACCTCGGCTCGGACTGGCTTCTCACCATGCCTTTCGCGTGCACGAGCCCCAAGGGGTGGGCACTTCAGATTGAAGCGTTTGACTTCTGTGAAAACGACCGCGAGCTACTCGATTGCACCTTGCACGCAGAGACTCCAGACCTCCAGCAGCGATTGATCGGTTGGACTATTTCTGAAGCCCAATCACCCTCCATCTGGAGACGGGGGCGGGCTATGATTGTTCGGGGCTATCTGGGCCTTTCGTCGCCGCGTGTCGAAGACCTAGAGCGCCTGGACATACAGGCGTCTTGGCTCGGAAATGTCTGGCGCTATGCCGAAGGATGGAGGGAGCGCCGCCGCTCAATTGTTCATTGGCTGGAGCAGTTCAGGTCAGCCGACAATGGCATATCCGCGTCAGCGGATTTCGAACTCCTCAAGAGCAGTGCTGACCGTCGCGTCTGGCGGATGCTTGATGGATGTAAACTGAACCATCATTCTCAGATCATATTCGAGCGACAGCGCTCTGAACTTAAGCGAGCGATAGAGAAACGCGAAAAGGATATGGGGGAGAAATTCCTCGACCAAAAGCTTGTCGACGGCCTCTGGCCTCGCAATATGAAGCTGAATTGAAGCATCCGAACGCGGTTCAGATGAACCAAACGAACTCCGTTCGCGCGTTTCGCAAAATGTGTGCGGGTGTACTACGCTTTTTCCGCACCTTCTTGGCAAGGGGGTCGCTGCGCACCCCCGTTGCATCCCCCGAGCCGCAAGGTCTTCGCGAAAGATCCAGTATGACCACGTCGATGACCCGGCGTAGATCGACCGGCATCTGTTCAATAATAGCGTCCTTTAGCTGTGCCGTCGTCGTTATGGATAAGTCTTTACGCCCCGCGATTTTCTCACCTGCCCCGAACCATAGAACGAGATAGATGCCTTGATCCGCCGCATCAGGGTGCACGCTATAGCGGTCGTGAAGCTGCGCCGAGGCGGCTGAAAAGAGCTTTGAATGCCACTGCCCTTTGACCTCGATGACGAGCAGCCGCCGTCGACCGTCAATAATCACTGATGCTGTGATGTCGCATCGGTTCGCATGCGCCATGTGATGTTCGATTGTGACCGAGAGGTTCAAGGCCGACATTTTCACCTGTAGCCGGTCAACGATCCGATCGCGCGAACTATTTTCATCGAGGTGCTCGCCGCCCGGATAGAACATGTTGAGCGGGTCGGTCTCGGCGCCCTGAACCCATCGCTGGTATTCCACCAGTTCTTCAACCAACAATGCACGCAAATCCTCCACGGTGGCGATCTTGCTATGGTCGAGAAAATTGACGATGTCCTTTGCAGAGGGCGTTCGAAAATCCTGTAGCGCCTGTTTCCGGTGCGCCGCAGCTTTCATGCTGCGGGCATCCCTGTGGAAATCAGCAAAGCGATCATCGGACAAAAGCTTGTCCAGGACCGGGAGGCTCTGATCAGGAGAATCGCGTCCTATTAGGTGAACCACATCGCTCAGAAAGCGATAGGCCGTTTCGCCGGGCGGGTCGCCCGTACCCCACGAGCTGGGTAGAAAGACCTTCGGCCATACATCGACGTATGCGTCTAAGATTGCAAATACCTTCTTGGCCGAGAGCACAGGCCACCCCACCGCGTCATCCCGATAAAACCGGCCCGCTCGATGCTCCAAACGGGTTATCGTCTGCGGATCAGCCTTTAGCGCTTCCCAAACAGCTCCCGGCGGATCTTCTAGGAAGAATAGTGCCCGCAGAAACCAGAATTTTTGGTCGGACTTTTCGTCGTCGGTCGTAGCTTCACGCCCGGTCCACGCCGCACATTGTTGTTCGATTAAGTGCCGTAGTCTTGAGCGATCAGCATGCTCCGCACAGATGTCAAAGAGCGTATCTCTGGCCCCCTTGGGCATTTCCGGAAACCGCTCCAGCCATTCCAACGCCAGTGTTTTTTGAAGAGGTTTGAATGCCTGTTTGTGACGAAGCCAGCCGACATCGGTAGGTGGGTCGCCCGGTTGAGTTAGCTGGGGTTCGATAAATTCTCGCGCATAGGCTTCGACATCCGAAAGATCCCCAAACAGCAGTCGATCGATCTCGGCTTCCAAAGCCTTGCCTTCTCCTTCCCCATATCCACCATACCCCCCCAAATCAGTCTTCACGGCGGCAAGGACTTTACGATCGATCCGCTCAAGAGTTCCTGACCCGCGAAAATATGCGAGACATGCGGCGTGCAGCACCCGCGTGACCGCCTTCCGTTGTTGAGAAAGAGCTGATAGAGTCGGAACATGCTCGTCGAGCAAGGGGAAGCTGTTCAGAAGCGCTCTGTCAGCGCTGCGAACGTCATCGAATATCTCACCCATCTTTTCGGGTTGGAGAAGGTAGTAGTCGGCAATCAGTCGGAGTGCACCCCAGTGCGCACCGGCCTCGATTCTTGCCAAATTTTCTCGAAAAAAGGCTAGCCTCGCTAGTTTGGTTTGATCTTCCTTGCGTTGCCATCTACGGTTTGATCTCGGCCAGCGATACCGATCCTTGTCTATCAATGAACGGGTTTCACGCTCACGCTTGGACCAGATTCTGAGCAGCTCTGATCGTTCGCGTCCTTGCCTGCGCATCAAGGCCCGGAAATCGTCTGGACCTTTCTTTTCCGAATAAATGTTATGCATGGAATAAAATCCGCCCCACAATGCGGCATTGCCCGTTTCAAAGGCATGGTCGAGCAGGGCACGATAATCACGTAGGTTCATCTGCAACCCCGAATGACGCTGGCTCATCGAGAGGCGCATCCGAACGTCCCATACGTCCTTGTCGTCGGCACAACCTGCGAAAGCGAGCCGATGTATCGCCTGCCGTAATTCGTCGTTCTCGGTCAGTGCCTGCACTGCGATGCTCTGATCTGACGATTTGGTGCGATCAAACGTCAGAGATTTCGTCCATCCCCAAATTTTGTCTGGCGCATGTGTTTTGGTCGACAGCTTGAAATATTGGTCAAGCAGTGAGCCGGCGATCTTGCTGACCTCGATACGACAATTGCATCGATGTTCGCGTGTTGCACCGCATGTGCAGGTGAGGCCACGGGTAAGCTCGTCGAGAAGCCATTCTGTGCCGGGCAGGTCGAACGTGCTGATAAACTGCCTCACGTAAAAACGAAGCTCCGGCGCCGCTTGATCGCGTCGTTTCCTGACCTTCCCTGTTGCTGCAATTCTTTGGAGCAAGGCGAGTACCTGCTCCCTTCCGATCACCTTCATACCCAATTCGGTGATATCAGTCGCGATACGCAACGAGGCTGTATCGCCCATCGCAATCAGGGTTGTGACATCCGGCCCGCGGTCGCGGTCCGGCAATTCCGTGAGAAGGTGCTGCGCACGCATACGAGACGACAACTGGTTGTCAGCGTCGAGCATGATGCAGCAAAGCTCTTCTTCGAGGTGCGGGATAGCGTCGGATGCTTGAAGAAGTTCGAGAAGAAGATCGCGCAACTCGGGCGCGACTTTGTCGCCAGTCAGCTGCTCTTTCAGGTCATCGACCATATCGACGCTGAAGAGGCCAGCCACGCTAAATCGCCGCCAGGAGTCGCTGCGGCGGAAATACGGATCGATTTTTGAGAGCTCGCGCAGTCGTGTCATGAGAAGATGCTTGGATGACGACGTAAGTTGCGACGGGTCGCCGTTGGCCAGCACCGCATAAGGGTCGACGTCGATACAAGCCCGTTGGATATGGGGACTTCCTACAGCCGCCATCCATCCGAGCATGCCCCGAAGCTCGTCGCGCACTACGCTGTTGGGCGCGATTACCGCGAGACACCGGCCAAGGGAAAGCGGATCGGTAGCATCGTCAATGCGTGTCGCAAGATAGCGTGCGGCACAATATTCTGAAACGATGCGATGCACCGGCTCGTGCCTCGCGGGTGTGGCTGATGGTTTGAAGAGCCGCGTGTCGAGCGTGGATTGCAACAATGACAGGTCAGCGGTGCTGACCGCCCGCAGATACGGGAAATCCATATCGCCTGGCTGCTCTACAGAAGATAAGCCTGTTGATCCCGATAACAGCAGTTTTGCAAAGAGCTCTTCTCCGACGCGGATAATTGCATCAGAGGGCGGCCGTCCGCGCTGTTTTGGCGATGCGCTTCGCTCCGAGGTCAGCCTCTCGACCGCGTCAACGAAAATCCTGCTTTTTGTCACGAACTTCCGACCGCTCTGCACATAGGCGTCAGAGAAGAGCTTGAGAAATTGTGGATTACCTAAAAGCGGCACGAGCTCGAAGCGAGCAGCTTCATTGAGGAACGCTGTGAAATCCTCTCCCGGAAGATAGGCTTCAAAAAGCAGCTTCTGTTCCGCTTCGGAAAACGGCAAAAGCCGTACCACGGCCGGCTCAGAGCCGAAGCACTGTTGCAAAAGCCGGGTTCGTGCCGGGTCCCATTCACTGGAGCGACAGGCCAGCACGACGATACCCGCCTGCGACTCCTTTGCCTTGACGATGATCTGATCAATTGCAGATTGGTCTATACGGGCCACTTCATCGAGAGCATCGATGACCAATGACGGAACCTCGGCTATCACCGAGCGGTGACGGAAGCTGGTTGCTGTGCAGAATTCACCGCCTAAATGGGCGGCCATGCTCGTCAGAAGATCGCTCTTGCCAGCACCTGGTTCTGCTAGCACAACAATGAGTGCCTCTTCGGCGAGCAAAGCCGCCTCTGAAATGATCCTGTCCCCGTGATAGAGCGATCGTGGAATATAATTTTGGTCCATTCATGCAGCATAAGCGCCGCCAATGTCTCACCCAAGCTGCAATTTAAGATTGGTGGAACGCACGTGACTGGCGTGTGCCTGGATTCGTTCAGTAGTTCCCGTCAACGTCGTGCTGACGCGCGGCGCCTATCGGACGAACACGAAAGAACCCGCTGAGCCTCGCGTATTGAGTAGAGTGCTTGTTTGCAAATATTTAAATTTGCGGCGATCATCGCCGCATTTTTGAAAGATTGTAAATTCACTTTAAAAGTGATAGTTTATGAGAGTCGCAAAATACGGCGATGATCGCCGCATCGAAAGTGTTTTTTAAACCTATGCCAACGAACACCGACCGAAGACAATTGCTGCGAAACCTGGTGCCTGAGGGGCTACCGGTGACGAAGCGTTGGCTGTCCGAGCAGAATCCGGACTTCGATCGCCACGCGCTCGATAATCTGGTCAAAAGCAGGCAGCTCACGCTGGTCGCGTCCGGTGTCTATATACGCCCCAGTACACACCTTACCTGGCAGGGCATCGTCACCGCACTGCAGACCATCTTCCGCACGGATCTAAGTGTCGGCGGATTGACAGCGCTCGAATTGCAAGGATTTGCGCACTACCTGCCATTGTCGAGGCAACGCGCGGTCCATCTTTACGGCAAAGACGTTTTGCCGGCCTGGCTAGGGAGTGCGCTGCCTTCAGTCCAGTTCGTTCGCCACAATCGTCTCTCCTCGCTAGGCGGTTCCGGCCTCGTCAACCGCGAGTACGACACAAACGAGCGAACGCTCGTGGATAGCAGCATACCGGGTCAGCGGACAGGCGCTTGGCCGTTCACCATGTCATCGCCCGAGCGGGCTTACCTTGAAGTCCTGATGGACGTGCCGGGCGCCATATCCTTCGAGCACGCCGACCAGCTTCTCCAGGGCATGACCACGCTCTCACCAAGGCGCATGGAGCAACTCTTGCGCAAGTGCACGAGCGTCAAATTGCGCAGGCTGTTCTACTGGATGGCCGAGCGTCATTCCTACGCCTGGCTGAAGAAGCTTCCCAAACCCGAAGCGCTTGATGAGCTTGGCCTTGGTAGCGGTAACAGAATGCTGGTCAGAGGCGGCAGACTCGATCCAAAATACCGCATAACGGTTCCGGAGGAGATGTGGACACAACCAGCCCTTATTACAGACAAGTCCGACTCCTGACGCGTGTCTTGCCGCTGGTCGCGGCGGAGACGTGTTTCGCCCTCAAAGGCGGCACCGCCATCAATCTCTTTGTTCGCGATCTGCCGCGGCTCTCCGTCGACATCGATCTCGTCTATCTGCCCATGGACGAGCGTGACGAAGCGCTTAAGAAGATTGCTGAAGCGCTCTCGCGCATTGCTGATGCGATCTCAAAGGCGATGCCCGATACGGAGATCATCAGATCGTACGAAGATCAGCGGGATGCCTTGCGTCTTTTCGTGACCCAAGGCGGCGATCGGATCAAGATCGAACTCTCCCCTGTGCTGCGCGGCTCAGTATTCCCCGAGGAGCTACGGGAGGTGTCGCCCGCAGTCGAAGAGCAATTCGGTTACGTCGAGATGCAGCTTCTTTCGATCCCCGATCTATATGCCGGAAAAATCTGCGCGGCGCTTGACCGCCAACATCCGCGTGATCTCTTCGATATCAAATTGCTGCTCGAGAATGAAGGGCTGACCGAAGATTTGGTGAAGACTTTTCTCGTCTACCTCATCAGTCACAACCGAACGATGGCTGAACTCCTACAACCAACCCGCAAGGACATTGCCGGCATCTACGAAGGAGAATTTCTGCGCATGTCGCAGATCGAGGTGAGCCTCGATGAATTGCTCGACGTTCGCGAGCGGCTGATCACCGGGCTAAATCAGGCATTGACCGACGATCAGCGAAAATTCCTGCTCTCCTTCAAAGCCCGTCGCCCGCAATGGGATCTGCTCGGCATTGAAGGGGCGGACAAGCTGCCCGCCGTTCGCTGGAAGCTGCACAATCTGGATCGCATGCCAGAAGAACGGCATCGCGGGGTGTATGAGAACTTGGAGCGGGTGTTCGGCCAGAAACGCAAATAAGCGACGCCGCGCAAGAATCAGGTCGATCCCGTCTCACCGACACGACATCAGGATGTCTTCAAGACGTGGAGGGGACTGCTCCATCTGGTGTGTCATCTCCCGCAGATTCCCGTGTCAGTTCGAGACGCGTGATTGTCAGTGTTCCGTCTTTTGCCAGATAGACCGGAAGGATAACGGTGTTATCACTTTCGGTCACCACGTCTTCGATTACTCGGACATACTTGTCCTGCTCGCCGGGAAGGGAATTGGCCTCTCGGTCCCAAGCTGCGATGGCTCCTGCTAGCCAGTCTGCTGCCCGGATATAATGGTCGAACCACATTACTTCCTTGCCGGTGCTGCTATCCGGAATAGCGACTCCAGGTATGATGCCCGATGCATCTATGTCCAGAAGTCCAGCCAACCCAACAAAGTTATTGATTGCGTAGTCCCAAACGAGGCTATCGCAGTAATTGATCATGCTGTCACGGTCGCAGAACCAACTAATCATTTCCGGTTTGCGGTCGCGACACAATATCAACGAGATGATGGCAAGGTACAGGGCTAGCAGAGTGAGATCGGTGAAGAGCCCCACATTGAATGAATTGGCCTTCGTTTTTTGGATCGCAGCCTTGAATCTCCGGATCTGTTCGTCGCCTCGTTCCGCCGAGATGAGCGCCGCCACTGTCAGCGCCAAGCTCTCTTGGATGACGTCTCTCGGCTTCATGTCCCCATTACTATAGAAGGCCCGATCCTGCCTCATCGGTATCAGGATGTGAAAATGGCGCGAGTCCCGCAGCCAAGCCGCTGCATTGGCGCCAAGTGTCTTGCTGTCCTTTAAGTCTCTCGGGAGGTTCTGCCGAACCTCTTCGGCAAAGTCTGCGGGAAACAAATCGTACGGGATGATGCTGAAGGCGAAGCAGTCGCCTGGGCGGCTCTTGTCGCGGAGCGCGAAGTCCCCTGCAATGATCCACTTGGTAGTAGCTGGCTTCTTGGCAAGCCAACTACGGAATATCTTTAGGGCACTCTTGTCGAAAGTTTCGATGAAGCAGCTGGCAAACTCTGAGGGCTCGATCATGAGCGCTATGTAGCGAACGCCCGATGTTCAAGCTAGCTCTGTTTGCCAAGGCTGATCGGCCCGATGGTCGGTCCGTTCGGTGTCGAGGCTTGTCGCAAGAGTGGCCGGTGACCTTCAAGAACGTTCATCTAGTGGCCAGATTTAACTCTTGCTCAATCATTTCCCTCGTTACCACGCGCGCACGATCTCGCTCCCGGTATGCCTTGGCAAATTCCTCGTCGCTCAGGCTCCCATCGCCATGCGCGCCAGGATGTACGTTTGCACAAAGGGTACAGTCCCAAAGGATTTCTTGACGAACTGAGCTCCAGGTGTATCGGCAATGAACCACGGTTGCCGGCCAAAATAGCCGAACTGCTTGGAAATGATCGCGCTAAATAATTGCAGTGACGAAAGAGCGTCTTCGCGCGGCGCCGCATAGGTATCCGCGTTGAAATGGATTGACCGGTTTCGCAGCTTAGCTAACTCCAGGAAATAATCGCCGACACCATCCGCAAAAACACCCCACTCGGAAAGCACGTTGACGGCAAATGGCCAGTCATCGAACGAGATATACGTTTTTGTAGTGAGGCGAGCTCTTGAAACTGCCCCGCAAGTCCAGAACCAAGTGATCGAGGATGCGCACACCCAACGCGCAAGCCGCAACGAGAGCCGGATAGTAGGCACCTACAACGAACGCCTGGCGAGCCTGATGATAGAAGCGATGATGGTACGCAACCAGGGACATTGGCTTTGCGCCGGGATCGACAATGTTTTGAACGATTGCGTCCTGATTCCACGTGCCGTATTCGTCCTTTATGCGCGATATTGTCTTCTCGCGGTTCTCAGCATGCAGCGTCTTTGCTTCATCGTCCCACGTCTCGCCGGGCTCATCGAGGAGCATTGGAGTCGAGTCAAAATCGAATGAGTACGGGTGATACCGGCGCATCGCCGGATCGGCGACTCCCGCGTGATGGGTGTGACTATATACGCCTTGCGCCAAGTCTATGATTGTGATGCGGGTTTGAGGGTGATCTCCCACGGTGCTTCCCGAAATATAGATCATAACATACGCGCGTGGTGGGTAGGTGCGAAAGCACTCTTCAGGATTGCGTAGCAGCGGCCTCAAGCAGCCTTTTCGTCTACGGCGAACATTTCGGCGCTGACTTCATCCGGGTGACGGTGTGTGAACATATGCTCGACGACGTTACGCCAGTTGAGAATGTTCTGAACCTCACCCTTTCCAGGTACCGCATAATACTGGCAGTCGGGCTCAGAGTTCCGATTGTCCAGATGCAGAACGCGAGTCGGACTGAGCGGAAATATGACGCTCGTCTCCGCATCCTTGAGGCCGCGGAAACGCATGCTCGGATGCAGAACCGTCACCGGGCTGTCTGATGTGATGAAAACCGGTCTCTCCGAAGTTATGATGGACCACCTCATATTTAACAGCAACTCGGCCAGCGATGAGGCTTGGGTCAATTATCCAGCCACATGCGCTTTACATCATCTTCGCCTGCGTCCCGATACGCGGGCCATGATGCCTTATCCACGTCGTACTTTCGTCCGCCGATTTCCACCCTGTCAGGCGGTTCGCCGGCTGCCATGTAGAAGGATCGAAGATGCTGATAAATTTCAGCGGTCCGATTGAAGAAGGATGGATTGCGCAGGTACATAAGCGCCGTCAGAAGAGCGATGCCCTCGCGCGTAACCTTGTTACTGAGATCGATATACCCCGTGCTGATTTCTGACCAGAACGGCATGCCAAAAAGCTGCTCAAGATTGCTGAGCTTCTGTTCGAGTTGGTAATTGCGCTGGCCGTTTTCGACGGGGGCATAAAGGTAAAATTTCACGGCGACCTTTGAGATAGATCGCTTGAGGGGATCGCCGCCTGACTTCCCGAAAGTCCAAATTTTTCTCACAGCTACTATCGCAGGCGAACGCCCGCAAGTATGCCTTAGGGACCCAGTGATTGCGTTTATATTTTTGTTGGCTCATGACTTTAGGCTATCGATTCCTAGCCCTTTTATAGCACATCCTGAATGGCTGAATTGGGCTGAATTTGGGGACGGCATCACACATGCCAAAAATCTCGAAGCTAGTTCAGAGAATCCATTTTGAGGATTTCGGCGGACCCGAATTCGAACGATTGGTCTTTGCCTACCATGTCAGGGCCGGATGGACCGATGTCGCATGGTATGGGCAAGCCGGAGGCGATCATGGACGCGATATTGTCGGAGTTGAACGGCTGGACGATGGCCCGCCACGCCGGAGCGTTATCCAGTGCGTCAATCGCAGCAGTCTCACTCAGGCCAAGGCCGAGCATGACATTCAAAGGCTGCTGTCCTCTCCAACGAAATTCGAAGCTCTCAAATTTGTGACGCGGGGCGCCGTATCCGCTAGCCGCCGCGATGCCGTTCAGAAATTTGCCAAGGCGAACGGTATCGATAATTTGTCAATCTGGGGCGGCGCGGAGCTGGAGGAGCATTTGCGCTTGATCGGCGAAGACCTGCTGAAGCGATTTTGCGAGGGAGAGGAATTTCCTGACAAGGCTGCCGAACTGACGCGGTTTGCTGAGGACTTTGCGGGTCTGTCGGATATGGATGCTCTTGCTCAGATGGCCATCGTGTTTGATCGCCCGGCATTTCGCACGCCATTTCAGCAAGAGTGTTCGCTACACGCGTTTAGGCAGGCCATTGACGATACCATCTCCGCGCTGAATACGGGCATTTGGCGAACGCGCGAGGGCGACGAGATAAGGCGTATCCCCTCCCTCCATCATCTGCGGGATCGGCATAAAAAGACGAGCGTGAGTCGTTCCGTGCAACTGGTAGATCAATTGCGACGCGCTTTTGCGTCCGGTCTGCGTGACAAGACCATCAGGCCTTGCGGGTGCGGGAATCCGGATTGCCCCGTATTCACTGTCGACTCAGATGTCGCGGTCAGGTTGAACCAGATCCGATCCGGTGCCCTCGCGGCATTCAGGGATGCCTATCCGAAGTTTCACGTCGAAGTCGGATAAGGGGCGTCCGGTCGGCGCCCCTCTCTTCCGACCATTCAGGCTGCGAGTGCTTGCCCTCGCGTAGGCTCGTAGAGCATAGCGAAGAATTCATCAGCAAGATCGCAAGCTTAATTCCGGCAGTAGTGGATCCACAGAACCCACGAAGCTCGAGCCAGAGAATAACGACTTTCCCGGTATGCGGCGGGCGATTCCTTGATACGTTTTGAACATAGCTTTTGTCAGGGCGCTTCCGCTCTCGCCCATCACGTGGGCCTCGCTACGGCCGTCCAGAGATATGCAATCCCAGTTCAATTTGACGTACTTGGTGCGCTTGGAAATACGCAAGTTGGGAATGTCGCGGTTCCGGCATTCCCGGAACCAGTAATTTTGGCATTGACATTACCGTTGCGGAATTCCACCCATATGTGCTCGGGCATTGAGGGCGACCTGAGGGTAGTCCCTGTGGAAACGACACCAAACATGTTGTTCCCAAGCGCGGCTAGTCGTGCGGCAATCTTTTCATCGTCAACCTTCGCCAGAATAGGACGATGCCGGGTGGAGGTCTTGATCGCCCCCAGCAGAGCTGCGTGCGTGTCATATCCAACGCCAAATGCAAGCGCTTCGGTGAGGTGCGCAGAATTCCCCCCCCGGCATTGCCTTGCGCAACTCGGATTTCACAAAATCGATATTGTCGAGGGTTAGCAGAATAGAGGCCATGTGACCGTTCCTTTTTCATGATCGTCTGTCGCCAATTACGAGACGACCCAAAGGATCGATTCACGTTTGCAGGTAGTCCATGTCCACTTTGACCTGGCGACAGGTCTGGCAGGAATCGCCGCATGAAGGTTATCCATGTCGATCGGATCGCGCAATCTGAAATGGATTAACCGTTCGCACGCCCACCGGCCGATCTGAAGGGACGAACAGCCTCCACTAGCCCAAATACGTTCAGGGTCCGGACGTTTACACAGGCAACGGGACGATTGCGGCCCGTAATCGGCAGGTCGCTCCTTCATCTTTCACGTCCGCATCGCGCTTCTCGCCGGCTTGCTAAAAAATCTCCTGTGAAACAACACAGGAGGCAGCTGATGGAATTCTTTGTGGGCTGGACGTGTTGATGGACGAGACGGCGGTGTGCGTCGTGGACGGGGAGGGCGCGGTGCATCTGCAGGCGGTGGTGACCGATCCCGAGGCGATCCTCGAGATCCTCAAACCGTACCTGGGGCGCCTGCGCCGCGTCGGCCAAGAGGCAGGATCGCTGTCGCCCTGGCTGCATCCCGAGCTCAAGAAACTCGGCCTGCCGGCGATCTGCCTGGAGACGGTGCATGTGCGCGCCGCGATGGCGGCGCAGGGCAACAAAACCGACAAGGCCGATGCGCTGGGGCATCGCCCATCTGATGCGCACCGGCTGGTTCCGCCAGGCCTACATCAAGTCGCAAAGCTGCTACCGGACGAAGCTTCTCTTGACCCACCGGCGCAACCTGAAGGCCAAGTTCCTCGACCTGGAAAACGCCATCCGGCACTCACTGAAGGCGTTCGGCATCCGCCTGAGCAAGGTCGGATGCGGCGCTTTCGAGCAGGCGGTGCGCGCCGCCGTTGCGGACGATCCGCTGTCGGCCGAACTGATCGACGCCATGCTGACGGCGCTCCGCGCTGTGGAAACAGTACTGTCGGCTGCACGATCTCGTCGTCAGGATGGTCGCGAAGAGCGAGCCATGCAGGCGCTTCATGGCGATCCCCGGCGTCGGCCCGGTGATGGCGCTCTCGTTCATGACGGCAATCGACGACCCGTCGCGCTTCCGCCGCTCGCGCGACGTCGCCGCCTACTTCGGGCTGACGTCGCGACGCTGGCAATCCGGCTCAACGATCGACATTCAGGGGCGCATCTCGAAAGTCGGCGATGCGGACGTACGGCGCGCGCTCTACGAGGCGGCGTCAGGCCTGATGACGCGCTTCAAGGGCTCCGACAAGGTCAAGAGCTGGGGCCAGGCGATCGCCAAACGCTGCTACCGCAAGGCCTGCGTCGCGGTGGCGCGCAAGCTGGCGGTGATCATGCACGCGATCTAGACCGACGGGACCTTCTATATCGGCGATCCGGCCGCGGGCAGGCCGACGCCGTAGCGCCCGAATTTCCGCGGGGATGGGTGAACGGAGGCGATCCATTTGCGATTTCCAGTGCGTCGGGCCGCACCCCCACAATCGCTCAACAAGTTGAACACGTCCTGACCCGACTGGGACTTCAAGTTCGGACGTGAAACCTGGCCGGGTACTGCTGGATGGCAGGGTCCGTCAAGCGGGCGGAAGGATGAGGAAATGAAAGAGCTGCAGATCAAAACATAATCGAGCGATGAATATCGCCGGCGCGATCATCCGGACCAGATCTGATTGAAACATCGTCCGGCCCCGAGATCGATGCTCCAATCTTGTATAGCTTCCATGCGACGTTCTCTTGGAGTGTTGCGGGATTGGTCCGCTCAACCGGAGCTCAACCCTTTCATCGCGTTAGAATGAGCGTTCGAAACGCAGGATTCCGCCGACACTGCTCTTCTTGTTGGCGTTGGTCCAGTTCACGTTGGAAGCGTCCACCTTGCCGACGGCGAAGTTGCCGTAGCGGCCATAGTCGAGTTCCGCCGTAACTGTGAAATCTGGAAGAAACGCATAGGCGACGTTTGCAGCGACACCATGGTTCTTGAGCTGATCACCGGAGAGCTGAAGCTTGAACGAAGTTGTCTCGTTGAGCTCGTAAGCGGCGCCAGCCCAGAAAGCCCAGTTCCCGCCCCAAATCTTATAGAAGCCGCGACCATGAGCGTCGATCGCGTTCGTGGAGTCGTCGATGAGCTTGCCATTGGAACCGTAGCCGAACATTCCGAACAGCAACAGTTCGTTGGTGACATTGATGTCGACACGGACCTTGGCGGCCACCGATTCGTAGTTGCTATCATAAGCGGCAACGCCGGTGATCGCGCCCCAGCCATGTGTGTATTTCAAGCCGCCGACTACGTGCGGAGCGTAGCTGTCGATTGTGCCGACCACGCCTGAGCCTTCTTCGAGCGAAACCACGGCCGAAAAGCCGTTCCCGGCGTCGAAGTAGTACTGAACCACGTTGGTATCGAAAGCGCCGTACGGAACCGGCGTCTGGTTGAGTACGTCACCCGCGCCGCCAATAAACATGTCGAAGGCCGACCAGTCCTTACCAACTCGGAGGCCACCAAGCTGAATCCAGGCGAAAGTCAAGGTGCTGTCTCCGTTGAAGGCATGGGACCGAGAACTGTCCGAAACCGAAGTGTGGCGGTTGCCGAAGTTCATGCGGGTTTCGGTGTAGGTCTTCAACGTGCCGAGTTCGGTCTCCTGGCCGGTCCAAGTTTTCAATGTGAAGCGCGTGTTGTTTTGCCATGTGCCCTGATGCTCACCAGTCCTCACATCCGAGGTTCTTGCGTGATCAACCAATCCGACATGGCCCAAGCCGACGTCGTAACGGACATAGCCGCCGATGCGCACGCAGGTCTCAGTGCCTGAAATGTAGACGTAGCCCGAGCCGTAGACGTCGCAGACTTTAACGTACTCAGTCGGGTCAGGCTCGGCAACGGCGGTCACGGCGCGAGCGTCGGAAACGGCAATCAGTGCCGCAGTTGAGCCGAGGAGGAGGCTCCTAATGTTCATTGTTGATCTCCGTTCAAAGAGTAAAAGGAATGGACGTCAGTGATGAACTCTTGCTAAGGAAACAGTCGATGCGCATTGAGTTGAATTTGAGCAGTTTGATGCGCTCGTCACGCCAGATATTCATCAGAAATTGAGAATATGATTGGGCGTTATTGTTACAAATATGCGATTGTTATTACAAATATAATAATCGCCGAAACGACGCCATCCAACATTTCTGTACAAATCATCCCCGTCATCTCCGCTAGTTGTGGGCGGGCCGTCACAAAGGCTTCTACTGCAAATGACGTGCCATCCTGACGACGCAGCTGCGGCTTGAAGCTCAAGTGTGCCGGCGGACCTTGGTTCGCTCTTCCTTCCTTTTTGCCTTGCGGATCAACCCAAGCACGAACGGCAAACGTTTCGGCTACGGTTCGTCTGTTCGCTTCGCGACAGTTTCGTTCAATGGCGACAGCTTTGTTTGCTGTGAGCCCCGACGTCGAGACATCATGCGGGGGCACCGCTCGGTACGACGCCGTCATTTTGGCGAGCGCGATGATCGGTAATCACGCGCTGACGCGCAGCCTTGCCTCCACCACGGAGTCAGTAGGCGCGCCGGCCTTGGCATTGCGGCCGACCTGACGGTCGCGTCGAGCAGCCTCTCGTCCTGATAGACGGCGCGCCACAGCTAATGCTTCTTGCCAGCAATTCACACAACGAGCTCATCGAGATGCCAGAGATCACTATGGGGCTGCGCTAGCTGGCGAGCAAAGTCTGGTCCCAACGCCCTGTTATCTCGTTGGATGCGGCAGCCGCGCTCAGCAGAATGTACTCGACCAGGCGCAGGCTGAAGGGAAGGGATGGTGGAACCAAACGGTGCGCGTGAGGGTCGCGGCGGGAACAGCCATGGCCAGTCGCTGACCGTCCAGCCAAGACTGAACGGCCGCTATTGCTGAGAAATACAAGTTTCGAGCCCAAAGCGGAACGGACTGACATAGCGCAAAGACACAGGCGAGCGCAGCGGTAAGGTTGGCGGTTATCAGCATGGGACGGTAACTGTTGCAGACCACAAAATATCGCGAGGCCGGCCTGCCTTGGTACACTATCTATCCGACTGTGTCAGAGTTCTCTGGGGCGGTCGGCGCCGAGGCTTATGAGGAATGGCTCAGGAACCTGCCGGCTGACGATCCGGTGTCGCTCTATTTCCACGTTCCGTTCTGCCGATCAGCTTGCTGGTATTGTGGCTTCCCCACCACCATCACCCGCCATGATGCGCCGATCCTCAACTATCTGGCGGCCCTGCGTGACGAGATCCGTTTGGTCTCGGAGCGAGCGCCGCAGACGCTGCCCGTGAGCGACATGCATTTCGGCGGCGGAACGCCGTCTCTCATAGGACCAGCCGAGTTCCTGGCTCTGATGGAGTTCCTGCGACGCCGCTTCGCTCTCACGAAAACAGCTACGGTTGCCGTCGAGATTGATCCGCGCACGTTCACGGCCGAGATGGCCGAGGCCTTAGGAGCAGCCGGCGTGAACCGTGTGAGTCTCGGCGTGCAGAGCTTCGATCCCATTGTTCAAAAAGCAATCAACCGGGTTCAGAGTGAGGCGCAGACGTCGGCTGCCGTGGAAATGCTGCGCCGGCATGGAGTAAGCCGCATCAACTTCGACCTCATCTTCGGTCTCCCGCATCAAACGGTGCAGTCCTGCGTCGAGACCGCGAGGGCGGCGGTCGCAATGCGCCCCGACCGGCTTGCGGTGTTCGGCTATGCGCACATCCCGTCGCTTGTAAAGAATCAGCGCCTCATCGAGGAGGCAGTTCTTCCGGGCAGCGCTGCCCGCGCCGAACAGTATGCGGCCGTGGCCGCGACGCTGATTGCCGCCGGCTACCGCGAGATCGGGCTCGACCATTTCGCCTTGCCGGACGACGAGCTCGCGCTGGCACAGAAAACGGGTCGCCTGCGGCGTAACTCGCTGGGCTACTCGGCCACCACCTGCAGAAGCCTGATCGGTTTCGGCGCGTCGGCTATCGGCCGCGTCGGCGAGGGGTACGTCCAAAACGAAGTTACACGGGATTCCTACATCCAGCACATCGCAGCTGGCCGTCTGGCGACGTCAAAGGGCTATCGCCTCACCGACGACGACCGCGTGCGAGCCGCAATTATCGAGCGACTAATGTGCGATCTCGAGGCCGATGTGCAGGCAATCTGTGCCGCCCACGGATCTGATCCGATCCGTCTTCTCGATTCAGCTGAACGCTTGGCGATGCTGGCCGAGGACGGGATAGTGGACTTCGAAAACGGTTTTGTCCGCGTACGGCGGGAGCATCGCTTTGTAATTCGCGCTGTCGCTGCCGCGTTCGATGCTTTTCTCGATCGGGATGGCCGTAAGCATAGCCACAGGTGAGGGCAAGCATCCAACCGGAAGCTAAACTCGACGCCCTTGGCCGAGGCCTGTCATGAAGCGCGCGTCAAGGATGCGAAAAGCAGAGCTGATCCGCCTATTTCATCTCATCTTCAATGACATCGACCTCGTGGCTGCCACCGAGGCGTTTCCATATTGATCGTGGTAGGTGCGGGACATCTGGGTGTTTCGCCGTCAGCGCATGAATATCCCCGCCATGTGATGGGTCAGGAAATCGCGGTGGCTGCAATCAGCCCGTCCATCGATGACAGACCGCGGCCACGCCGCTTCGCGAGGCCCGTCAGGTCGCCCCAGGCCAGGGCAACCAGTTCGTCCACGGGCCGGACTCTCGGCTCGAAGCGCTGCGGCAGGTCCCGGGCGAGCCATCCGGCCAGTGCGTCACGTTTCCGACCTTTGTCTATGAGGGCAGCGCCGCGCCGGATCTCGGCGATTGACACAACCTGATAAATGAGCGGTCTTCATCGAGCCCGTCATCCATTCCAGCACGCGCGCGTCAGGGCTCGGCCTCGTCACCTCGGAGAGGCCATTAGTGTCGAGCAAGAGCCTCACAATGGCAGACCATGCGGTTCATCGCGTAGCCGCTCGATGTCCAGTTCGGCGTTGCGCAGCGGCGATGCGCAGCGAGTGCCCAGAAAACCGCAGCCAGCTCCCCTTCCGGAAGATCGGAGCGGACGCCACGCAAAAAGCGCCAAATCCTTGGCGCCGGCGGTCTGTGTGTTTGCGCGCTGGCGGCTTTGGTGTACTCCTGTGCCGTTTCGACGAGGCTTCCAGCCGGACCGGCAGGGGAGGAGGCTTTGGCGGCGCGGCCGGCACACGGCCCACCTCGAGGACGAGATCGACGATGTCGGGCAGATCCTCGGTCGCCTCACAAATCGGTGAGGTCGTCGGGGCACCGTCTTCCACTTTTGTTGATCAGCCGCCTTCCTGGCCATGTTCCGAGACAATAAGGCGCCCGTGCGCCGCCGCCTCGATTAACCCAAGACGCGCAAGGATCTTTTGCCGGAGACAACGAGGTCACCATCCTGCGGTGCCGCGTTGCGTCACAGTCGGCATGAGATGTGCAAAGTGGACCGTCGTCAAACGTCAAACAGAGGCGTTGGTGACTGGACTGAACGACCAGAACGGGCTGCTTGCGCCCTTTCGGACTTCACAAAGTTCGAAAATGGCGTCGTTTCAGGGCATAATCGCCGCTTGTCAAAATGTTTGCGACAAGTCCGGTGAAAGCCTACCGAGTATCTTGTGCTTGAGGGGCGGTTAGTTCCGATAAACTAAGCGGCATACACATGCTAATCTATTTGATTTACGGGCCGACCTGCAGCGGCAAAACAGACGCGGCAATCCAAATTGCACGAGAGACCGGATGGCCGGTCATTGCGCTGGATCGTGTACAATGCTGTCCTCAAATCGCCACCGGCAGCGGGCGTCCCTCGGATTCCGAACTGCAATCTACCCAGCGGATCTACTTGGATTCGCGCCCGCTAACCGCGGGCATCATCGACGCCGAGACCGCCCATCGTAAGCTGATAATGCAAGTGGATGAGCGTAGTTCCCAGCCGGGGCTCATCCTCGAAGGCGGTTCGATCTCCCTTCTCAATTTAATGGCGCGAAGTCAGCATTGGGATGGCGCTTTTCGGTGGCATGTGAGGCGGTTGCGGCTCGGCAACTCGGACGCCTTTCTGGAGAGAGCCAAGCGTCGGGTCACAGACATGTTTGTCACAAGAGAAGGACAATCTTCATTGCTGCAGGAACTTGCGGATCAGTGGAAGGAAGATGCAGTCCGTCCCACTTTGGAAGAGGTTGACGGATATCGTTGCGCCATTCGTTTTGCGAGAGAGCACAGCTTGGCAATCAGCGAAATGCCGTGCCTTCGCAAAGAGCTCCAACAAGATCTTGTAGAGGCGATTGCGAGAGAATATCTCGAATATGCGCGTTGGCAAGAACGCGACTTTCCAGAATGGCAAACTGAGTGAGCAAGCCTCCCCGGACCTCGCCTGCGGTGCGGGCACGGTAGCTCCTGAGAATTGCGCTAAGTGGTTTGCTGAAGCAAGCTAGTGCCAGGCGACATTAGGTCCGTGTGGCAGCGGAAGGATTGCTTTCGCCACGGTGACTGCGGAGGAGGCGACATGGCTGCACTGCTCATTTCAGGCATGGGACGGAATGTACCGATGACAAAGTGCTGCGCGCTTCGTAGCGACCGCTACCGTGGCTGACTCGCGAACTACTATCCGCCAGCCCAGTCTGTGGCGTCGTCTCGGCTTTCATCGCCACCGCCTTCGCCCAGGAAACCCCGAGGCCGCAAGCGTCGCCGTGGCAGTGCGGCACCCGGCAAGATGGGTGGTCATCGGCCCTATCTGATCGACGGGGAGCACCGTGCTTTCGTCCTGGGCGAGGTTGAGCGAGATGCCAACATGACGCTTCATCAATTGACGGCGGCACTGGCTGAACGTGGTCTCCTGCGAGCGTCGGTCGCTTCCTGCACCGCGAGGGCAAGAGCTTCAAAAAACCGTTCTGCCGGCCGAGCAGCTCAAGCCAAAGCTGATGCGCGGGCGTGCGCAATGGATGCGCTATCAGACCCGCATTGACCCTACGCGCCTGGTCTCCCTGGATGAAACATGGGTCAAGACCAACATGGCGCTGTTGCGCGGCTGGGGTGTGCGCGGCAACCGGCTGATGGCCCACGCATCATATGGCCATTGGAAGACGATAACCTTCATCACCGCGCTGCGGCATGATCGGGTGGAGGCGCCTTGGGTCATTGACGGACCCATCAATACGCAGGCCTTTCGCGTCTATGTCGAAACCGAACTCAATAAAACACTGAAGCCGGGCGACATCGTCATTCTCGACAATCCCGGTTCTCACAAGGGCCAAGCCGTCCGCGACATCGTCAGGGCTGCTGGCGCAAGGCGGGTCAAGCCCGCGAGAGCGGCAATTTTGTTCCGGCTATCACCCTCTCGTCGAGAACGGCGTGACGGAAGCGATAAAGTTGCGCCGGCCGGCCGCCGGTTTCCGCGGTTGTCTCACCGGTCTGCTCGACCAGCTCCTGCTGCTCGATCAGCCGGCGAAAGTTCGGCTTACGCACGAGCCTGCCGGCAAGCGCCTCCACGGTGCGCTGCAGCTGAAAAAGCGTGAAGACCGGCGGCATCAGTTCGAATACGACCGGCCGATATTTGATCTTGGAGCGCAGCCGCGCAATGCCGGTCGCCAGGATGCGACGATGATCGGCGATCATCGATCTGCCCGAGACCCAGGTGGGCGCAGCGGAATGTCCGGCGCGTATTGCTTCCTCCACCAGGGCGGCTTCGTAGAGCAGCTCATAACGTTGAAGCGCGAGTTCCTCGTTCCAATGGCGGTCGTCAAAGCCGAAGGCGATCGCCGCCCGCCGTCGTCGGTCGAGGCGTGTCGTACTGTCGTCAGTGCCATCCGCCCATTCCATCAGGCGCGGCCGCAATTCGTCCAACACGACCGCCGGTGTGCCGGAGCGGTGATCCTCCCACGGGAAATAGTCGTACCAGCTTCCCCAGTGTCGCCCGGCCGGGTCGCCAGCTTCGTCTTGGTGGGTGAGCGCCAGATAGCTGATAGAGACCACGCGGTCGTCAGCGCCAACCCTGTCGCGATCGGCGAAGGTGTAGAGCTGTTCGATATAGCCGAGCGGCTGGCCGGTCTGTTGTTCCACCCATCCCCTGAGGCCCGACTGCAGCGAACGGTGAGCAAGCTCGAACGGGCCCGAGGGCAGGGCGTTTGCCTGCGGGATGGTCAGAACGCAGGGGGCGCTGCTGTCCATGGCGACCACAACGGCGATTAAGTCCGCATTGACGTCGTTGGCCTTGCCTCCAGCTCCGCCTTTCCTAATCCCTTTTGCGCGTTCGTCCATGGTCCCCGAGGTTGTTGAGCAGAGCCCTGCCGCGTAGGCCGCTGAACCGATTGAATTCCGTTTTTGTCTGATAATTGTCGGCGCGTCAACACCACCCGTCGTGGCGATTTTAGCTCTTCGCAGCTGCATAAAAAGTGCCAACGCGACATCCGTGCTTGGGGAAGGAGGCCCATTGAGTGCGCCGATTCAAAGCTCGTCGATCGACATTGCGACGTTGTTCTCGTCGGCGACAGCGCGGCATAGTTCTCCACGGCTTGGCGTCGACGCTGGGCGTGACGCTGGAGATGATGATCATGCACGGTCAGACCTGCGCCGTAGCCTGGAGCCGGCGCAAATGGTCGTCGACCCGCCATTCGGTTCCTTTTGAAGAAACCCGGAGCAGGCTTTCCGGAATGCCTGATAAAGCCCTTCCAGTGCGCCCGCGCCAGCATCATCGCACTCTCGCTCCAACACAACCTATGCGAGTCAGTAAATCGACTCGCCGGCACTATTGTTTCAGTGGAAATGAATCTAGTCTCAAAGGGTTCGGCCGATAGGCCGGGCACAGCTGCGGTCTTCACGGCCTTTTTGACATAAACGCGTCGCCCGATTGAGATTATCTTGACGGTACCGCAGTGCGCCATCCATGCCAGTCGAGATGATCATGGGCAAATATCGAGACCATCGCGAGCCACGCCGGCATCGCTATGACGATGACCCCGTTTCCTTTTCGGAACGGACTTCCGAGCCAAGCTATTTTCAGCGCCCGCCGACCGTGACGGCAGATCCTGTCGATGCGGAGGTATTGTGGTTCACAGTCAGCAAGGGTTTTGGCTTCGTCAAACTGTCGGACGGCACGGAGGCCTATCTGCACGTGCGAGTGTTAGAGGCGGCCGGAAGCCGGGATGTTGCCGCGGGAACGCCTCTCAAGATCACGGTCGAAAAAAGTCCAAAAGGTCATCAAGTCGCGCAGGTGCTGGAGATCGGCGATCAGCGCGCGAAAACTCCGTCACATACGCGCGTCGCTGGAGGGACCTTCGTTGAAACCGGTGCGCAGCTGGAGAGCGGGGGCACGGTCAAGTGGTACAAACCCGAAAAGGGCTTCGGCTTCATTGCTCCTGACAACGGTGAGAAGGACGTCTTCGTTCATGCCAGCGCCCTGACGCGCTCAGGGCTCAGCGTGCTGGTGGCGGGACAGAAGGTGTTTGTCGAATGCGGGCAAGGCAAGAAAGGCTGGGAAGTCCGGAGCATTCGCCTTGCCTAGACGGCGATGCATTGCTCGCCTCGAAGGAGATGCCGGAGAGCGTCGGGCGGCCGCCCGAGCCCGCGTAGCAGAAACCGACATTGTCGAAGCGCAGCACGCCGTCGGTGACGACGAGATCCCTGGCGCCCGCCGCGTCCTCGATGTCAAGTTCGGCGTCGAGCAGCTCGAACAGCCGCGTGCCGCAGGTCGAGGCGCGCGCGAACGAGTTGACCATTAATCCGAGCTAGCGCACCGGCATCTGTAGAATGGTCATGAAGGTGAGCAACAGGGCCAGCGTGCCGACGCTGATTTGACCTGCGATCACTTTCTGGCCACCGAACCAGAGCACCAGGCCCATGGCGGTCAGGAACGAGAAATTCATGGCGCTGGTGTTGCCGACACGGATGTCAACGCGCTCATTGGCGAGATCAAGGCGCGTCCTGCTTGGCGCGGTCGAACTTTTCCAGCTCGTGCGGCTGAGCGGCGAAGGCACGCACGACACGGATGCCGCCGAGATTCTCATCCATCACCCGGATCTTTAACGATCGCTGATGCCCAGATATGGGAAGGTCAGGCTTCAATGACGGGGAAGGTGAAGGATTGACTGGTCGGGTTTCCGGGCCGAGCTTGTCGGCCGCTCAATCGAAAGCGTCATTTGAGGCGCTTTCTCTCCCGCGTGTAACTGGAAGACACGCTCGTCCAGTTCCTTGTCTACTTCCGTGAGACGATGATTGAGGCGAAGGTAGTCGGTCCAGGTCGGCGTTCGGAACGTTTCTGTCCACTGCATAGGCTTCTGAAGGTTGCGCTGGAGCGTCCAGTTCCGAGCACCGACGCGGCTGTGTACATGACGCCGCTGCCGCATGAGGTCGAGGAAGGCCTCGACATTTCTCTCGGCTATCAGATATTCGATCTTGACCACGATCGGGCCGCTTCTCGGCTTCAAACTGAGAGCGACAGCTGGGGCGTCGAATTCCTCCAAAGGATCGGGCTCGGACTCGCGGCGCTCGCGAAGAGGAAACAGAACGCCGGCTGCAGCAACGAGCAGCAGGGCCGCAGCGGAACCCTCTAGCGCCCAGGTCAGCGAATGGTTCTGGGAAACGGTGCCCCACACCCAGCTGCCGGCCGCTATGCCGCCGTCTATCAATGCATAGTAGATGGAGATCGTGCGCCCCACGACCCAGCGCGGGCTTGCCAGCTGCACGCTCACGCCAACCCCGGACCAGGCAGTGACCCAGCCTGCGCCGCCCAAAGCAAGTGCAATTGCCGCCACGCCGATCGAAGAGGTAAGCGCTAGGGAGAGGGAGCACGCCGCGCAGGCGACGCAGGAGAGCCTCATCAGCTTTTCTTGCGACAAGCTCCGTCTGAACAGGCTGTTGGAGAGGCCGGCGAAGACCGCGCCTGTTCCGAAACCTGCCATGAGCGTGCCATAGGCGAGCGGGCCTCCTCCCAACTGGTCGCGGACAATCAGCGGCAGCAGCGCGAGTATGGCGATGCTCGCCAGGCCAAAGAGGGTTCCGCGTGCGATCGCCGCTTTGATTTCCGATGACATCGCCGTGAAGCGCAGCCCGTCATAGATGGCCCTCCTCATCGACTCGCGCGGAAGAGGCGACGAGCGGACCTTCCACTTGCAGCGCCATATGGTGGCCAAGGGTACCAAATAGGTGAGGGTGGTCACGGTAAGAGCGGCCAAAAGCCCGAAGGAGGCAACCACGATGCCGCCGAGCGCCGGGCCCACGGTCCGTACGGTGTTGAAGCCAACGGAAAGCAGGGTAACGGCAGCGGGAACATCGCGCCGGTCCACCATATCGCCAACCGACGCCTGCCAGGCGGGATCGTTGAGAGCGCCGCCGCATGCGATTAAAAAGCTGAAGCCGAGAATCATCCATGGGTCGAGAAAGCCTAGCGCTACAACAGCGGTCAGCATCGCAGATGCTATCACCATAAGGCAGCGGCCCGCGAACATAACCCTGCGACGGCTGAAATTGTCAGCGAGAACCCCGGCGAACACGGACAAAATGAAAGCGGGCAGGTTCGATGAAGCCTGCACCAGCGCAACCATCAGATCGGAAGTCGAGATGGTAGCCATCAGCCAACTGATGGCAACAGTCTGCATTAACCAGCCGAGGCTCGAGACTTGCGTGGCGAGCCAGATCGAACGAAAGGTGGGCTGCAAAAGTGGCGCAAAGGTCGTTGGTACAGCCAAATCATCATTTGATCCAGCCACCCTACTCATTTTGCCAACCTTTGCTTTGCGTTATTGCCGTTTCCCATGTAATCTAGGCTGAACCGTGGCGGCTAGAAGAATAGAGAACTGTTTGCCTTGCGGCACAGGCCCTCGTGATTAAGGGTTGCGGCCGAGACGCATGCCCGAGCCGGCTCACCCCGCCTTCGAAGACATCACGGGGTGGAGCCCGGATTCTTGCTTGTCGTTTGACGCAGCATGCTTCATCAACCGGCACTTTGCCGAGCGATGCCTTTTCGCGAAACGCGACGATGTTCTTTCGTCGGAAACTCTCTCCAACGGCGTTCGATGCGCTGAGTCTGGCTTGGGGCGAGGTGAGGGCTTGCAGATCTTAGACAGGATTGATTGCTGATATACGCAGACGGTTGCCGGGCCGCGATCGAAGAGGCGCGCGCCTTGCTGCTTCAGCTTGAACAAAAGTCTGACGCGCTCACACATGCCATCGACGACTTTCTGCTCGATCTGATGAGGCTGGCTTTCATTGTTGAATGTTATGGACGCGGCTTTGAACTTTTGGCGCGAACGCTTGCCCGTAGAAGACTGGCAAAGGTCAGGCTTTTGTCGGGGGCGGTGGACTCCGCCAGGGGAGAAATGACACCCAAAGCCGGATGGCTGACGCGACGGTCGCCCCGCGTTCCGCACAGTGACGAAGGTAACGGTACGGCTCTTCGGCAGATGGCGCATCCGCATGGTAGCGTCTGGCCGTTCCCTCTGATGCTTCGGCCTCCCACACCTATCCGAACAGGCCCGATCCTGGAGGGTCCTCGAAGTGGGCATGAGGGCGATAGGCCGCGTGGTTCGGGTACCAAGCGTAGGCGCGGTATTGGGCTGGAAATTGGCGACGCGCGACGAAGAAGTCCGAGATCAACTCGTGCAATGGCAATTCCTAACACCGTGGACGTGTTGGAGCAGCCTCATCCTCCTAGTCAGGAACGTCATCAAGGTTATAGGATGCGCGGCGAACCCTCGGAACTCAGGATCATGTTGACATCGCTGTTCGACAGAGCCGACTTCGCGCAAGGAAGCCACATCGTTTCGGAATTGCTTATCTCAGGGTCTATCGTTGGCCCTAGTCAAACCCTTGGCGCGGCGAGGAAGCGGCGGTCGTCGGCGTGATGCATGACGGGAGTCGGCCGCGCCTCACCAGAGGCGAAATGCAGGAACCAAAGGAAAGGACCACCTGCATGGAATTGCGAACCGCGTCCTCGACGTCTGAGCCGCAACCCTTGCCAACGATCACTCAACCCGCGACGTAGAGCTTCAACCCAGCCTTGGACATGCGAACCGCGCTACCATCGTTGCAGAGGAGCCGTCCACCAGATGGTTCCACTTGTAGTCCGCGCCTTTGGTCGACATAGCGGACTGGCTCTGGCCACCGGCAAGGTTGAAGAGTGTTCCGTTGTTGCAGTCGTACTTGGCCTACGTGAACCAGATGCCTGAGCACGCGGTCGCGTTTCAGGGTTGATCTACTCGTAAAAAGGAATTGTCTTAGGCGGAAGGCCGCACTTAATACCACTATCCTATTGGCGCCCCATCGGGTTCCCGGATTGAGCAAGTCCGGATCACTATTTTATGCCGCTGCCAGCGTTGTGTCCGCCATGTGCACGCGCGCTGCCGCTGCCAGCAGGTCGGTCTGGGTGATCAGCCCAATAATGCGTCGCTCGGCATCGACGATGACCACGGCATGGCTGCGGCCGTCGGTGAGCACCGGCAGCAGGCTCATCGCCGGCGTATCGGGAGAGGCGGTGCCAGCGTTCGACATCACAGCCCTCACCGCGTCGGTCGCCTTCGTCAGCTCGCGCAGGCCAACTACACCGACCAGCCCGCCGTCGGCGTCGGTCACCGGCAGCGTCCGGATGTTGTGATCGAGCAGCAAATGACGCGCCTGGTCGGCAGGCGCATGTTCATCGACCGAAATCACATCGCGCGACATGATGTCCTCGCACAGCAGGGTCCGGTGGGAGCGCACCATCGCCTGCAACTCGACCTGCCGTAGCAGCCGCTCAAGATCGTTGCGGTCGATATCGAAGGTTTCCTCCAGCGCGCCGAGCGCGGCATCGACATCCTCGGGCTGGAAGCCGACCCGCTCCCGCGCCGGCTGATCGATGGTTCCATGCGCGCTTTTAAGGGCGGGGGCCGCCAAATGCGGATAGTTGCGCCGCGACAGTTTATGGATGCCGTAGCCGAGTGCGACCAACACGATCGAGTTCAGCGCTACCGGAACGAAGGGAAACAGCAAGCCCGAGCTGAAGACGGCCGGTCCGCCGAACACCGCAGTTAAGGCGGCGGCGCCACCCGGCGGATGCAGGCAGCGCGTGAACGACATGGCGGCGATGGCCAGCGCCACCGCAATGCCGGTAGCAAGGACGGGTTCATGCACGAAATGCGCCACGATCACCCCGACCAGCGCCGAAATCGTATTGCCACCGATAATCGACCAAGGTTGCGCCAGCGGGCTTGAAGGCACGGCAAAGAGCAGCACGGCCGATGCTCCCATTGGAGCAACCAGCAGTGCGACATGTGGGCCAGACCCGTTCGCCAGCGCACTGATCACGCCAGTCAATGCGATGCCGATCATGGCCCCGATGCAGGCGAGCAGCCGCTCGCGCAGCGTTGCACCGGCAAGGATGGGAACAAAGAGACGAAACGCCATGGCATACCCTTGGGCGAGTGGTCGGAACTCCGCGCTCCGCAATGCAGGCAAAGCCACAGATTTGGAAGTTAAGCCAATTCGGAAAGTCGGCTCACGGGGGAATACTTTTGCGCGAAACGGCCATTGCCAAATGGGTGCAGACATTTTGATCGGCTAGAGAAGGCAGACGGCACGCTGATCCGCTCGAGCGCAGCTAGAGGCCAAGGGCTGCCGTGCCGCGGGCAGCCGGAAATGGGGATGGTCGGAGGTCGAGCTGGGATGGACACTAAGGAATTCAGAGGCTTCGAAAAGCGTGCTGACAATGTGGCATGGCAAGACAAATCAGGCCCTTGTCGCTCCACTTCCGAGGCGAACTCCAGCGGAGTACAGCTTCTAGCGGTGCTTGGTCTGCCTGTCCTTGCCACCATCGGATTCGTTGGCGTCATGCTGAAACGTCCACCTGTAGCCGCTGAGAAGACGACTGCCGCCAGTGCCGTCGTGGAACCGCTATATGACGGCGGCTTGGTTACAGAGCCGGCTCGTGTCGATCGGGCGGGGGAGCCTGATGTGACGTACATGGTCCAGAAAGTGGCCTATGAAGGTGCTGGCATCGTCAACGTGATCAGGTCACGTAATAGCGGTAATACAACCGCGACCACGAGCCTCTCAGGCGTTCGATGAGGCGGGAAATCCGATCACCAGACCAAACGCGTTTCCGCCACACTGCCACACACGAAACCGATCAGGTCACGTTCCAGGCTCGCCAGAAGATTGGAGCCAAGGCCACCTCGGCTGAACTCTGCCATGCCGCGGCGGCCACCTCTTCCAGCCGCGGTAGAAAACGTGGGTCAGCAGCGCCGGCATGGGCGAGCAACTCCCAAATCGCGAGCAGCGCCATCGACACCGCAAGCGGCCGCATATGTCGGCCGATGAAGCGGAAGGCCGGCGGTGCGATGGAAGCGCCGTGCGACAGCCTATCCCGACCTGCAATCGTGATCAGGCTGATCGTGGGGTCTCCGGACGCCAGCGTTGCAGATAGTTTTCGGCAATCGTGAGCAGGCCGTGGATCACCAATTCGGTCAGGCCGACCACGATCATGGCCGAAAGAACGAGTTCAAATTGAAAGAGCTGACGACCATAGGCCATCAGGTAATCGGAGCCCATCGAACGATGCGATGAGTTCTACCGCAACCAGGGTCTGCCAGCCGTGGGCAAGGCCTTCTCGCAGCCCTGTAAAGATCCACGGCACGGCGGAAGGCAGCACGATCATCGTGAGTTTCGACCAGCGGCTGAACGAAAGGACACGGCCAGACCCGTCTTACGACGACGCCGTTGCGCTTCGCCGCCATCAGCTGGGTAGAGGACTTGCACCTCCAAGCTGTCGATCATGCTCGGCACACAAAAAAGGGCGGCATTGCTGCCGCCCTTTCCGCTGTAGGTTGATAGGGGGCTGGATTAGAAATCCATACCGCCCATGCCGCCCATGCCACCGCCGGGCATACCAGCCGGCATGCCGCCGCCAGCCGACTCCTTCTTCGGAGCCTCGGCGATCATAGCTTCGGTGGTGACCAGCAGGCCGGCGACCGAGGCCGCGTCCTGCAGAGCCGTGCGCACAACCTTGACCGGATCGACGATACCCATGGCGATCATGTCGCCATATTCGCCGGTCTGGGCGTTGAAGCCGAAGGTCGCGCCCTTGTTCTCAAGGATCTTGCCGGCAACGATCGATGCTTCCGCACCGGCGTTGGCCGCGATCTGGCGGGCCGGAGCCTGCAGCGCGCGACGCACGATGCTGATGCCGGCGGTCTGGTCGGAGTTAGCGCCGGTGACGGTGATGGCCAGCGAAGCGCGCAGCAGGGCGACGCCGCCGCCGGGAACGATGCCTTCTTCGACGGCGGCACGGGTCGCGTTGAGGGCGTCATCGACGCGGTCCTTCTTTTCCTTGACTTCCACTTCGGTCGCACCGCCGACGCGGATGACGGCAACGCCGCCCGCCAGCTTGGCGAGACGTTCCTGCAGCTTCTCCTTGTCGTAGTCCGAGGTGGTCTCCTCGATCTGCTGCTTGATCTGGGCGACGCGGCCCTGGATTTCTTCCTTCTTGCCGGCGCCGTCGACGATGGTGGTGTTCTCCTTGGAGATCGACACCTTCTTGGCGCGGCCGAGCATGTTGAGGCCGACATTCTCGAGCTTGATGCCGAGGTCTTCGGAAATGACCTGGCCACCGGTGAGGATGGCGATGTCTTCCAGCATGGCCTTGCGGCGATCACCGAAGCCCGGCGCCTTGACGGCAGCGATCTTCAGGCCGCCACGCAGCTTGTTGACGACCAGCGTGGCCAGGGCCTCGCCTTCGACGTCTTCCGAGATGATGACCAGCGGCTTCGAGGTCTGCACGACAGCCTCGAGGATCGGCAGCATGGCCTGCAGGTTGGAGAGCTTCTTCTCGTGGAGCAGGATGTAGGCGTCTTCCAGATCCGCAACCATCTTTTCGGCGTTGGTGACGAAGTAGGGCGAGAGATAGCCGCGGTCGAACTGCATGCCTTCAACGACTTCGAGCTCGGTCTCGGCGGTCTTGGCTTCCTCGACCGTGATGACGCCCTCATTGCCGACCTTCTGCATCGCTTCCGCGATCATCGAGCCGACCGAAACGTCGCCATTGCCGGCGATGGTGCCGACCTGGGCAACCTCTTCCGAGGTCTTGATCTTCTTGGCATTCTTGATCAGCGTCGCGACGACGTCGGCGACGGCGAGGTCGATGCCGCGCTTGAGGTCCATCGGGTTCATGCCGGCGGCAACCGACTTGTGGCCTTCCTGGACGATCGACTGTGCCAGAACGGTCGCGGTCGTAGTGCCGTCGCCGGCGATGTCATTGGTCTTCGAAGCAACTTCGCGGACCATCTGCGCGCCCATGTTTTCGAACTTGTCCTCAAGCTCGATTTCCTTGGCGACGGTGACGCCGTCCTTGGTGATGCGCGGTGCGCCGAACGACTTGTCGATGACGACGTTGCGGCCCTTGGGGCCGAGCGTGACCTTCACCGCGTCGGCGAGGATGTTGACGCCGCGCAGCATGCGCTCACGAGCGTCACGGGAGAATTTTACGTCTTTGGCAGCCATTTGTTACTCCTGGGCATTTCGCCCGAAATTCAGATTGGATGGTGCGGATGAAAGGCGGCGGCGTGTCAGCCGATGACGCCCATGATGTCCGCTTCCTTCATGATCAGAAGGTCTTCGCCGTTGAGCTTGACTTCGGTGCCCGACCACTTGCCGAACAGGATGCGGTCGCCGGCCTTGACGTCCAGCGGGACGAGCTTGCCGACCTCGTCACGGGCGCCGGAACCGACGGCGATGATCTCGCCTTCCTGCGGCTTTTCCTTCGCCGTGTCGGGGATGATGATCCCGCCGGCGGTCTTCGCTTCGGACTCGACGCGGCGAACGACCACGCGGTCATGCAGCGGCCGGAAATTCGACTTTGCCATTTTTGGATTTCCCTGGTGCGGATGTTGAACGGTTCTCCGTTGCCGGAGCGTGTTTAGCACTCACCAGAAGCGAGTGCTAACGCGGCAGTGAGATAGGCCGTAGGCTCCTGCTAGTCAAGACGGAAGAGGGACGGGCGAAGAGCAAACGAGCGTGGAAGCACCGAGCGTTTTACGTGAACGACGTCGGAGATCGGACATGGATGGGGCGGCTCACCATTTGCAACTGAAGGCTTTATTCATTTGGCACGATTGGTGCAGCGAATGATCCGCAAACGTTGCGCGCGACCGATATAATGAGAGGTGAGCGCCATCAGGATTCCTGCGTTAACCGTCCACTCGGTCTTTACGGTGTGGCCGCCGCGCGGGCGCCAGGACTCCGGCCATCCCGATAGTCACCAATCCAATCTGCGGAGAACAGGAGGCAAGATGAGAGCGACAGTCAGCACGAACTCGAATTTGAAATGTTTGGCCAAAGCAACTGCCATCGCCTTGCTCTGGACGGTTACGGCTACATCGGCGGACGAAGGTATGTGGATGCCGGGCCAGACTGCGGAAGTGTGCGCGGCCATGCGCGCGGATGGGCTCCAGATCGATCCCGCCCAGCTGGGCCGTCTAGACGCTGACCCGCTCAACGCGATCGTATCACTGGGCGGATGCTCCGCCTCGTTCGTCAGTCCACAAGGGCTGGTCGCAACCAATCATCATTGCGTGTTAGAATCCATCCAATACCACAGCAAGGAGGGCCAGGACTATCTCACAGACGGCTTTCTGGCGAAGAGCCCTGGGTGAAGAATTGCCCGCGGCGCCAGGCAGCCGCAGCTATGTGATCGAGGACATGCGGGATGTGACCGCCGAAATGCTCAAGAGCGTCTCGGACAAGCTGAACGGGTTTGCCCGCTATGAGCGGCTCGCCACGAACAAAAAGGCCCTGATCGCCGCATGTGAAGGACAGCCCATCGCCGTTGCGACGTATGGCGGCGTCTCCTACTATCTCCTCCAGAAGCTCGAAATTGAGGACGTGCGCCTCGTCTATGCGCCCGCGCTCGGCATCGGCAACTTCGGCGGCCAAACGGACAACTGGATGTGGCTGCGCCACACGGGCCACTTCGGCTTTTATCGCGCCTATGTCGCTCCTGATGGTTCCTCCCGGCCATATGCGCGCGACAATGTGCCTTACCGGCCGGAGAGTTGGCTACCCATAGCCTGTGAAGGCGTCAAGGAAGGCGACCTTGTGATGGTCGCCGGCTTTCCCGGCGCAACCCACCAGTTCCTGACCGCGGATGAAGTCCGGTTCAACTTCGCGCAATTCGAACCGCGGTTGCAGCGTTCGCTCTCGGATTATCCCGCCCAGATCAATCAGGCAACGGCAGGCAATCGCGAGGCGCAGATCCATTGACCGCCCGCTTCACAAATTGGCTCGGCCTAAAACGCATGGGAAAAGCAGAAAAGGCAACAGATCGGCACCAGAATGAATATGGCCGCGCGAACTGACAGACGCGCCAACAATCGGCATCTCGCATGGTGGCACTGGACGTGGCTCCCACCCTGCTGGCGCGACTCCCCATCAGGTCGTCGGGGTTTCGCTGGCGAAAAAAACTTCCGCGTGTCTCTGCGCGATCCATCCCGCTTGCGCGTGCCTAGTCAACCAAAAAACTGACCATCTGCAGGATCAGGATCAGCAAAAAAAAGCCAAAGGCAGACGCCAAAACAGCTGCCAGCAGGACGATGCGTTGTTTCTTCACCCACAGTTCCCCCGGGAGAGAGTCTAAGGATAATCCTTAAAAAAGGCGCCATGGAACAGGGCGCCCCACGCTCATTTGTGCGTTTAAAGTTTAGCTTGCCTGATTTATGTAATTAGACGGCTTCTTTTATGCAACACTTTTCCAAGTACTTGCACAAATCTGAACGTATCGCACATTTAGACGAACTGTACATTCGATAGCGACTTTGACGCACGCGTTTACTGGCGGTATACATCCTTCACCGTTGCCGCAAGGCATTGGCCCAGGCGCGCGGCACCTCCTTCACGACAAAGGTTGAAAGCCCGTCCTCGGGCGTTTCATTTCCAAGATCACTTCGATCCACTCATACGGGCTTCCCGAGCGAGACCGTGGGTTCGGACGGTGCGAATGAATTTCTCGTTATAATCGAATTGATTATAAGGGATATTTCTACGTTGAGTATAAAGGATGTCAAGCCCGCGCCAGCGGCAATTTTGTCCGGGCGACCTCCGTTTCGTCGAGGACATGGTGGCGGAAGCGATAAAGCTTCGCCGGCCGACCGCCGGTATCAAATGCACTTTCGCCGGTCTCCGCCACCAGTTCCTGCTGCTCCATCAACCGGCGAAAGTTCTGCTGAAGCGCCCCTGCCGATCTAATCGTCAACGCTGTCCGCGTCAGCGCATTGCCATCGGTCAGAAAGCCGACGACATTGTTGATGACGAATGTAACGATCCGCGGCTTCAGAGAGGAATGCGCGCTTCGTCCAGATGGATGGAGTGGGCTGGCAGGTCCGGGCGGCCGCGCCGTTGAGGATGCAGCATCGAGAGCCGCGCTCGCCGAGGATGACATAGGTCGAGATTCGCGCCGGAAGTCTTGCTCCATGTCTCCCACGAATCCATTGGCAGGATCCCGGCTTCTTCGCAGTGGTCAGGGTCGAGCGTTATCGAACCGTGGTAGTTGAGGTTTGCTTCGGTGACGTGCATGCCGTGCAGATTGCCGGCGACTATTTTTCGCATTGGTCCCGTTGTCCTATTCATCTCACAACGTCAGTCCTGATGTTGAGCAGCTTCGCTGGGCTAAATCCCGACGACGAGCGCCCCGCCGCTGAGTCCCGCACCTGCCGCCGCCAGGAGTATTTTCTTGCCCGGCCGAAACGGCTCCGCTTGATTGGCGAGCGACAGTGAGAGCGGGATCGTCGCGGCGGAAGAGTTGCCATAGTCGGCGATCGTCTTGACGATCAGGTGATCGGCAACGCCGAGGTTTCGCCCGACCGCATCGAAAATGCGAGCATTGGCCTGATGCGGCACGAACCGGTCGACATCCTGTGGTCGCACTCCGGCAGCGGCTAGCGCGCTTATCGAGCAATCGGTCATCATCTCGACGGCCTTTGCGAACACTTCGCGGCCGTCGGTCATCGTCATTCGGGTTTGCGCGAGGTCGAGGTCACCGTGGAACGGGATGTTGCTTCCTCCTGCGGGAATCTGGATCAGGCCGTATCGCGAGCCGTCCGAATCCACGGAGGCACCGAGAATCCCCCGATCAGTATCCTCGCACGGACCGATCACGACGGCGCCGGCGGCATCGGCAAACAGCACGGCGCTGGCGCGCTCAGAGGGATTGATGCGGCGGCTGAGGATATTGGCGGCGATAACAAGGCTCGCTTTGCCGTGCAGGCGGGTAAATCCGTCCGCAAACATCAGCGCATAGATGAAGCCGGCGCAGGCGCCGGTCAGATCGACAGCGCCGGCGCGGCCGAGCCCCAGCCGATGTGCGACCAGCGGCGCGCTGGGCGGCAGGAGGTGATCGGGCGTCGAGGTGGCAAGCAGCAGCAGACCGATGTCATGGCGCGCAATGCCGGCGCTGGCCAGCGCCATGGCGCCGGCCTGGGCAGCAAGACCAGACAGCGTGTCTTCGTCCGTTGCCCAGAAGCGCGATCGGATTCCAGTACGCCGCTCGATCCAGCCCGGTTCGAGGCCGAGATTGTTCTCGATTTCGGCATTCGTCACCTTTCGGCCAGGCGCATGATGGCCAAACCCGAGAAGGCGCGACAACCTGCTCATGGGCTCGAACCGAAGCGTTCGCCGGCCTCCTCGATCGCGTCATGGAGCCGATCGAGCTCGTCGCCGGTGACGCAATAGGGAGGCATGAGATAAAGGACATTGCCGAGCGGGCGCACAAGCAGGCCGAGCTCGAGGAAAAAGGCCCGCAGCTTAGGTCCGATCTCGGCCAGATAGCCGGCAGAGCCGGCGCGCAGGTCGAGAGCCAGGATCGTGCCGATCGCGCGGCTGTCGGTGAAGTTGGCATTGTCGCGAAAGCGTCGAAACCCGGCGGCCTGCCTCGCGCTCAGGGTGGCGATCCGCTCGGCCACCGGCTCGTCACGCCAGATCTCGACATTGGCGAGTGCTGCCGCGCAGGCAATCGGATTGGCCGTGTAGGAACTCGAGTGGAAAAACGTCTTCTTCCGGTCCTCGGAATAGTGAGCCTGGAAGATGGCATCGGTGGCGAGTGTGGCGGCCAGCGGGATTGCGCCACCGGTCAGGCCCTTCGAGGTGCACAGCATGTCCGGAGAGATGTTCGCCTGCTCGCAGGCGAACATGGTTCCGGTACGCCCCCACCCGGTCATCACCTCGTCGGCGATCAGCAGCGTGCCCGAGGCCTCAGTGATCCTCTTCAATTCGGACAGAACCGATGCCGGATACATCAGCATGCCGCCGGCGCCAAGCACCAGCGGCTCGACGATCAGCGCAGCGGCGCGCTGGTCGCGGCTGAGGGCCTCGAATCTATCCAGCGTTTCCTGTTCGCGCCCGGCGGCAGGGAAGGGAATGGTGTCGACCTCGAACAGCAAGGGTTCGTAGGCGGCGTTGAACACACCGCGGGCACCGACGCTCATCGTGCCGATCGTGTCGCCATGATAGCTGTGCTCCATGACGACGATGCGCGAGCGCGGCGCGCCGATGTTGCGGAAATAGCCGAGCGCCATCTTCAGCGCGACTTCGACGGCGGTCGAGCCGCTGTCGGAATAGAACACCCGGTCGAGGCCGGCGGGTGCGAGGTCGACAAGCGCCCTGGCCAGCCGTTCGGCCGGCTCGTGGGTGAAGCCCGCAAAGATGATCTGATCGAGGCTCGACGCGGTCGTCTCGATGGCCTTCATGATGCGGGGATGGCGGTGGCCATGGGTGACGACCCACCAGGAGGAAATGGCGTCCAGAATGCGCGCTCCGTCGGCCTTGTGGAGATAGGCCCCTTCAGTCAGCAGGATTTCAGGGGTCGAAGGCTCGAGCGCGTGCTGGGTGAAGGGATGCCACACACGGGAATGCGACATCACTCGCCTCCGGCAATCAAAGCGAGGTCGAAGCCGGCAATCATCGCTTGTCTCAGCGTTTTGTCCGTCAGCGGATCGAGGTGCGGCAGCCTGCCGAGTTGCGGCACGTCGCCGAATTCCACGATCGTCCGTTGCGTATCGGTGATCTCATCGCCGATGAAGGCGATGCCAGCCAGCGGGATAGCGCGCGCCCGCAGGGCCTCGATCGACAGCAGGGTGTGATTGATTGTTCCGAGCGCGGTGCGGGCGCACAGAATGACCGGCAACTGCCATTGCTCGAATATGTCGATGAACCTTGTCCGGCGGTTCAGCGGCACCATCAGCCCGCCGGCGCCTTCGATGACGAGCGGTGTCGGCAGGACCGGAAACGAAAGATCGGCAGCCTCGATCGAAACGTCGTCGATTTCGGCCGAACGATGCGGCGAAAGCGGGCTCTTCAAGCGGTAGGCTTCCGGCAGCACGCGCCCCGACGGCAGCCCGGCAAGTCGCGCAACCGCCTCGCTGTCGGTCTCGCCGTCGAGGCCCGATTGCACCGGCTTCCAGTAGAAACCGTCAAGCAGGCCGGCAAGCCCGGCCGAAAACACCGTCTTGCCAATTCCGGTGTCTGTTCCGGTGATGACGATGCGCTTGGTCATGTCGCCTCCGGTCATGTCTGGGCCAACACCTCGACGAGCGCCTCGACCATGGCGGAAATGTCGGCTTCGCCGATATTGAGCGTCAGTGAGATGCGCAGCCGTGACGTGCCCTCGGGCACGGTCGGCGGACGAATGCCGCGTATGTCGAAGCCGCGGGCCTGCAGGCGCGCCGACACTGCCATGGTGCGCCTGACATCGCCGATGACAAATGGCTGGATTTGCGAGCCGCTGGGCGTGACGCCGCAGCGATCGACCAATTGGCGGCCTGCGAGGGCAACGCGTTCATGTAGCTGAACACGCCGCATAGGCTCGTCGGCGAGCATTGCGAGCGCTTCGCGCGCCGCGACCGCCATCAGCGGCGATGGCGCTGTGGCGTAGATGAATGGCCGGCAACGGTTGATCAGATACTGGCACAGTGTCCTCGGCCCGGTCACGAGCCCACCAGATGCGCCGAGCGCCTTGCCGCAGGTGTGGAGCGCGACGATGTTGTCGCGGCCCTCGAAAGCGGCGGCCAGCCCCCGGCCGTCCGGTCCCCAGACGCCGGTGGCATGCGCCTCGTCAATGACGATGAATGCGTCGTGCCGATCGGCAAGCGCGACCAGGCTCTCCAAAGGCGCGCAATCGCCATCCATGCTGTAAAGGCTTTCCACCGCGATCCAGACGCATCCCATGCCGCCTTCGGCGCGCCAACGTGTGATCGCATCCTCGACAGCATCGACGTCGTGGTGCGCGGCCAGCACCAACTGTGCGCGCCCGGCCTGCGCACCCTCATGCATGCTGGCATGGGCGAGCTCATCGAGGATCAAAAGGTCGCCCTTCTGCGGCAGCGCCGTCAGCAGAGCGAAGTTGGCGATGTAGCCGCTGCCGAAGAACAGCGCGCGGTCGGCTCCAAAGAATGCCGCCGCGTCTGCCTCGAGCTGCTCGTGTTCCGGCGCATTGCCGCGCAACAGCCGCGACCCGGTGGCGCCAACCGGCGTGCCACGCGCAATCGCCGCCGCAACCGCTTCGCCAAGTCTTTTGGAGGCGGCAAGCCCGAGATAGTCGTTCGACGAGAAGTCGCGCCCGGCGCGCGGCTTCAGCGTCCGCAGCCGGTCCTTGCGCGCCAGTCCCTGCAAGGTCGCCTCATAGCGGGCAAGCGGTGCCCCGTTCATTGCGCCTCGAGTTCCATCGGCTCGATGCCAAGGCGCCGGAACAGCAGGGTATCCTTGTCCTCACCGGGATTGTCCGCCGTCAGCAGCGTGTCGCCGACGAAGATCGAGTTGGCGCCGGCAAAAAAGCACAGCGCCTGCATCTCGTCGGTCATGGCGGTGCGGCCGGCGGAAAGACGGATATGCGATTTCGGCATCATGATGCGCGCCAGCGCGATCACGCGCACGAATTCGATCGGCTCGATGGGCTTGGCGTCGGCAAGCGGGGTGCCGGCGATCGGGATCAGCATGTTGATCGGAACGCTTTGCGGATGTTCCGGCAGGTTGGCCAGCGTCACGAGCATGCCGATCCGGTCCACCGGCTCCTCGCCCATGCCGACAATGCCGCCGCAGCAGACCTTGATGCCGGATTGGCGAACGTGCTCGAGCGTCTCGAGCCGGTCGGCAAAGCTGCGCGTGCTGATGATCTCGCTATAGTAGCGTTCCGACGTATCGATGTTGTGGTTGTAGTAGTCGAGGCCCGCCTGTTTCAGACGAGAGGCTTGCGCAAGATCGAGCATGCCGAGCGTCATGCAGGTCTCCATACCGAGCGCCTTGACGCCTTCGACCATGGCCACTACCGCATCCATGTCGCGCGCCTTGGGGTTTCGCCAGGCCGCACCCATGCAATAGCGGGTGGCGCCGGCGTCACGCGCTTTCTTCGCCTCGGCGATGACGCGCCGGACCTCCATCAGCTTCGACGCCTTCAGACCGGTTTCGTGCTGCGCCGACTGGCTGCAATAGCCACAATCCTCCGGACATCCGCCTGTCTTGATGCTGAGAAGCCGGCTGAGCTGGACCTTGTTGGGATCGAAATTCTGGCGGTGCACGGTTTGCGCGAGGAAGAGGAGATTGTTGAAGGGGGCATCGTGAAGTGCCCGAGCCTTCTCCAGGGTCCACGCTCCAGAGTCAGGGGATTGAGCCTGTGGCGATGTCTGCGTTGGACTGGCTGTTTGCATGTCCATGCTGTTCCTCCGGTTCTGCCTTGCTTTGCTGTCTGATTGATGACGATCGGAAAGGACAGTTGATTCGATCCTGTTCGTTCCTCAGACAATCATGAGCCCCAATAGTCGAGGCCGATATCCAGGATCGGCGCACTGTGGGTCAGTCGGCCGACCGAAATCAGATCGACGCCGGTCGCGGCAATCGCTCGCGCTGTATCGGATGCGATCCCGCCAGAAGCCTCGGTGATAGCACGGCCGCCAACGATTGCGACGGCCCGGCGAAGATCGGCGAGGGACATGTTGTCGAGCAGAATCGCATCGGGAGCGAAGCCAAGTACCTCCTCCAACTGGGCCAGCGTATCGACCTCGACTTCGATCTTGACGAGATGACCGGCCCGTCTTCGTGCTCGCTCGAGCGCCGGGCGAACGCCGCCTGCGATGGCGATGTGGTTGTCCTTGATCAGAATTGCGTCGTCGAGGCCGAAACGGTGATTGGATCCGCCACCCGCGCGCACCGCATACTTTTCGACTGCCCTCAATCCGGGCGTCGTCTTGCGCGTGCAGACGATCTTCGCGCCATATCCACGAACCGCAGCGACGATCGATGCCGTTGCTGTAGCGATGCCGCTCAGATGGCACAAAAAATTGAGTGCCGTCCGTTCGGCTGTGAGAATGCCCCGGGCAGGGCCAACCACTGATGCAATGACCTCTCCATCCATGACATTGCAGCCGTCTGCCCGCTCCACCGAAATTTCGACATCAGGATCAATCAAGCGGAAAGCGAGCATCGCCAGATCGAGGCCGGCGACAACTCCGGACTGGCGCGCCGCCAGCACGGTTCCCGCTTGGTGTGCCTTCGGGATGATGGCCTCCGTGGTCAAGTCGCCGGCTCTGCCAAGGTCTTCAAGAAGAGCTGCCCTTACAAGCGGCTCAAGCATGACCGTGGGAAGCGGTGAGAGCGTCATCATTTTGCCCCTTCGAGGCTTGGCGAGTGTCCGAGTTCCCGCGCAGCGGCCAAGGCGGCTTCGAGGGTGATTTCGGACCGTCGGGCGACAGTCGCATGATGAGGAAAGTCTGTCCGGTAATGAGCGCCGCGGCTTTCTTCGCGCAACAGGGCGGCAACCGCGATCATTAGCCCGACAGCCGCCGGATCCGAGGCCGCGTCCTTGCTTTCGGCGAGCGGCAACAAGGCATATGCGGCTGCTTTCAGACCTTCACCATCCCGGACGATGCCGAGTGCGCGCGACAGGAAAACACGCACGGGTATCGGAGCGGGCGATGGGTGAACGTCCGCAACCGCAGGCCTTGTTCTGCGAGCAGGCGTTCCGGCGACACTTTCAGCGACCCAGCGCGCGCACACGACGGCCTCGGTCAAGGAATTGCTGGCGAGCCTGTTGGCGCCATGCAGTCCTGTCGAAGCGACTTCGCCGCAGGCCCACAGCCCCTTGACGGACGTCCTACCGGAGCCGTCCACGGCAACGCCACCCATGTGGTAGTGTTGGGCCGGACGAATGGGGATGAGATCGCGCGCGGGATTGATGCCGGCTCCACGACAGGCTGATGCAATTGTCGGGAAGTGTCGAGCAAATTCCGGGCCAGGCCGTTGCCGCGCGTCGAGAAAAACACGGTGGCCGTTGGCAAGATGGTTCCAGACGGCGCGCGCCAAGACATCACGAGGCGCAAGTTCCGCCCCTGACACGCTCTGGAGAAAAGCCTGGCCGGTTTCGTCGATCAGGGCAGCACCTTCGCCGCGGACGGCCTCGCTGACCAGCGCCATAGGGCGTTCCGGGCCGTCAAGCGCGGTCGGGTGGAACTGGATGAACTCGAGGTCGGCAAGGACAGCTCCAGCGCGGGCCGCAAGCGCCAGGCCCTGTCCGCAACTGCCCGAAGGATTGGTGGTGTCGAGAAACAGTCCCCCGATCCCACCGGTGGCGAGGACGACCCGCCGTGAGCCGAAGAAGACAGGTCCTATCGAACCGCTCGCCCAGACGCCTCGGATCGCATTCTCTCGCACCGCCAGTCGGCGCGCTTCCACGCCCTCCACGACAACAATCGACGGAGTGGAACGCACAGCCGCGATCAGGGCACGCATGATCTCACGCCCGGTGCCGTCACCATGCGCATGAACGATGCGACGTCGGCTGTGTGCGGCCTCCAATCCGAGGCACAGTGATCCTTTCGACGTACGGTCGAAGGGAACCCCAAAGCCCGCAAGCCCCTCTATCGCCTTGGGCGCGGCTTGGAGGATGCGGCTCGCCACGTCTGTGTCGCAGAGACCATCCCCGGCGGCAAGCGTATCGGCCAGGTGCAGTTCCGGATCGTCGTCTTCGCCGAAACTTGCAGCCAGACCACCCTGTGCCCACGTGCTCGAATTGTCAGCTCCCAGCAGCGTCCTGGACAGAAGCAGCACCGGCTCCGGCGCCAGTTGAAGCGCGGTCATCAGTCCGGCGATGCCGCCGCCGATGATGATCGGCCGCCCGAAGATGCTGCGGACATCGGCGCTCAAATTGCCAGCATCCGTTCGACCGCAAGCCGCGCGCGCCCGGCGATCCCGGGTTCGATGGTTACGATATGGTGGTTCTGCTCGAGCGCCATGCGGATGTTGGCAAGCGTGATCCGCTTCATGTGCGGGCACAAATTGCAGGGCCGGATGAACTCGACCTCTGGGTGCGCTAACGCGACGTTGTCGCTCATCGAACATTCCGTCATCAGCACGACACGTGCCGGCCTTTGCCTTTCGACATAGTCGGACATGGCAGCGGTCGAGCCGGAAAAATCTGCTTCAGCCACGACGTCGGGCGGGCATTCGGGATGCGCGAGCACGATCACGCCGGGATGGCTTTCGCGCAACTCGCGGATGTCGGCCGGTGTAAAGCGCTCATGCACCTCGCAATGCCCTTTCCAGGCGATGATCTGCACATCGGTCTGGGCGGCGATATTCTGGGCCAGATATTCGTCCGGCAACATGATCACCTGGGGAACGCCAAGGGATTGGACGACCGCCTTGGCGTTGCCGGATGTACAGCAGATATCCGACTCGGCTTTCACTTCGGCCGACGTGTTGACATAAGTGATGATCGGCACGCCGGGATAACGCTGGCGCATCAAGCGCACGTCTTCTGCCGTGATCGATTCCGCCAACGAACAGCCTGCCCGCAGGTCGGGAATGAGCACCGTCTTTTGCGGATTGAGCAGCTTGGCCGTTTCGGCCATGAAATGTACGCCGGCCAGCACGATGACTTGCGCCTCGATCGTCGCAGCCGTGCGGGCCAGTGCCAAGCTGTCGCCGACGATGTCGGCCACGCAATGAAAGATCTCGGGGGTCTGATAGTTGTGCGCCAGGATGATGGCGTTGCGCTCGCGCTTCAGTGCAAGGATCGCCTCGATATCCTCGACGAAAGCCGGCCATTCGATCGGCGGGATCACTCGTCGGACGCGCTCGTAGAGAAACGCGGTCGCAGGCAGCACGGCGCTCATCGACCCCTCCAGCTTATACTCTAGTTGAAAATAACCAGCATATACTTGCTGTGAGTATAAGCGATGTCAACCCCGCGCCAGCGGCAATTTTGTCCCGGCGATGACCCTCTCGTCGAGAACGGCGTGGCGGAACCGGTAAAGCTTCGCTGGCCGGCCGCCGGTCTCCGCGGTTGCCTCTCCGGTCTCTTCGACCAGCTCCTGCTGCTCGATCAGCCGGCGAAAGTTCGGCTTACGCACGAGCCTGCCGGCAAGCGCCTCCACGGTTCGCTGCAGCTGCAAAAGCGTGAAGACCGGCGGCATCAGCTCAAAGACGACCGGCCGGTATTTGATCTTGGAGCGCAGCCGCGCAATGCCGGTCGCCACGATGCGGCGATGATCGGCGACCATAGACTTGCTGGGCACCAGCGGAGGCAGCGTCGCGTCCCGTCCGCTTCCGGCCTCTTGGACCAGGCCTGCTTCGTAGACTAACTCATAGCGTTGAAGCGTGAGTTCCTCGTTCCAAAGGCGGTCGTCGAAGCCGAAGGCTATCGTCGCCCGCTGCCAGCGTTCACGTCGCGTGGCCGCGTCGCTGACGCCGTCTGCCCATTCAATCAGGCGCGGTCGCAGAACGTCCAGCACGACCGGAGGCGTGCCGGAGCGGTGGTCCTCCCATGGAAAATATTCATACCAGCTCTGCCAGCCGCACTTGGGCGAGCCAGCTGCCTGTTCCTTGCGGGTCAATGCGAGATAGCTGATGGAGATGACGCGCTGCTGGCGCTCGGCGCCGATGCGATCCCGATCCGCGAAGGTGTAGAGTTGCTCAATATACCCCAGGGGATGGCCGGTCTGCTGCTCGACCCACCCCCTCAAACCGGATTGCAGCGATCGGTGCTCAAGCGCAAATGGTCCGGAGGGAAGGGTGTCCGCCTGGCCGATGGTGAGGACACACGGTTCACTGTCGTTTACGGCGACGACAAAGGCGATCAGGTCCACTTTGACTTCGTCGGCCTTGACGGCGGCTCTGTCTTTCCTGGGTCCTTTTGCCTGATCGTCCATGTTCGCGAAAGTGGTTGGCCAGCTCGGGGGCGCCTGAATCGATTTAAGTGTAAGCGCGCCTGTCCGCACGTCAACACCGCACAGCTGCACGGCCATTTTTAGCTCTTCGCACTTGCACAAAAATGTGGCAAACGCGACACCCGCGGTTGGTAACGTTGGGGAAGGAGGGTCCATTGAGTGCGTTTGGTGACACCAAGGCGATCACACCGCCGGATATTCGTTCGCGCAAAGGTGGGACGCCGCTCGTCTGCCTTACCGCCTACACGACGCCAGTCGCCCGGCTTGTCGATCCCCATTGCGATGTGGTGCTGGTCGGCGACAGCGTCGGCATGGTTCTCCACGGCCTGCCCTCGACGCTCGGTGTGACGCTGGAGATGATGATCACGCACGGCCAGGCCGTGCGCCGTGGCCTCGAGCAGGCGCTGATGGTCGTCGACCTGCCGTTCGGTTCCTTCGAGGAAAGCCCCGAGCAGGCTTTCCGCAATGCCGCGCGCGTCATGGCCGAGACCGGCTGCGCGGCCGTCAAGCTCGAAGGCGGCGAAACGATGGCAGAGACGATCGGCTTCCTCGCCGCGCGCGGCGTGCCGGTCATGGCCCATGTCGGCTTGACGCCGCAGGCGATCAACACCATCGGTGGCTACCGCGTGCAGGGCAGAGGCGGGGATGCCGAGCGCATCAGGCGCGACGCGCTTGCGGTAAGCGAAGCGGGCGCCTTTGCGGTCGTGCTGGAGAAGGTTCCCGAGGCGCTCGCCCGCCGGATCACCGGGGAGGTGGCGACCCCGACCATTGGCATCGGTGCCTCGGCAGCCTGTGACGGCCAGATTCTCGTCGTCGACGACATGCTGGGCCTCTTCGGCGACTTCCGGCCCAAATTCGTCAAGCGCTATGCTGAAATGGGGGAGGCCGCTGCGGCTGCGATCGCGGCCTATGCGCGGGAGGTGAAGGAGCGCCAGTTTCCGGCCGCCGAGCACGTGTTTGCCGATGCGCGCAAGCCCGCCGACGCGGACGCCACCAAGAGCGGAGAAGCAGCGTGAGCGTGCCGATTGTCAGGAGCGTTGCCCAGCTTCGCGAAATTGTCGCCGCATGGCGCCGCGAGAGCGTGAGGATTGCCGTGGTGCCAACGATGGGCGTCCTGCATGAGGGCCATCTCAGCCTGGTGCGCGCGGCACTCGAGAAGGCCGACCGGGTGATCGTGACGCTCTTCGTCAACCCGAAGCAATTCAACAGCCAGGCCGATCTCGCCGCGTATCCGAGCACCGAGGACGAGGATGCCGCCAAGCTGGCACCGCTTGGCGCGCACCTGCTTTATGCGCCGGATGCAGAGGAAATGTATCCGGCGGCCTTCGCCACGACCGTTTCGGTGTCCGGTGTCAGCGAGGGCCTGTGCGGTGCCTTCCGGCCGGGACATTTTGATGGCGTGGCGACCGTCGTCGCCAAGCTCTTCCTGCAGACCAGCGCTGACTTCGGCTTCTTTGGCGAAAAGGACTTTCAGCAGCTTCAGCTAGTCAGGCGTATGGCCCGGGACCTGGATATTCCAATCACCATTGTTCCTTGTCCGACAGTCCGCGAAGCCGACGGTCTTGCACTATCATCGCGCAATGTCCGGCTCTCGCCAGCAGAGCGTGCTGTTGCCCCCGAGCTATCATCGGTCTTGCTCGAGACGGCTGAGCGGCTTGCCCGCGACTCGCCCGTCCTGCCAACGCTTGCCGAAGCGCGCGCAGCAATTCTGGCTGCGGGCTATCGCGAGGTCGAATACCTGGAACTTCGCGACGAGGCAGATCTGCGACCGATGACAAGCCTTGACCGACCTGCACGCTTGCTTGTCGCGGCCTGGCTCGGCGGTACACGTCTCATAGACAACGTCAGAATATCACGGGTTTCAACACGTTAACGGGGTTCTCGGCACGCGCTGTATCCGTCCGGGATCGTTTAAAACAAGGTCTCTGCCTGGCATCGAGCGATCACGGAGGTTACGCAAAGCGCAAATGCATCGCGTGTTTGAGAACTTCGTCGAGCAACTGTCTGCAAGTGTTGATGCTGCCGATCTCCGTGAGGCAATGGCATCCGCTGCAGCCGGCTTCGATTTTCCGCTATTCGCCTATTTCACTTACCCGTCGGCCTCCGGCGACGCCCCGCAATTGATCTCAAACTATCCTTCATCCTGGACATCACGTTATCTGCAACAGCGATACCACAGTCTTGATCCGGTCATCCTGCGCGGGCTGCAAGGCTGGGATACCTTCGATTGGGGGGTGGATCGCGCTCGGCACTGTCTGCCGAATTCGCAGCAACAAATTCTGGAGAGTGCGGCTGAGTTTGGCATCCGCGGCGGCCTGACGATGTCCATGCATGATCATCGCGGCCGGTTTGCTGCCCTGACCTTTGCTTCCGACGAGTCCCGTCCGCCTCTGTTGCGGTCACTGACACGTTACGAAAAAGCATTGCAGCTGGTGGCCATCAACTTTCATATCCATGTCCGGCGCAGGCTCGCCGACGATCGCGTGGTGGATGGTGTAACGCTCACCCCGCGGGAGTTCGAGTGCCTGAAATGGGCGGCGCGCGGCAAGTCGGCTTGGGTTATCAGCCAGCTTCTCGGCGTCTCAAAGCGCACCGTGACCTTTCATCTGGAAAACGCCAAGGCAAAGCTTGGCGTTCGAACGATCAACCAGGCCGTTGCACGACTGGCTGCCTCCGGCCAGGCGAGATCCTGATTCGTCGGCCACGATAGCTGTAAACCTCTACAGGCTGCATCGCTGCCGGCTTTGCCCTTCGATGGCGGGAACACATCCCGCACGGAGGCGACCATGATGCAGCTGATAACACCAGACCTTTACGACGAGTTCGCAAGCGAGCTCAAAGAGATGCACGGGCTCAGGTTTCGGGTGTTCAAGGAAAGGCTCGATTGGGAAGTTGATACCGAAGACCAGATGGAAACAGACCCGTTTGATGGTCTGAAGCCTGTCTATCTGCTCCTCAAGGGATCCGACTGGCGAATTCGCGGTTGCGTGCGTCTTTTGCCCAGCACCGGACCCACAATGTTGCGCGACACGTTCCCGGTGCTGCTGGGTGCTGACGTCGTGCCCTCGACCTCCGACATATGGGAGAGCAGTCGTTTCGCGCTCGATCTTCCTCCGTCGGCGCCCAAGGCAGCGGGCGGACTGGCCCAGGCAACCTACGAGCTCTTCGCGGGCATGATCGAGTTCGGCTTGGCCAAGGATCTGACCCGGATAGTAACGGTGACGGACACGCGCATGGAACGGATCCTTCGCCTCGCGACGTGGCCATTGTCGCGCATCGGACAACCCAAGTCCGTCGGCAAAACGGAGGCGGTGGCCGGGTTTCTCGAGATTTCCCGCGCGAGCCTTTTGCGCATCCGCAGCAGGGGACGTCTGAGCGGACCGGTACTGTGGCAACCGGTTCTAGGCCCGTCGGCATAGCGCCATTGTGGACACCTGAGCCGTGAAGGATGCTGGTCTGCCCAAGGAAGCGACGGTCGGTCTTGTATGCTGGCCGGACTGGCGTCGTCACGAAGCTTACCACTACGCCAGACGATTGCCACGCACTGCCTGGGCCTGGGAGTTTCTTCGGCGCAATCCACAATTTCAGCGCGACCACGCCAAAATGGCACCGTCCGCCTACATTGTCGGAGCCCAGGCCGACATGAAGATAATCGAGTTGACGACAGGATCATCTTTCCTAAGACAATGGAGCCTCCTTTTTCGCGGACGCGCCACAGTCGGACGCTACGTCGGCAAGGGTCTTTTGGGATCCGCGCGACTGCGCCCGTATTCTACGAGCGGCCGCGGAGCCGGTTGGGCTCGACCACGATTTTGAACCGCTTGATCTCCCTTCGCTCTCATGCTGCAAGGACATCCTGCTGACACCTGCCGGCGTGCAGCACGTGCTGCTGAGGGAGGACTGCCGGAGTCTGCAGATCGCCCTTTCCGGTGCATCCGTTCTCCGCCCGTTGCGGCTATATGTCGACGCGATCGTGCAGCCGCAGCACCTGAAGTTCCATGTCGCTGCCCTTCAGTTCCTGAACGACATCAATGGTTGCGGCCGCCTGGCAGCTGCTTGCTTTCCGCCGGAACCCCGCGGAGCGCGTCTGCGTATCGTGCTCCAGGCTTTGGATGGCTCGCTTGCGGGAGCATCTCATCAGGAGATCGCCATTGCCCTGTTCGGGAGACGCCGTGTCGAAGAAGATTGGTCTCATCCAGGTAGCCATCTTCGCGATCAGGTGCGTCGCGCCATCCAACGTGGCCGCTACCTGATGGGCGGCGGCTATAGACAGTTCCTGATGTAATTCGGGTGACAGCTTGGTGATTGTCTTATTCGAAAACGCGCAGGCATCAATCTCCATTTCTCACTGCTATTGTGCCTTGTACAAGACGTGACACGCGCCTCTTCCGCTGCGGGAATCGGGTTTGAGTAATACGGACCAAGCACTGAGAACCAACGTTTTCGTGATAGTGCATTCATGCCCCGAGAATCCTGATGACCGTTACGAACCCCGACAAAGCCGGCGCTGACTGAAACGGTCGCTGAACGTGCTCTGTGGCCTGCGCCGCCTGACTCTCGGTTTCGGCCATGCCGACTAACAGCGTATTGATAGGCCATCGCGGGCTAAGCTCTACCGGCGAAAGCCGCGTCAAAGCGGCAGGCAATCAGAAACTAGATCGGCGGCGACGATGATTATGATCAACGTGACGAACGTGAATCATGCCGACGGCGCCGACGTTGCCGATGATGATGATGCCGACCATGCGTCGCTGATGCTGCCTAACTACAGTGCTGTGTGATCATGCCGATCACCGCGTGACCACGAGCGGCGGCGGTTCGTGGTCAGGTGCGTGGCCGGGATGATCGCGCATGGCCGATTGTTCCTTCGTGCGGCGGGGTGTGGGCTTGCGTTCGGTCATGAGGACGTCAGGCGCAACGAGGAAGTTAGATCAGGGCCCCAAACGCGTCTTATCCATGGGGTGGATGATAGCTATCCCTACAATCAATTATACCAATATTACCCAATACTACTAGAAGATCTCCCAATGAAAGCGGCCGGATGGGTATCCGTCTCGCGTGGGCTGAAGCTGCCGGCAAGAATGGAAGACGAACATGTGCGGGATTGTTGGCATCGTTGGGCAACAGCCGGTGTCGGATCGGTTGGTCGACGCATTGAAGCGTTTGGAATATCGCGGCTATGATTCCGCCGGCGTTGCGACGATCACCGAAGGTGCCTTGCACCGCCGGCGCGCCGAGGGCAAGCTCGTCAATCTCGAGAGGAGACTGAAGGAAGAGCCGCTGAGCGGCAACATCGGCATCGGCCACACGCGTTGGGCAACCCATGGGGCCTCGACGGAACGCAATGCGCACCCGCACTTTACCGACGGTGTCGCCGTCGTCCATAACGGGATCATCGAGAATTTCACCGAGCTGAAGGACGAATTGGCGGCGGCTGGCGCCGAGTTCCAGACCGATACCGACACCGAGGTCGTCGCGCATCTCTTGGCAAGACACCGCCGGGAGGGCATGAGGCGGCAAGAGGCGATGCGTGCCATGCTGAAACGCGTCAGGGGCGCCTATGCGCTTGCCGTCCTCTTCGAAGATGATCCGTCGACCATCATGGCGGCGCGCAACGGACCACCGCTGGCGATCGGTCACGGCGACGGCGAGATGTTCCTGGGCTCCGACGCGATCGCGCTCGCTCCCTTCACCAATGAAATTACCTATCTCATCGAGGGCGACTGGGCCGTTGTCGGCAATTCGGGCGCCCATATCTTCGATTTCGACGGCCATCCCGTCGAGCGTCCGCGCCATACCTCCACGGCCGCGGCCGATCTGGCCAACAAGGGCACTCATCGCCACTTCATGGAGAAGGAAATCTACGAGCAGCCCGAAGTCATCGCCCATGCTCTCCGTCACTATAGCAACATCATAGAGAATCGCGCCGACACGGTTTCTGGCATCGATTTCGCCAGGATCCCGAGCTTGGCGATCTCGGCCTGCGGGACCGCCTATCTCGCCGGACTGATCGGAAAATACTGGTTCGAGCGCTATGCGCGCCTGACAGTTGAAATCGACGTTGCGTCCGAATTCCGTTACCGCGAGATCCCGTTGTCGCCGCAGTCGGCGGCTCTTTTCATTTCGCAGTCCGGCGAAACCGCTGATACGCTCGCATCGTTGAGGTACTGCAAGGAGCGTGGGCTGAAAATTGGCGCTATCGTCAATGCCTGCGAATCGACCATCGCTCGGGAGGCCGATGCGGTCTTCCCGATCCTTGCCGGACCGGAGATCGGCGTCGCCTCCACCAAGGCGTTTACCTGCCAGCTTGCCGTTCTAGCCGCACTCGCCATCGGCGCCGCCAGAGCCCGCGGGACCGTAACCGAAGACGAGCTGCAGGCGCTCGTCAGGAGCCTCGCCGAAGTGCCGCGCGTCATGGGCCAGGTACTCAACAGCATCCAGCCGGAGATCGAGTTCCTGTCGCGCGAACTGTCAAAGTGTCGTGACGTCCTGTATCTCGGCCGTGGCACCAGTTTCCCGCTAGCGATGGAAGGTGCGCTGAAGCTCAAGGAGATTTCCTACATCCATGCCGAGGGCTATGCGGCGGGTGAATTGAAGCACGGTCCGATCGCATTGATAGACGACAACATGCCAGTGATCGTCATCGCGCCCCATGATCGCTTTTTCGACAAGACCGTCTCCAACATGCAGGAAGTGGCTGCCCGTGGAGGGCGGATTATCCTCATCACCGATGAAAAAGGGGCAGCCGCATCGAAACTCGACACCATGCACACGCTCGTGCTGCCGGCTGTCGACGAGATTATCGCGCCGATGATCTTCTCGCTGCCGATACAGCTTCTTGCCTACCACACGGCGCTCTTCATGGGCACAGATGTAGACCAGCCGCGCAATCTCGCAAAATCGGTCACGGTCGAATGATTGTGAACCTTTATAGGTGGCGATGCTTGTCCATCTTCGCTGCATCGGCGGTGGAAATTGGTCGGAGGTATCAGCGTCCGCGAGGCTGGGTGGACGGTGCCGCGAATAGCCACTGGAGGCGTCAGTGAGAGTTCGAGTTGCTGTTCAAGAAAGCCATCGGGGAGAATGAGTCGTGTAAGATCGCAGGTCGAATGCGCTACAGCCGATCAGGCCATCTCATGGCGGGCAGGTTCTTAGAACTTGATCAGAAGCAGGTGAGCCGCCATATTCCGACCCGGCTGCCAATTTCAAGTGGCCCATTCCATGGATGAGGCCGGTCCGGCCGAATGGACGTCCATTTTTTTGATTTGCTGGGTGTGCGCCAGGGTCGGGGAGGAAATCTCCCGATTTGTCAGGCGCTCCCATCTTCTTGGAGATGTTTATGAAGGATTCGCGCATTCCCGAGCCAGTCTTGACGGCTATGTCGCAGGGGACCCACATCATCCGCGCTTATCGTGAGCACCTTGGGTATTCAATCGAGGACCTCGCGGTCGCGTGCGGGCTTGCCGCTCAGGAAATCCAAAACATCGAGCGGGGTCTAAAGTACAATAAGGGCTATCGGAATCGGATAGCGAGATCGCTGTCCATACCTGTGGGAATTCTTGAGGCAGAGTCGGACATATCGGACGCCGCCTGATCAGTCGGATAATCTGCAATGGGTGGAAGACCGCTCTTGTGATGTGACGTTTGCGGCTGATAGTCGTCGCTTGATTCCGTTGGACGCGAATGCCTTCTGGCGCAGTACCGCCAAGAGAATTCTCGTCCACTGTCCGAGTCAGGAACTGCACACGGGCTCGCCGAACAGGAAGTTGGAACGCTTCGTCATGCTGTCTTAGGCGATATAGCCGCCCGGAGTGCTGCGACACGTGCACGATAGCATTGGCTCGCGAGGATGGATTGCTAACGGCGAACCCATGCTGGTTGGCAAGGCGATACTGGCTGGAGCATCAACTCGGCCGACGAGAGTGGCCCCCCATCCTAGGCAGGATCGGCCGACATGGCCGGCATCGCGAGCCGCTCTGAAAAGAGCACAGCGGGCATCCAGACGCTGCCGGGTTGACTATGGGTGTCGGAACCGCAAAAAGGGGCCGCTCTTCATGAGTGGCGTGCGCCGGCAGTCTAACCCCAAGCCCCCCGCCAGGCTGCCGGCGCGCTTCTAGCCGCCTTGATGCACGGCGATAAGCTTTTGACGGCCTGAAGCGACGTTGTGGTCGCCGTTGCGGTGCTTTTCCACGCGCCTCGTCAGGCGCCGGGATTGCTCCGTCGTGATGGCAGGCGGGGGTTTGCAGGTTGCGGTCGACGGGTTCGTTTCGGGGCGTCTGCCCCCATCGTATGTCGCGAGTTGGGGGATGCGATCGAGGACGATGCGCAGGATGCGCTGGTCGGGGCACGATGTCGGCAGGTGCAGGCGGATTTGCGATTTCATCTCGACCACCCGCGCAGCGATTTTGATGAGGCGCAATCGCAGCGTGTCGAATTGGGCGACGGCAAAGCTCGAGCGCCTCGGCATCGCGGCCCGCAAGCCCCACATCAACCAGTAAGCACCGGCATGCAGGAATAGCCGGAACTGGTTGGCCGTCGCTCTGGTGCAGGATGTGCGGTCGGCGGCAAGATGCGTCTTCCACGACTTGATGTGGTTCTCGGCCGCGCCGCGCCGGCAGTAGACATCCTCGTAGAGCGCCTTGGCCTTCCCACCGGCAAGGTTGGTGACGACGAAGCGATATCGCCACCTTGGGCGCCGACCTCGACCCGCGCGATGATGCGCTCGACGCGGCTCCAACTAGCGGCGCCGTCAACGAACTCCTTGAACCTGCGGACCTTGCCTGTCTTGGCCGACGCTTCGAAGCGCGCCGTCGTGCTGGCCTCCAGATCCGCGACATGCTTGCGCAGGGTCGTGGTGGGCGCGAGGCCAAAGATGAAGTCGACGTCGTTGGCGCGGCACCAGTCGGCGGGTTGCAATAATGGCTATCGCCGCGGAGCAGGATTCGAATGTTCGGCCAGTTGATCCGGATCGCCCGCACCAGACGGCGCAGGTGGGGGCGGATCTCAGCCCCACTCGGCCGCTTGGCCGGTCGCAGGATCGCGCTGACGAACCGTCCCGCACCATCGAACACGACGATCGGCTGGAAGCCGTACTCGTCATGGTGGGCATTGAACAGGCGAAGCTGTTGGCCTCCGTGCACAGCGTCGAAGGTGTCGTCAATGTCGAGTACGATCCGCTTCGGCACCTGCCGGAACGAGGCGCAATAGAGATCGACCATCGCCCGTCCCATCGCGACCAGCTCCCGCACGCCGGGTAGGTTCTCCAGCCGGCACAGCGTCGATTGCGACGCCAGATCCCGACCCGACGGCAGCGCATCCTGGGCCATCTTGAAGACCGGATCGCGGCGCAGCCGGTTGGCGTCGTTGCCGTCCTCGTAGCCGGCGGCGATCATCTTCATGCGAAAGCCGATCATGTCCGCCAGGCTGTGGACGACCTGGTCCGGGCAGCGCGGATCGTCGATGCAACGCGCCAGACGCTCGGCCACCCGCAACCGCTTTTCCACCTCGGCCAAGGCCAGAACGCCGCTGTTGGACGACAGCATGCCGCCGTCGAAACGGGCGACGACGGACTTGCCGCCGACTGATGACAAACCGCTCAGCGGCAGCGCAAGATCGTTCATGGTGGGTGTGGTCTCCGGGAAATGGTTCGGATCGGCTTAAGCAACCAAATCCTACGTCATTTCAACGGCTTGCGCCACATCCACCAACCCCCATGAATTTGGTTAGGTTGATGCGGCGTGCCGCCGCCGTGAGGCCGCGCTCGCTCAGCAGCGCGTCGAGAACGACGAGAAGATTCAGATCGAGCCCTTTGAAACGCATGTCTTAGCTATCCATAGCGTGGATGCATTTGATTGAAACAAACGATTTTACCAATTTTCCGGAATGTCGCATGGACTTGGCAGGACCTCACGTGCGCCGATCACTGCCTCTATCGCGTGGCGAGTCCCTTGAGAAGAGCCCGAAAGAGGAAATCTGTCGCATGCGGTGGAGATTGTACTGGGAATGAGAGGCAGCGCTCCGATCATGTCGAACTCTCCGACGAATGGCGGACCGGTACAATAGTTGATCGCAACTGGTCCGGAGCTATGAAACATCTCGATTACATATGAGGTGCCGAGTGAATACGCTGACAGCACCCACCGTCGCAGCGTTTAGCTGACGTTTGACGACGGTTCCTATCCATTTACACGCAGATTCTTGATGTGCTGGCGCAAAAGCGGGAGGCCGGCGACTTTTCTTCGTCATCGGGCTGACGCCGCAGAAGCCGGAACTCGTCCGGTTCCTATGGGCATTGGGCTTGGTCGGTCGCACAGGCTCTATGAGGGGCAATTTTGGCAACGCGACGCGACTCGGGTTTTGAACGACGCCGAAAACGCAAGCTGGAAAGGAACAAGATGGCAGATCAACTCGCCAACGAAATAATCGCCATTATCAAGAAGCGCGCCGCGTCGGAGGGCGGCATAGCGCCTGCCACAGGCGGCGAGATAACGGCTGCCACGGGACTGACTTCGCTCGGTATCGATTCACTGGGATTGGCGGACGTTCTCTGGGACCTGGAGCAGGCCTACGGCATCCAGATCGAGATGAATACGGCCGAGGCATGGTCGGATCTCCAGAATGTTGGGGACATGGTGGAAGCCGTGCGCAGCTTGCTCGCTAAGGGGGTGTGAATGGATAGGCGCGTCGTGATTACTGGGATTGGCGGTATTTGCGGGCTTGGGACCAACGCCGCCGCCATTTGGACAGAGATGCGAGAAGGCCGCTCCGCCATCGGCCCAATCGTCAACTCCGAGCTCCATGAATTGAGGGTCAGGATCGGTGCCGAGATCAAGGCGCTGCCGGAGCATGACATCGACGGCAAGCAACTCATCTCCATGGACCGCTTCAGCCTGCTCGCTGTGCTTGCGGCGCGCGAAGCCATGCGTCAGGCCGGACTTTCCTCCAAAGAGGGAAATAGCTATCGCTTCGGTGCGACGGTGGGCGTTGGCGGCTGCGGGTGGGATGCGATCGAGCAAACCTACCGCGCCATCCTTCTGGGCGGTAAGCGTGCCGCTCTCTTGACTGTACCCAAGGCGATGCCGGGTGCCGCTGCCGGCCAGGTCAGCATGAGTCTTGGTCTGCGCGGGCCGGTCTTCGGCGTCACGTCCGCCTGTTCCTCGGCAAACCATGCGATTGCCTGCGCGGTGGACCAGATCAGGCTCGGCCGGGCCGACGTGATGCTTGCCGGCGGCAGCGAAGCGCCGCTCATATGGGGTGTGCTGAAGGCATGGGAAGCGATCCGCGTGCTTTCGCCCGATACTTGCCGGCCATTCTCGGCCGATCGCCAGGGCCTGTCGCTTGGTGAAGGCGCCGGCATGGCGGTGCTGGAAAGCTACGAGCATGCCCTGGCTCGGGGCGCCACCATCCTTGCCGAAATTGCCGGTGCCGGCCTTTCCGCCGATGCGTCCGACATCGTCGCGCCGACTGTCGAGGGGCCGGAGGCAGCAATGCGGGCCTGCCTTGCCGATGCCAGGCTGGACGCCGAGGATGTCGACTATCTCAACGCGCACGGCACCGGCACCAAGGCCAACGACCAGATCGAGACGGCGGCGATCAAGCGCGTCTTCGGTCAGCACGCCTTCTCAATGTCCATTTCTTCTACCAAGTCCATGCACGCGCATTGCCTCGGCGCGTCCGGCGCGCTCGAGTTGATCGCCTGCGTGATGGCTATCCGCGAGAGCGTCGTGCCGCCGACTGCCAATTATCGTGAGCTGGACCCCGATTGCGATCTCGACGTCACGCCCAATGTGGCACGCGAGCGCAAGGTGCGCGTGGCACTGAGCAACTCCTTCGCCTTTGGCGGCACGAACGCGGTTCTGGCGTTCAGGCAGGTGTAGAAGCCATGAGAGATGCCTCCGGCAACATTATCTCTCGCATCCAGATGCTTGCCGGATAACTATTGTGAAGGGCGGGTCATTGACCGCCTCGGCGAATGCGGGAAGTGGCAGCGGAAGCTCGACGATCCGGGGGTATCGTCTTTGCGAAATTCTTAACTGTTGAAGCGGCTTGGACGTACCGCCGCCCCGTAAAAGGTAAGCGAGGCCCTGCGGGCTCGGCTTGAGGGTCTGAAGCTGTACACGACAATGTCTGGAAGCCGCAGGGTCGGCTCTGCGCCCGTTATAGTCGCCTGAGTGCTGCCGGCCCGGCCGCGCCGCGGGCGCCGTCAACGAACTCCTTGAACCTGCGGACCTTGCCTGTCTTGGCCGACGCTTCGAAGCGCGCCGTCGTGCTGGCCTCCAGA